>NZ_NCJT01000127.1 GCF_002282565.1 Hyphomonas sp. 34-62-18
GCCCCGCAACGCCAATGACGAACTCAATGATCTGCTGAATGCCGCCGACGAGCGCCTCGCTAATCCGCCCGCAGGCAATCCTGACGCCGCGTCCGAACTCTCCGGCGAGATCCCCGGGGACCCCCCCACCGGGTCAGAAACAGCGCCAGAGGCCCAGCCGGAACCCGAAGCCGGGACAGAGCCAGACCCGGCCCCCGCTGAGACGCCTGCTGAAGAACCCGGCTCAACCGGCCCTACTGAGCTGCGCCCGCCGGAATAATGCGCCTTTTCAGGGGAGTGCGCCCCGTCAGCTTCGGCTCCAGACTGTGTTCAAGTCAGCTTTGGAGCCGTGCTATGAAACCGTTCGCGACTGCCGCGCATTGCGCGCTCTCTGCCCTGATGATGTGCGGCGCTGCGAGCGCGCAAAGCGCTCAGAGCGTCAATGCAGCCTTTCAGGAGGGATGGGCCCTCGGCGTTTCGCCAGAGACGGCGGGGGAAAAGACACCTTGCGTCGCCTATTGGGAAGTCTGGCGTCAAAGCGCCGAGCGCGATTGGGAGCAGAGCTTCGTCGACGCCCTTGATCCGGCCCCCACCGCCGATAAGGCAGATTTTGCGAGCTATAATTGGGCCAATGAAGCTCAGGCCACGTATTCCGACAGGGATGGTGATCTCTCCGCCTACGACTCGCAGGTGACGGTCTCCGTCAATCAGGCCACGGAGGCATATGACCGGCTGATGCTGCTGATGCCCAAGCCCCTCAAAATCTTTGAAACCCTCGGCACCTGCCAGGTTCCCTGACGCGGCCCGCCTTTGGTATCCCGTTGGCGTTTCCGAAGAACAACTCTGAGGATATCTGATGAACTCGCGCTTGCTCCTGCCCGTCACCCTAGATGGGTGTGAAGCCCGTTTGAGTGTTCATATCTCTTATTCTCTGTTGACCATGCAAAGGAGAATTTACCAGCGCTCGAACGCAGATGGCGCGTCAAGGATAGCAGAATACAGGTCAATGCGTTCCCCGCCCCTTGCCCGAATCCCCGCATCTCCTCAGAACAGGGGCGACCATGTCTTCGCCGCCCACCCTTGCCGATGCCCGCGCGCTGCTGAAGCGCGTCTATGGCTATGATGCCTTTCGCGGCCTGCAGGAGGCGGTGATCGCTGACACGCTGGCCGGCCGCGATGGCCTCGCCGTGCTGCCGACCGGCGGGGGCAAGTCGCTGTGCTATCAGATCCCGGCGCTGCTGCGGGAAGGGGTGGGCATCGTCGTCTCGCCGCTGATCGCGCTGATGGCAGACCAGGTGGACGCGCTGAAGCTTGCCGGGGTGCGCGCCGAACGCCTCGACAGCTCGATGGATTTTGGTGCCCGCTCTGCGGCGCTGGACGCCGCCGCGCGCTGGGAGATGGACCTACTCTATGTCTCGCCTGAAGGGCTCGGCAATGGGCTCGCTGACCGGCTCTCGCGGATGAAGGTCTCGCTGATTGCGGTCGATGAGGCCCACTGCGTCAGCCAATGGGGCCATGATTTCCGCCCCGATTACCGCGCCCTTGGCCGGCTCAAATCGCTGTTCCCAGGCGTGCCGCGCCTGGCGGTCACCGCCACCGCTGACACCCGCACGCGGGACGACATCCTCACCCAGCTCGACCTGACGACCCCGGCGGTCCATGTGGCGAGCTTTGACCGGCCCAACCTGATCCTCTCGGCGGAGCCGAAGGAAGGCAACCGAACCGCCCGCGTCGTCCAGCTCGTCAAAGCAAGAGCAGGTGTCAGCGGCATCGTCTATGCCGCCACCCGCAACGCGGTCGAGGATCTGGCCGACGCGCTGGAGAAAGCCGGCGTGCCCTCGCTCGCCTATCATGCGGGCCTTGAGGCTGAGGTCCGCGCCGCGCGGCAGCGCCGCTTCCTGCTGGAAGAGGGGCTGGTGATGTGCGCCACGGTTGCGTTTGGGATGGGCGTCGACAAGCCGGATGTGCGCTTCGTCATCCACGCCGATCCGCCCAAGACTCTGGAAGCTTACTGGCAGGAAGTCGGCCGGGGCGGGCGCGATGGCGAGCCGGCCGAAGGCGTCGCCCTGTTCGGCCCGTCGGACATGAACCGGTCGCTTCAGTGGACGTATGCCAGCGATGCTCCCGATGAGGTCAAACGCGTCCAGCTGACCAAGACGCGGCAACTCTTCGCCTTCCTCAATGGCGATGACTGCCGCCGTGCCGCCGTGCGCCGCTATTTCGGGGAAGCGGCGGTGGAGCCCTGCGGGGTGTGCGATGCCTGCAAGGGGGAGCTGGGGGAGCGGTACGATGTGACCCGCTATGCCCAGATGGCCGTCTCCGCCGTGCTGCGCTGCGGCCAGCGCATTGGCCGGGGCCGCCTCGTCCAGCATCTGCTGGGGGAGGCGAAGGACGGGTTTGATACAGACCTCTCCAGCCTCTCCACATTCGGCATCGGCAAGGAGCTCTCTCGCCAGGGCTGGAACCGGGTGTTCGACGCGCTGCTCTATGAGGATCTCGTCGCCGAGGGCGGGGAAGCCATGCGTCCGGTGCTCGTTGTGCCCGATGCCGAGGCGGCCAAGGCCCTCTTCAGAGGGGAACGCACCGTCTCGCTCAAGCAGGATCCCGCCGCCGGCCGCCGCAAGACCCGCGCCAAGGGCGCTGCCAGGGTCGCCGTCATGGCAGACCTTTCCGAGCGGGACTTCACCCTCTTCGAGGCCCTGCGTACCTGGCGCGCCAACCTCGCCAAGGAGCGCGGCGTGCCGCCTTACGTCATCTTCCATGACCGGACGCTGGCAGAAATCGCCCGCGAGCGCCCGACCAGGGCCGACGCCCTGCGGGAGATCAGCGGGGTGGGGGAGAAGAAGGCGCAGGCCTATGCCGCTGATGTGGCGCGTGTCATTTCTGAGGCGGCCTGAGCGCCGCGCGGCCAGGAATGCGCGCCAGATGCAACGATTTGCAACGAAGTGAAACAGAATGAACCGGTTTGGCGGCAGCGCCGCTGGGGAATAGTGAGCCGCGTGCCTTGACCCGGCGCCTTCGGCACCGCACCTATACGACCTGAATTAAAAGAGATTCCTTTCCGGAGCCTGCATGACCCCTTTCCGCCTTGATGATGAAGACGAAAAAGAAACCAACCCGGCGGCAAATCCCGCTGCGCTGGTGGAAAACGCGCTGTTCAAGTCGCGCACAATCCTGCTGACCGGCGGGATCGACTTCAAACAGGCGCGCATGGTCTGCGAGCGGATGCTGGCGCTGTCTGCAGAAAGTGATGATCCCATCCTTCTGATCCTGTCGTCTCCCGGCGGCCACGTCGAAAGCGGCGACATGATCCATGACATGATCAAGTTCGTCACCGCCCCGGTGAAAGTGCTCGGCTCCGGCTGGGTCGCCTCGGCGGGCGCGCTGATTTATGCGGCCGCCCAGAAGGAAAACCGCTATTCGCTGCCCAACACCCGCTACCTGCTGCACGAACCCCGCGGCGGCGTTGGCGGCCAGGCCACGGATGTCGAAATCCAGGCCCGCGAAATCATCAAGATGCGCGAGCGTCTGAACAAGATTTTCGCTGAAGCCACCGGCAAGCCGCTTGAGCAGATCAAGAAGGACACCGACCGGGATTTCTGGATGAGCGCTCAGGAGGCTGTGGATTACGGCCTGGTGAACAAGATCATCCGCAATCGCCGCGAAATCTCCTGATCACAACAGGTCTGGCGTTTGCCGGAAGGTAACACTTGTTACGGATGATCGGGCATTAACCTTAATGCCCGGTCCCCGATGCCCGCACGCCTCCAGGATATTACGCTCAGCGTTCCGCCCATTCCCTCGTCCACCACAGGGGCGGCGGCCCTTTCCCTGTTCTTGTCAGACCCGCTGCTGTTCGCCCTTCCGGTGCGAATAGACGCGGCGGAGGGGGATGCGGCGCGCGTCGCGCAGGTGACCCGCGCGCGGCTGACTGAGGCGCTCGCCGGACCTAATGGGCGCGATATCTTCGCCGCCCGCCCTGTGCTCCACCTTGTTACCCCGTCACCTGTCATCGCCGATGGCACCATGCCCGTCGCCCTGATTGCCAAACAGGCGGCAGAGCAGGGCACCAGCGCGCTGACCGATGGTGTGATCGTTACCGACGGGGGCGAGTATAAGGGCCTTGTCTCTCCGGCGGCGCTGCTGAAAGCGGTTGCCGAGGAAAACACCGCCCGCGCCCGCAGCCAGCAGGCCAGCAGCCGCCGCATTGAAGACATGAAGGCCAAAATGTTGACGCTGGCGGAAGGCCGCTCGCGCTTCCTGGCCTTTGTCGGCCACGAAATCCGCACGCCGCTGACCGGAATCCTTGGTGTGGCTGACCTGATGAAGGATCAGGCGCCCACCAGCGAGACCCGCCGCCTGGCCGAGACAATTTCCAACAGTGGCCAGCATCTGGAACGTCTGCTCAACGATCTGCTGGACCTTTCCCGGCTGGAAGTGGGCAAGCTGCCGGTGACGATGCAGGCCTTTGAGCTGCGCCAGTTCGCAGCCGAAACGCGCGATCTGTGGCAGCCCAAGCTCGACGCCAAACGCGTTGGCCTCCGGATTGCCGTTGCCCGCAGCGCTGAGGCCCGGATCGAGAGTGATGCCGGGCGCCTGCGTCAGATCCTGTTCAATCTCGTCAGCAATGCCGTGAAGTTCACCGATCGGGGCCATGTCACCGTTCAGATGTCGACCGTTCCGGCAGGCGAGGGGCTGAGCCTGGTGATGACCGTCGCCGATACCGGGCGAGGTATTTCTGATGCCGACAAAGCACGCCTGTTTGAAGAGTTCGAGCAGGCCGACGACACCATCGCGGCCACCCATGGCGGCTCAGGCCTCGGCCTCAGCATTGCCCGCGCCCTGGCGCGGCGTCTCGGCGGGGATATCGCACTGGCTGACAATGCCGGTGGCGGCTGCCTCTTTACCGTCACTGTGCCGGTGCAGAAAGCGGGGCCTCGCCTTGCGGTGGAGAATACGGCGCCCGCCGGCGCAGGGCGGTTTGATCTGGGTGAGATCCTGGTCGCGGAAGATCACGAGACGACAGCCTTCGTGATCCGGGAGGCGCTCGTTGCCGCTGGCTGGCGAGTGGAATGCGTGCCCGATGCGACGGTCGCAGCTCAACGTATTGCTGTGCGGCGCTATCAGGCGATCCTCAGTGATGTGCATATGCCCGGCGGTGGGGCAGAAGCGGTGCTCAAGGCGGCCCGGTATGGGCCCGGACAGAACAGCGGTGTGCCCATCCTGGCGCTTACGGCGGACGCGACCGCCGAATGCCGCGCAGCCTGCGAAAAGCTCGGCTTTTCAGGTTTGATCGAAAAGCCGGTTCGCCCGCGCGCGCTGGTAGCGGCGCTGGCCGATACGCTGCTCAGCGCGCCACGCGAAAAGCAGGCGAAAGCCGTTTGATACGGCTTTCCTAGAACGACCGTCCGATTACCAGATAGGCTGACTGGCGCCCGCCTTCAGAGCGGCCAAAGGCGAGGTAGACTGGCCCGAGCGCCGTGTTGGCGCCGACATAGACGCTGCCGCCAAAGCGTACATCGTCAAGGGCAAACTCATCCGGTCTTGACCAGACTTCACCCGCCTCGACTGATCCGCCCACAAACAGCGGGACGCCGAACAACACTTCTTCAGTATTCACCAAAGAGCGGCGGTAGATCAGCCGGCCGGCCAGGAAGTTCTCGCCTGCCAGCTCGTCAAGCCGGTATCCCGAAAGGCTGAAAAGGCCGCCGATCCGGTAGAGCGTATCAATCGGCGGGGCGCCGCTGAGGCGCGCGCCGCCGGAAACAGATGTCAGGAATGTGTTCCGTCCAAAGGTAAAGGCATGAACGCCGGACGCCGTCACCGTTTGATAGTCGGCATTGTCTCCCAGATATTCCAGTCCATGCGTCCAGCGTATTTTTGCGGCCGTACCTTCGCGGGGGAAGAACGGATCGTCGAGCATATCGAGGCCAGCTGACGCAAAAACCCGGCCTGTATCAATATCGACTTCATTGAGCGGGGCGGCGCCTTCGTTCAGCTTAGCGCGGCCCGTGCCAAGTTCCGTCCCTATGCGGATTTCTCCAAAGTTGCCAAACTGGCGTCCGGCATCAATACCGAGGAGGCCATAGGTGAGGTCATATCCCGCGGTCTTGAAGCCGCGCGTGGTGTAGACATTCACCGGACGGTTCTCGATCTCCGCGCGGGCGGCGGCAAACCAGCTTTGTTCCGGCTCCAGCAGGCGGAAATACTCAAGGCCGAACTCGTTGATGTCGCCAATGGTGGCGATGGCGCGGATTTCTGATCCGTAAGCGTCGAGCGCCGCGCTGCGATAATCCACCGACACGGCCACATCGGACTCGGTGTTGAAATCGTTCTCCACGATCATGCCGAGGCGCACGCGGCCTGCATTGCGGCGCGAATCTTCAGCGCGCACAATCAGGCCGGTCAGCCCATCCTGCTCGGCCATCGTGTAATCCACCCGTTCAAACGGGCCGAGCGCGTAGATACGGTCGAGCGCCTCGTTGATTTCCTCCGTGTCGGTTGGTTTGCCCATCACGCTCGCCAGACGTGTCTCGAGCAGGGACTGGTTGAGGCGGGACGTGTTCTCGATACGGACGAAGGAGATAACTGGCGCAGGCTTGTCCCCCAGACCGGCATAGCTGACCGGTGGGCGATCTTCGGCAATGGGCGCGAGTCTGTCAGCCATGGTCTGAATGGACTTGCGGCCTGCCTCAATCAGCTCCTTGCCACGGGTAAAGGCGGTAGGCCCGATCTTGTCGGTATCGACGCGCACCAGCACATCACCCGGCCTCATGGAGGCGATCTCGACGCGCTCATTCGCGAGGATCAGCAGGCTGACGGTCTGGGAGAGGACATCCACCACAGAGCCGATCTGTTCCTGTTTCAAGAGGTCATTCGGCGTCCACACTGCAATCACGATGTCGGCGCCCATATCCCGGGCGACGCTGACGGGGATGTTTGCGGCAAGGCCCCCATCCACCAGCAGTTTGCCATCAAGGTTGAAGGCC
>NZ_NCJT01000419.1 GCF_002282565.1 Hyphomonas sp. 34-62-18
GTATCCCAATTTTCGATATGACGGCAAAGAGCGACCCTTGGGTCACTCTAAGTGCTTGATTTTATTGGAGATAATTTTTGACAAATGGCGCGAGTGACGCGCGTCACACCCTCCCTTATTTCTCTTTTATTACAATGCTCTTGGTCCTGCCCCTCAGCAGTGGTCCACCAGATTTGTTAGCCCGGCGGTTTCAAGGTAGCAGCGTTCATGCTGCCACCTCCCCATAGTAAGGCGGCATGAACGCTGCGGGCAAGATGGCTTTGGGGGCGGGTGGCTTGTAGCCAAGGGACGAGTGCGGCCGGGCGGTGTTGTAGTGCTGCCGCCACGCTTCGATCAGGATCTTTGCCTCGCGCAGATCGAAGAAGATTTCCCTCGCCAGCAACTCGTCGCGCAGCTTGCTGTTGAAGCTTTCGCAGTAGCCGTTTTCCCATGGGCTGCCAGGCTCGATGTAAAGCGTCTTCACGCCGATGCGTTCGAGCCATTCGCGCAGAGCTGTAGCAATGAACTCTGGTCCGTTGTCGGATCGTATGTGCTCGGGTGCCCCGTGACGAACGAACAGCTCGCCCAGCGTGTCAAGGACATCCCTTGAGGAGAGCTTGCGCTCGACCCGGATGGCGAGGCACTCGCGTGTGTGCTCGTCGATCACGCACAGCATACGGAACCCTCTTCCATCGTGGGTGCGGTCCTGTACGAAGTCATAGGACCAGACATGGCCTTTGTGCGCCGGCCTCAGCCGCACGCAAGAGCCGTCATTCAGCCAGAGACGGCTGCGTTTTGGTTGTTTCATCGGTACTTTCAGCCCCTCTCGCCTCCAGATTCGGTAAACCCGCTTCTCGTTCACATGCCAGCCGTCGTCCCTGAGCAGAGCCGTGATCCGCCGGTAACCGTTGATCGCGATTGTCACGGCGTCTTCATCGTCTCGCCGGGTGTGTGGCTTGCGCTGGGTCGAACGATGCTGGCCGATCACGCGGCACGCCCGGCGCTCAGTCACGCCAAGCTCTTCCACCACATGATCGACCGCAGCGCGCTTGCGGGAAGGGCTCAGAACTTTCCCTGAGCGACTTCCTTGAGGATCTGGTTATCCAGGGTGAGATCGGAGACGGCCCGGCGCAGGCGCTGGTTCTCCTTCTCAAGGTCCTTCATGCGCTTCGCCTGGTCGACCTGAAGGCCGCCATACTCCTTGCGCCAGCGATAGTAACTTTGCTCGGTCACACCAACGGCACGCGCAGCAGCTGCAGCTGTCTCACCGCGGGCAAGGCGAACCTCCACCTCCCGCAGCTTCGCAATGATCTCTTCAGGCTTGGCTCTCTTGCCCATGTCTCAACTCCATAATCGGAGCCGGCACTAACTCAAATACTGGACCACTTTCCGGGAGGCAGACCATGCGCGCCCATGACATTGCCAATATGGGCTTTGCCCGCGCCGCCGGTGTACCTGTGGTGCTGGCGGGGGATATTGACCGGGGCGGCGTGATCGCAGCGATTGTGGGTACAAAGACCGTGATGGACGCCGGGGACGCGGCGATGATCCGGGCGTTCCTCATCAACAAGTTTCGCGGGGATCCCGCTCTCTTCGCGCCTGCCATGGATGATATTGAGCGGATGACCGGGTGGGCTGGGCTTGGCATCGTGCCCTGGCTGGAGGCGGCCGCGAGGCTGCCGGCAGAGGACGCTGTCGTGCTGGGGCAGATGAAACCTTCCGGCAAAGGCAAGGTTCGCATTGCCGCGCCGATGCTGTCCCGGATTGCCAATTTTGATGATGCCGACCCTCTGAGGATTGAGCCGAATGTGGATTTCCTGTTCGTGCCACCGGGGCAGGCGATCCCGCGTGATACCGATGTGATCATCCTGTTCGGGACGAAATCAACGCTGGCGGATATGGCCTTCCTGCGGGCGCAGGGCTGGGATCATGATATCCTTGCCCATGCGCGCACGGGCGGCCGGGTGCTGGGAATCTGTGGCGGCTATCAGATGCTGGGCCAGTGGCTGCGCGATCCGGCGGGCGCCGATGGGCCGGCCGGTGAGATGCCGGGGCTGGGCCTTCTGAAGACGGACACGACGATGCAGGGGGAGAAAACCGTCCGTCCCGTGACGGGCCAGTGCGCGCGCACGGGGCTCGCCATCAAGGGCTATGAAATCCATGCCGGGCTGACGCGGGGGCCGGATGCGGCGCGGCCCTTCCTTCAGTTGCCGGAGGGGCCCGAAGGGGCCGTGAGCGCGGACGGGCGGATCGAAGGCACCTATGTGCATGGCCTGTTTGCGGAGGATCGCTTCCGGTCGGCCTGGCTGGAAGGGGTGCGGGCGGGGGCATCGTC
>NZ_NCJT01000420.1 GCF_002282565.1 Hyphomonas sp. 34-62-18
GGCAAGGTCTGATCCGGCATGGGGCTCGGAATAGCCCTGACACCAGAAATCCTCGCCTGAGAGAATGCGGGGGAGATAATAGTCCTTCTGCGCCTTCGAACCATGGCCGATAAGGGCGGGGCCGCACATGCCGATGCCCATGGGGGAAAGCGGCGGGGCGCCGGCGCGGGCCATCTCGACGTCATAGATATAGCGCTGGGCGGGCGTCCAGTCCGTGCCGCCATACTCCACCGGCCAGGAGGGCGCCGCCCAGCCCCGCTTCACCAGGATCGCCTGCCAGGCCATGGCGATCTCCTTGGTGGCGTACACGCTCGTCATCCGCCGGGCATAGGCACGCAGATCAGGGGTCAGATGATCCGCCAGAAAATCGCGTACTTCCTCGCGGAAGGCTTCTTCTTCTCTTGTGAAGGACAGATTCATGCGGTGGCCTCCCTGGCCGCTGAAGGTATGCCTGCTGCCTCGATCAGGCGGCGGCGTTCGGGTTCGGATTTCCAGACAAAGCTGCGGGGCAGACCGAGGCGTTCGGCCGCCTGTGCGGCGGGGCCATTGAGGTCCGGCGTACGCTCAGCGATGGCAGCCATGCTTTTCACCGTTAGCCGTCCGAGGGCGGAAAGATCATACTCCTTACCCAGCGCCAGTTTATGGCGGACAGGGCGGGGGAGAATATCGACCGCAGCATGTACCAGCGCGCTTTGCAGGCCTTTGGGTACACCGGGGGCCGCGCGGCCCGATTTCATGATGTCCAGAAATTCCGTGTTGATGGGATGGGGCTCAAACCGGGGCAGGAGATGGGCCATCATGCAGTTGAAATGCTCGACTGAGCGGAGCGGATGCTGGACGCCGTAGAGCCGGGCCACCGCTTCGCCCTCGGCGAAGAAGCTCGCCATCTCGTCGTCTGTCAGAGCCCGGACAAAGCGATGATACGCCATCAGGAAGCCATAGGAAGCCGTGGCGCTGACCCAATCCAGCAGCTCCGGATCAAGTGCGCGGTAGCCCTCTCCGGAAGGTGTTTCGCCGCTGACGCGGGCGTGCATGTTGGTGACGCCCTGAATGACGCGGCGGGCGGCGCTGGCCGGGCCATATGTGCCGACCATGGCGGCAATGCCGGTGCGCTTGGAGCGGCCGATGGGATCGGTCTTGAAGACCGAGTGATCCCAGACGCCGGAGCGGATGCGGGCGTCTGCAAATTCCAGCAGCACCGCGCACACTCCGCCGACGGCCAAGGCTACGGGGTTTTTGAACACCTGCCATGTGACCGAATCCGGAGCGATGAGGGCCGGCTCGCTCGGCGGGGTGGTATAGTCCACCTTCCAACCGAGATAGGATTTGGGATCGCTCATTGTCTCCTCCCCAGGAGTTTGTAACAGGCATACTGCAGCCAAGAGGACGCCAAAAGACGCGACGTAGCGTCAGCGACACCCTATGAGCGCGGCTCAACAGGAAAAGCTGTTACAAATGATAGGCAAGCGAGCGTGATTTTTGCGCGTCAGTTCGCGGCAAGCGCCATGTCGCGGACGTCGTCGTTCATCGTGGCAAGTTTCACGCTGACG
>NZ_NCJT01000421.1 GCF_002282565.1 Hyphomonas sp. 34-62-18
GTTAACCAGTCCTCCGCAGGCGGCCAGTTTCGCCTGCGGAGCGCAGTTTGCTCGCCTGCCGGGTGTAGACAGCGCCGGATCGTTCCGATTATGTTCTGGCGTTGGTTTCCAGAGGGCCCGCCATGACGCCTGTGATCACAATTGGGTCTGCCGGGTTTGACCTGGTGCATGTCGTCCTGCTGCTCATTGCGGCGGGATTGGGGGTGTATCTCTGGCAATCCCGCCAGCGCGGAGATGTTGAGCGCGAACGCCTGCTGGCCGAGCGCAATGCTGCCCAGGACGAACTTTCCCGCCTTCGCCAGCGTGAGCAGACGCTGGAAGCGGCGCGGCGCGATGCGGAACTGAAGCTTGCCGCGGCAGAGGCGCGCAGCAAGGAGGACGAAGCCCGCTTTTTGCAGATGGCCCAGGGCGTACTCGCCCAGGCAAATGAACAGTTCCTGCAGCTGGCTAACGAAACCTTCACGCGCCACAAAGAAGGCACGCAGAGCCATATCCGTGAACTCGTCAAGCCGATCGGCTTGAGCCTTGAAGAGTTTGCCAAGCGTGTCGGTGAGCTCGAGAAGGTGCGCGTCGAAGACAAGTCAGCCCTGCAGCAGCAGGTTCTGGCGATTGGCGAAAGCCTCCAGCGCAATACGCAAGAGACGAACAAGCTGGTGACAGCGCTTTCTGCGCCCAAAGGCGGGGGGCGTTGGGGCGAGATGACGCTGCGCAATGTGATGGAGCAGGCGGGGCTCTCGGAACACTGCGACTTTGCCGAACAAGTGAACGACCAGTCTGATGGTGGCCGGCAGCGCCCGGATGCAGTCATCCGGCTACCGGGAGACCGTCAGATCGTCGTCGATTCGAAAGTATCGCTAGACGCCTACCTTGCCGCTCACGCGGCGACTGATCCAGCGCAGATCGACGCCCACCTGAAGGCGCATGCAATGAGTGTGCAGCGCCACGTGCAGGTGCTTTCCTCGAAGGACTATCAGTCCAATCTCGGCAACCGGTTTGATTATGTCGTGATGTTCATTCCCGGAGAGAACTTCTTCGCTGAGGCTCTGAAGCACGCGCCGGACCTGATCGAGAAAGCGATGAACCGGTCAGTGATTGTCACGACACCAACCACTTTGATCGCCCTTGCGCGCACGGTGGCGCATCTCTGGCGCCAGCACCATCAGAACGAGAACGCCAAAGCGGCCGCCGAGGAGGCGATGACCCTCTACACCCGGATTGGCAAAGTGCTGGAGCATATGGACAAGCTGGGCAAGCAGCTGAACGGGTCAGTCGAAGCCTACAACAAAATGATCGGCTCAGTGGAGACACGGGTCATTCCCAGCCTGCGCAAGATGGAAAGCCTCAAGATCACTGCCGAGGAAGCTGCCCCGGACGATCCCCAACTGCTGGATAAGCGCGCCAACAGCGTGCGCCGTGCCCCGGAACTTGGTTTTGCCGGGCCGGAGGATATGCCCGCAGAGTGATCTCCCGTTGACGCTGGGGTGAGGGGTGCATATCTGACGGTCATGGCTATTCGCGAAATCCTCACCGTACCCGATCCGCGCCTGA
>NZ_NCJT01000422.1 GCF_002282565.1 Hyphomonas sp. 34-62-18
TCGTCATCGGCAAAGGCGGTGAGGACGGGCTTCTCGAATTTTTCGAGCACGGCCCAGGCGGCGTCATTCTTCGCGCGCTCCTCTGCGGCGCCGGGGAGGAGCGGCACGAGCGAGGGGAAGCGGCGGGCGCCGGCGATATAGCTGTCATCCGGGAACGGAGCTTCATAGCCGTCGAGGATGTTTTCGTCGGAAATGTCCGACAGGAGGCCGAAGACATCGCGGATGGAGAAGTCTGGCGCTTCGGCGGCGTATTTGACCCAGAAGAGGAAGGCGCCGGGGGCGCCGGAGCGGAAGGCGTCGCCCACATCCTTGGCGCTGGGCACAGGCACCTGCGGATAGAGCATCCCCAGCATTTCGGAGAATTGCGGGGCGACCTGTCTTGAATCGGGCAGGCCGGTATTGGCAACGACGAGGCGGGTGAAGCGATCCGGGTGCATTCCCGCGAGGCGCAGGCCGAGGAGACCGCCCCAATCCTGGCACACGAGCGTCATGTCTTTCAGGTCCAGTGCCAGCATCCATTGTTCCAGCCAACCGACATGGCCGGAATAGGAATAGTCTTCGATGGCGGCGGGCTTGTCGGACTTGCCGAAGCCGATGAGGTCTGGCGCCAGCACGCGGTAGCCTGCGGCCGTCAGCAGGGGGATCATCTTGCGGTAAAGATAGCTCCAGGAGGGCTGTCCATGCAGGCAGAGGATGGTCTCGCCCTCGCGCGGGCCTTCATCGAGATAGTGCATCCGCAGGGGCGTGCCGTCAGCGGCTTTCACCTCCAGATAATGCGGGGCGAAGGCATAGCCGGCGAGGTTTTCAAACCGGGCATCCGGTGTGCGCAAGACTTTCATTCTGTTTCCTCCCAGGCCGGCTTTGGTATGTATTGGCATGAATCGTGCCATTTCTTTCTGCGCTTCGCAACAGGCATTTTGAGGGGCCGCGAAGATGTCTCAGGGAGAGGGAGGAATTTTCATTTGACCCTGGGCGGGGCTGTTCATAGGCCAGCGAGGTGGCCCGGAGCGGGCCTGCACGGGGTTTGACCATGAGCGACCTTTCTGCGGATGGCGCGCTGATTGCCGCCAATATCGACACCGTGAAGCAGCGGATGGCGGCGGCCTGCGCCCGGGTGGGCCGGGCACAGGAGAGCGTGACGCTGCTGCCCGTGACGAAGACCGTACCGGCAGAGCGGCTGCGGGCGGCCCATGCGGCGGGCCTGCGCCAGTGCGGCGAGAACAAGGTGCAGGAAGCCAGGGAGAAAGCCGAGGCGCTGGCAGACCTTGATCTCAGCTGGTCTGTCATCGGGCATCTGCAGACCAACAAGGCAAAATATGTGGCCCGCTTTGCCGATGCGTTTCAGGCGCTGGACAGTCTCAAGCTGGCCGAGGCGCTGGAGCGGCGGCTGGAGATCGAAGGGCGGACGCTGGACGTGTTCATTCAAGTGAATACGTCGGGCGAAGAGAGCAAGTTCGGGCTGGAGCCATCGGCGGCGGCAGGGTTTGCGCGGGCGCTGGCGCCGTTTGAGCGGCTGAATGTTCGTGGGCTGATGACGCTGGCGAT
>NZ_NCJT01000423.1 GCF_002282565.1 Hyphomonas sp. 34-62-18
TGGAAACCATGCTCGGCTCCCGCCGCGTGACCACCTATCTCGACAATGGCGAGGAATATGATGTCATCGTCGAGGGCATCCGCTCGGAGCAGAACACGCCCACCGATGTGCAGAACATCTATGTCCGCTCTGCCCGCTCCGGCGAGCTGATCCCCCTCTCCAGCGTCGTCACGCTCCAGCCCTTCGCCGACAGCCCGACGCTCAACCGGTATAACCGCGTGCGCGCCATCACCATCGATGCCGATCTCGCCCCCGGCGTCACTCTCGGCACCGCGCTGGACGGCATGGAGCGCATCGCCCGAGACGTCCTGCCCACCGAAGCCACGATCGACTTCAAGGGCCAGTCGCTGGAGTTCCGCTCGGCCGGCGCGTCCATCGCCTTTGTCTTCGTCATCGGCCTGCTGATCGTGTTCCTGGTGCTCGCCGCCCAGTTTGAAAGCTGGATCCACCCGCTGGTCATCATGCTGGCAGTGCCCGCCACCCTGGCCGGCGGTCTGCTCGGCCTTTGGCTGACGGGTCAGACCCTCAATATCTACACCCAGATCGGCCTCATCATGCTGATCGGTATCGCCGCCAAGAACGGCATCCTGATCGTCGAGTTTGCCAATCAGCTGCGCGACGAGGGCAAGGATTTCGACACCGCCCTCAAGCAGGCCGCCCTCGCGCGCCTTCGCCCGATCCTGATGACCGGCCTCACCACGGCGGCCGGCGCGGTCCCGCTCATCATCACCAGCGGCGCCGGCGCCGAAACACGCATCGCCATCGGCGTCGTCATCCTCTTTGGCTCGCTCGCCGCTGTCACGGTCGCGCTGATCGTTGTGCCAACGGCGTACACCCTGCTCGCCCGGCGCACAGGTTCGCCCGGCGATGTCACCCGCCGCCTTGAGGAAGAACTCGCCGAGCCTGCGCCCGCGCCGCATCCGGCAGAGTAAACACCGCCCCCGGCGCCCTGCTGCGCTGCGCCTTGCCTTTCCGGCACGGCCTTCGCATAGACATGCCCGCCCCGCACGCCTGTTAGGGGCTTGTGAACATCGTCTTGCGTAGAGTCCCGCCGTCATGAACCTTTTCTTCCGGTTCCTTCGGATCTTCCTGCCGGCTTTCTTCAGCCGCGTGCGCACCCATCTGCTGGACCTGCACATCATCCGCTCCGCCGTCTGGCTGGGGGATCAGGACCCGTTGGGTCACATGACCAATTCGCGCTACTCCTCCTTCACCGATCTGGCGATCATGAACTATATGGGCCGCACCGGCGCCCTGAAGGTCTTCCGCAAGCGCGGCTGGATGCCCGTCATCCAATACGAATCCTTCGCCTATCTACGCATGCTGCGGTATCCGCAGAAGTTCGAGGTCCACACGCGCCTCGTCGGCTGGGAAGACACCCGCCTTGTCTTCCAGCACAGCTTCATCGCCGCCGATGGCCGCATCCATGCCGAAAGCACGATGATCGCCCGTCTCACTGGCCGCAAGAAACTCCGCGTCACCGCTGACATGGCCATGGAAGCCCTTGGCGTCAGCCTGGAAAGCCCGCCCCTTTCCCCGCAGG
>NZ_NCJT01000128.1 GCF_002282565.1 Hyphomonas sp. 34-62-18
CTGGATGAGGCCCTCTTCCATGGCCGCTTCCAGCGCATTTTCCAGCAGGCTGCGCGCATAGGCCCCGTCGGTCTGCGAAATATCCATCAGCACACGCCAAGGCGCATTTGACGGCATAGGGTCACGCGCGGTGGCAATATCGGCCACCACCATATCCACCGCGTTGCCGGGAATTATCTCGAAGCTCGTCACCGAATCCCCCACCCGCCCGCGCGCCAGCGCCAGCAGCTTCACAACATCCTCCGCCGACGAACAGATTACCCAGCCAGTGGCCGTCGCCACTTGCGGAAACAGCTTCAGCGTCGCCGCTGTGATCAGGCCCAGCGTGCCTTCGGCGCCAGCAAACAGGTGTTTGAGGTCATAGCCCGTGTTGTTCTTGCGCAGGCCTGACAGCCCATCCCAAACCTCGCCCGACGGCAGCACCACTTCCAGCCCCAGGATCAGGTCGCGCATCATGCCATAGCGCAGCACGGCCACGCCTCCGGCATTGGTGGAGATGAGGCCGCCAATCGTCGCCGTCCCTTCCGATCCGAGCGAGAGCGGGAAAAGCCGGCCGGCCTCTTTGGCCGCTTCCTGCGCGGAAACGAGCGTTGCGCCAGCCTCAATCGTCAAGGAGTTGTTGAACGGGTCCACCTCACGCAAGGCGGTCATCCGCGTCATGGACACACACACTTCGCCATGCGGCGTGCCGCCATCGATCAGACCGGTATTGCCTCCCTGCGGGGTCATCGCCACGCCGTGCTGCGCGCAGAGCTTCACCAGCGCGGCAGCTTCAGCGGTGGAGGCGGGCCGCACGATCAACGGCGTCTCACCCTGATAGGTCCCCCGCCAGGGCGTCGCCGCCGCCAGCAATTTCTCTGGCTCCTCTGTCCAGCCCTTGGGGCCAAGCAGGTCTTTGACAGCGGCGAGAAAAGCAGGCGGCAGGGTCTGGGTCATGCCCCTTTCTAGCCCGCCGCTGCCCCCCATGTCATCCCGGATGGTTGGGTATCCAACACATTCTGCGGTGGGGCGGAGAGAATACCCAAATCCTTCAGGTGATTACAGAGAGGCTTTTACAGGCTTATCCACCCCCTCATGCGCCGGGCGAATCCTTTGTTCCATTTTTCCCCTCGCCCGCCTCTGAAAGGAACCGGCGCTCCCGAAGTATTTCGCGTTTGTACATCTTTTTTTGGCTGGTGCTGATCTGGCAAATCAAACTCGCCGCCAGACAATGTCACGCTGCTCGCCGTCGGGGCGCTTTCATCCGCGTCACCTGGTGGGGCGGTGTGCGCATCGAATACCTTGGTGACGTAAAATCAGACCGATCCGTCTGCAGACCGTTGCAGCCCGTCCGTAAACCGTGGAGCGAGCCCTGCTGATCATCAATCATTCCGCCTGAACTTACCCCTGTAGCACAACCTCTTTTCTTCCCCTTCATACGAGGGGGCGAGGGAGACGCGTTTGCACTACAAACACACCGAGGAGAAGCGAAGGAAGCCTGCACCTTCTCAGCACGCCTGCGATACCTCCTAGCATTCCCGAAAAGCTGAACTCAGCCCAAATCTCCGGCCTGCCCCAGCTGCGTCAGGCCAAATGTGCTTTTTGAAGCAAACGTATTTTGTCTGACGGACGTGTTCGGGGCGCGATCTGCCCAAGTGGCCACTGAGTTGAACAGCTGCTTCCTGATCACAATAGGTGCATCTGTTGTAGATAGATAATGTTGATTGCTTCCGGGCAGGAAATCCTGAGGCCAGCTTGCTCCCAAAAAGAAAAAATTATTCAAGTTTACCGAAGTCTATCCAGAAACTACAAAGACTGAAGCGACGATTGCCGCAGCGGAAGCAGCACGCGAGACTATACTTTTGTTTCAATTTAGGCCCCACCATCGCCGGGAAGTCCCTCGCCTCTGCGAGGACCCGCGGTAAAGTGATTAACGGCAAAGCGGGCTTGCCCTTCTGCCAGCAGCCCGGCTAATAGGGCGTTCCGGTGGGGCGATTAGCTCAGTTGGTAGAGCGCCTGCTTTACACGCAGGATGTCGGCGGTTCGAGCCCGTCATCGCCCACCATTTTCCTTTCCCTGTTTCTTCTGGCCTGATGCGGAAACGCGCGGAGGCTGCCTTTCTTTTGATCTGATTTGGCCGGATTATCGGGGCGTTGGTGTTATAGGGGTTGGGCGGTGGCCCATTGGCCCGCGCATGGAGGAAACCCGATGAAACTTTCGCATATGCTGATGGTGGCGGCGGCGCCTTTTGCGCTGGTGGCGTGTTCGGCTGAGAGCCCGGCGCCGCAGACGCTGGCGGAAGTGGAGACGCCGGCGGAGCCTGCGGCAGAACCGGCGGCGGCTGAAGCGCCGGCGGCGGCCCCGGCCGCGTGGATCGCGCGCGGGAATGAGCCGGGCTGGACGGTGACGCTGGACGGGACGACGCTGACCTACATCTATGCTTATGGCGAGGGGCAGTATGAGGCGCCCCAGCCGGAGGCCGAAGCCATCGAGGGCGGCAGGCGCTATACCACCGCCGACGGCGTGCTGAGCGTGACGGTGATCGACAAGACCTGCGCCGATGACATGAGCGGGATGCCCTATCCGCAGACGGTGACCGTGCAGATGGAAGACGCCCGCGTGCAGGGATGCGGCGGGGACACCAATGACCTCCTGAAGGGCGAATGGGCGGTGATCGAGGTGAACGGGCCGCCGGTGATGCCGGGCTCGGAGCTGACGATGACGTTTGAGCCCGATGTGGCGCCCGCGCCGGGAAGCCCTGGCCAGTTTGTGCCCGCTGCGGGCCGGGTGGGCGGCAAGGCGGGGTGTAACCAGTATGGCGCCACCTATTCCGTTTCGGGCGAAGGGCTGGTGGTGAGCAATGTGTTTTCCACCGAAATGGCCTGCGAACTGGACCTGATGGAGCAAGAAGCGGCGTTCCTGGACGCGCTGGGCAAGGTGTCTATGATCACCTTTGACGAAGGCGGGGAGATGGAACTGCGCGACGCGGAGTTCCGCCAGATCTATCTGCGCCGCAAGTAGCGGCTGACCCGCGGGCACCTGTTGACGGGCCAGCCAGCGCTCAGCATTCCTTAGCCCCAAGATGGCGTGAAATCACGCCGCCAATGGGAGGATTTGCAGGCGATGGATACGACCGTCAGCAAGAGCACGACACGGATTGCGATACTCGGCGCGGGCATGAGCGGCCTGGGGGCTGCGGCCAAGCTGAAGGAGGCAGGCTACAGCGTTATCGATATTTTCGAGAAGTCGGACGGGGTGGGCGGCACCTGGCGGGACAACACCTATCCGGGATGCGGATGCGATGTGCCGAGCCACCTCTATTCCTATTCCTTCGAGCTGAACCCTGACTGGGACTACAAATGGTCCCTGCAGCCGCAGATCCTCAAATATTTCGAGGACTTTGCCGACAAGTATGATGTGCGCCGGCATTGCCGGTTCAACACCGAGATTACCGATTGCCGCTGGAGCGACGCGTCCAATAGCTGGACGATCACCGACCGGGCTGGAAAGACCTATACGGCTGATGTGCTGATCTCCGGTCTCGGCCAGCTGAATATTCCGCATACGCCCAATTTCCCCGGCATCGACACGTTCAAGGGCGCGGCCTTCCATTCGGCGCGGTGGGACCATTCGGTGGACCTCAAGGGCAAGACTGTGGCGGTGATCGGCAATGGTCCGAGCGCGGTGCAGTTTGTGCCGGAGATCCAGAAGGTGGTGGGCAAGATGCTGAACTTCCAGCGCTCGCCCGCCTGGTGCCGCCCGCGCGGGCAGCGGAAATATTCGGAAGCCGACAAGCGCTATTTTGCGGGCGCGGACTGGCGGATCAACTGGTATCGCTGGCGCATCCGGGCCTTTGCCGATTTCGGCTTTGGCGCTTTCCTGCAGAAGTCGCCGATGGGCCTCTCCAAATCGATGAAGAAGATGTGCGAGAAGCATCTTGAGGACCAGGTGAAAGACCCGGTTCTGCGCGAGAAGCTGAGGCCGGATTTCGAGCCGGGCTGCAAACGTATTCTGATCTCGGACGATTATTATCCGGCGCTCTGCCAGCCGAATGTCGAGCTGCTGCGCCAGGGCATCAAGGCGGTGACGCCGGACGGCGTGATCGGCGAGGATGGGCAGGAATACAAGTGCGATGTGATCATCTGGGCGACGGGCTTCCAGTCGACCGAGTTCCTGACGCCGATGGAGGTCTATGGCCGGAATGGCCTCAGCCTCAACCAGGCGTGGAAGGATGGGGCGGAAGCCTTCAAGGGGCTGGCGGTTTCGGGCTTCCCGAACTTCTTCATGCTGTACGGGCCCAACACCAACCTCGGCCACAACTCGATCATCCTGATGGTGGAGCACCAGATCCATTACATGATCCAGTGCATCGACAAGATTGCCGAGAAGGGCGTGGCGGCGATTGATGTGACGCCGTCTGCGATGACGGCGTATAATGTCCGTGTGCAGAGCGAGATTGCCAAGACGGTCTGGGCGTCGGACTGCCACAGCTGGTACAAGAACGAAGCCGGCAAGGTGACCAATAACTGGTATGGCAAGACGACGGATTACAAGAAAGAGACGCGCCAACCGGACTGGACGGATTTCGAGGTGGTGAAGGGGTAGGCGCTCACGAGCTCGTCTACCTTCTAGCTTCGCTCGGGGTTAGCTTCTCAGGCGTTTGTGCCTGCCGCTCCCCCCTCCGCCCTTCGGGCACCTCCCCCGCAAGCGGGGGAGGATGAGCGTTTCGCCAGTTACATCGGCTCTGTACGGACGGGGGCGAGGTCGGGGTAGACGGGCTCGCGTTTTTCGACGCGGGCGGCGAAGGCCTCGGCCATGTGGGGCGGGGGGAACATCGCCGCATTCCAGACGCCGATATAGTCCAGCGTGTCGGCCGTGGTGTGGTCGCGGCCGTAATTGATGAGAACTTTCGAGCCGGTGACGGCGAGCGGGTTTTTCGAGGCGATCTCGCGGGCTGTGGCGAGGACGCCGGCGACGAGTTCTTCATGGGTGTCGTAGATGTCATTCACAAGGCCGATTTCCTTGGCCTTGGCGGCGTCGATGCGGCGGCCGGTATAGGCGAGCTCCTTGACCCAGCCTTCGGGGATGTAGCGCTGGAGGCGCGGGAAGGTGCCGACGTCTGCGGTCATCGCGATGTTGATTTCCATGATGCAGAAATAGGCGTCCTTCGTGCACCAGCGGATGTCTCCGGCCGTGATCATGTCGATGGCGCCGCCGATGACCGCGCCGTGGCAGGCGAAGAGGACGGGGATGCGGGCCTCTTCCATGCAGTTGAAGGATTGCTGGATGGCTTTGACATTGCTGCGGAAGGCTTCGGCAGAGACGTAGCGGTCATGCTCGGACGCGGGCCGGGGGCTCGTGAAGACGGATGTGTCCATGCCGGCGGAGAAATGCTTGCCGGTTGACGAGATGACGATGACGCGGGCCAGCGCGTTGTTGTCGATCGTGCGGACGATTTCGGGAAGCTCGTTCCAGAACGCCTTGTTCATCGTGTTCATCGCTTCGGGGCGCGACATCTGGATGTGGGCGACCTTGTCCTCGATGGTCACCTTGAAGGCTTCGTATTTGTCTTTCAGCATGGGGTGTCTCCTCCGTTTGGGGAGGAGTGTAGCAGGCAGAGACGGCGCGGCGAGGGGTGACGCGGCGCTAAGGCTTTACCGCTTCGGCCTTTACCGGGCGGGCGAGGAGGGCGCCGATGGCGTCGTCCACGGTGATTTCGCCTTCGATGACGGCGGCGACGGCCTCGCTGATCGGCATTTCGATGCCGCGCGCCTGGGCAAGCCGGCGCAGGACCGGGGCGGTGGCAACGCCTTCGGTGACGGCATTGCGGGCGCCGAGGATGTCGGCCAGGGCTTCGCCTTTGCCGAGGGCGAGGCCGAGGGACATGTTACGGCTGGTTTCCGAGGAGCAGGTGAGCACGAGATCTCCGAGGCCGGAAAGGCCGGTGAGGGTTTCAGCCTCTGCGCCAAGGGCGAGGGCAAGGCGCGTCATCTCGGCATAGCCGCGCGCGATGAGGGCGGCATGGGCCGAGCGGCCAAGGCCTTTGCCGAGGGCAATGCCGCAGGCGATGGCGAGCACGTTTTTGACAGCGCCGCCAATCTCCGCCCCCAGAAGATCCGTCCCCAGATAGGGGCGGAAGGTGGGCGTGGAGATGGCCTGGATCAGCTCTGTGCCAAGGGCGGCGTCTTCCATGGCGAGGGTGACGGCGGTGGGCAGGCCACGGGCGACATCGATGGCGAAGCTGGGGCCGGACATGACGGCGGGGATGGCCTCGGGCAGCTCATCCTTCAGCACCTGCGTCATGAATTCGCCGGTGGCGAGTTCGATGCCCTTGGAGCAGAGGACGACCGGCGTGCCGGGCTTCAGGCTCGCGCGCAGGGCGCGCAGCGTGGTGCGCGTATGCTGTGCGGGGGCGACGGCGAAGATGGCGTCGGCGGCGCCGAGGTCTTCCAGCTTGTTGGTGGCGCGGATTTCCGGCTTCAGGGGCACGCCTTTCAGGAACAGCGTGTTTTCGCGCGCGGTGTTGATGGCGGTGGCCACTTCAGGCTCAAGCGCCCAGAGATGCACGGTCTGGCCTTCGCGGGCCAGCATCTGCGCGATGGCCGTGCCCCAGGCGCCTGCGCCGATGACGCCGAATGTCTTGAAATGCTTTGTCATGGCGAGGGTTTTGGCCGAAGCCGGGGCGGGGGGCAAGCGGGGAGGGCGGTTGGCTTTTTTTGCGGCCTGTGGCCGTGCCCTCACCCCCAACCCCCTCTCCCGCGGGCGGGAGAGGGGGCTTTGAGATCAAATGAAGACGAAGCTGCCCTGTTCGCCGTCTACGGTGATGGCGACCTTGCGGCCGACGGGGCTGGCATCTTCGCGGAGCACGGCCAGCGTTGCGGCGTCGGCATTGTTGGCGA
>NZ_NCJT01000129.1 GCF_002282565.1 Hyphomonas sp. 34-62-18
AAAGCGGCTGCGGCAAGGAAAAGCGCGGAAAGCGGGTGGGGGCGCATGGCATCGTCCTTTCGCGGTCTGGCCTGCTTTTGTGCCTCTTTCCGGGCGCGGGGGCTAGCCGGGAAATAGAATCCGGTGGGCGCCGCGCGACCTGCAGATTGATGAAATTTCAAAGGAAGAAAAAACGCTGCTTCAGGCCTTTGCAAGCAGGGTCCCCCGCTGAGACTGCGGGAGGACGCCAAAATGACGCGCAAAAGCAATATACTGGAGTTCCGGCGGCCGAAGCGGAAGTTTGTGGCGCCCGGCCCCGTTCGCGGCAAGAAGCTGCGTTTCTCACAAAGGAAAATGGCAAGAGCGAAGGTGATTGGGCCGGCAGGCGGACTGGCCATCTGGACAGCCATCTGCCTGCTGCTGTTGGCGGCGGTCATGTTCTGGGAGGTGTTTTCCCCGCCGTCTCGCCAAACGCTTGAACTGGCCATGAGCTCAGCAGTTGAACCGGGTCCGCGGGAGTGGCGATCCCCCGATCGCCGGTTCGAGAGAGGAAGATCAGATTGGCTGGAATCGCGCTCAGGAGGCGAAGACACCGCTGAACCTGTCAGCGTCACGTGGGTAGACGGGGATAGCGGATGGATTAATGGCCGGGAGTTCCGGCTTTACGGCGTGGATGCGCCCGAAGGCTCACCGTCGCGGGCGAGATGCAATGAGGAGCGCGCGCTGTCAGCTGAGGCAAAGGCTGCGGCCAGGTCTCTTACAAGTCAGGGCGCGGTGGACGTCCGCAGTTCAATGGGAACTGACAAATACGGGCGCGAGCTGCTTTCGCTTTCGGTGGATGGAAAGGATGTTGCCGCGTCTCTGGTCGGGCGGGGTCATCTTCAATACTGGGCCTATGAATCCGGACAGAAAAAGCCGGATTGGTGTAGCTGACACAAATCTTTGCACGGGCATTGTAAGAAACTCCGCGCCTGCCAGACTATCCCGTCATGAAGCCGGTGCCCGATCAGGATCAGCGTTATATCGAGGCCGCAGAGGCCCATGGCGGCGCGCTGGAACGGCTGGCGCGGGCGATGGAAGCCCATCCGGAGCGCCGCCGGGATCTGCTGCAGGAAATGCATGTCGCCCTCTGGCGCAGCCTTGCAAAGTTTGACGGCCGGTGCAGCCTCAAGACCTGGGTTTACCGGGTCGCGCATAATGTGGCGTCCACCCATGTGGGGCGGGAAGTGCGGCGCAACCGGCGGCAGGTGGGCGAAGAGGCCATCGCGCCACTTCCTGCGCCCGATAATCCGGCATCGGACTATGAGCGTGAAGACGCGCTGGAAAGGCTAAACGCCTGGATCCGGGCGCTGAAGCCGGCAGACCGGCAGGTGATGACGCTCTATCTGGAAGAGATGGACGCGCCCGCCATTGCCGAGATCACCGGCTTCACCCCTGGCGCGGTAATGACGCGCATATCGCGCCTCAAGGCGCGGCTGGCCGAAGATTTCAAGGAGAAAGCCGATGTCTGATCGTGATCCTCTGCGCGATCTCTGGGCCGGTCAGCAGACCGGGGAATTCTCCATGCCACTGGAGGAAATCCGGCGCAGGGCGCGCGGATTTCAGAAAACAATCCGCTGGCGGAACATAAGGGAATATGCCGCTTCCGCTCTGGTCATTGGCCTATTCGGATGGATGGCCGTGATCATTCCCGAGCCAGTCGTGAAGGCAGGGTGTATCCTGACGGTTCTGGGCGCTCTCTATGTCTGCTGGAAGCTCCACACCATGGCCCGGGCGGCAAATGCAGACGAGATGAACGCGGCCGAGAGCCTGGCAGATTTCCACCGCAAGGAATTGCTGCGCCAGCGCGCGGCGCTGGCCTCGGTCTGGCGGTGGTATCTGTTGCCCTTCGTGCCCGGGGCGCTGGTCTTCGTGCTCGGCGTCAGCCTCTCGCCGGACAACCCGGCGCCGCTCATGGCAAAGCTTGGCGTGTTGGCATTTGCCGTCGCCATTGAGGCGGCCGTCTTCGTGGCTGTCTGGTGGCTGAATGCGCAGGCGGCGAAAGCGCTCGACGCGGAGATTGCGGCGCTGGAGGATGAAATCTGACACCGCCTCTCCTTGGGAGGGAGAAGCGGCCTCCGGGATCAATCCCCATCCATCCGCAGCGCGGCCACGAAGGCTTCCTGCGGGATTTCCACCTTGCCGAACTGGCGCATGCGGGCCTTGCCAGCCTTCTGCTTGTCGAGGAGTTTGCGTTTGCGCGTGGCGTCGCCGCCATAGCATTTCGCGGTCACGTCTTTCCTCATGGCACTGATGGTTTCGCGCGCGACCACGCGGCCACCAATGGCGGCCTGGATCGGGATCTTGAACATCTGGCGCGGGATCAGCTCTTTGAGACGTTCGCACATCTGGCGGCCACGGCTTTCGGCGCGGTCGCGGTGGACCAGCATGGCGAGGGCGTCGACGGGCTCTTCATTGACGAGGATCTGCAGCTTGACGAGGTTTTCGGCGCGGTGGCCAATAAGGGTATAGTCAAAGCTCGCATAGCCGCGCGAAATGGATTTCAGGCGGTCGTAAAAGTCGAACACCACCTCGTTGAGCGGCAGTTCGTATTTCACGCAGGCCCGTCCGCCCACGTAGGAAAGCTCTGTCTGAATGCCGCGCCGGTCCTGGCAGAGTTTCAGGATCGAGCCGAGATATTCGTCCGGCGTGTAGATCGTCGCGGCGATCCACGGCTCGCGGATTTCGGCAATGCGCACCACGTCCGGCATGTCGGCCGGGTTGTGCAGCTCGATCTCGGTACCGTCCGTCATCGTCATTTCATAGACAACGCTCGGCGCGGTCGCGATGAGGTCAAGGTCGAACTCGCGGCTGAGACGTTCCTGGATGATTTCGAGGTGCAGGAGGCCAAGGAAGCCGCAGCGGAAGCCCATGCCGAGCGCGGCGGAGGTTTCCATCTCCCAGGTGAAGGAAGCGTCGTTGAGGCGCAGCTTGCCCATCGCGGCGCGCAGGTCGTCGAAGTCGCCTGCATCCATCGGGAAGAGGCCGCAGAAGACGACCGGCTGCACGTCCTTGTAGCCGGGCAGAGCCTTGTCTGTCGGGCGCTTGTCTTCGGTGATCGTGTCACCGATGGAGCAGTCGCCGACTTCCTTGATCGAGGCCACGAAATAGCCAACCTCACCGGGGCCGAGCGCGTCGACTTCGGTGAGCTTCGGATTGAACGTGCCGACCTTGTCGATCTCATAGACGCCGCCGGTGCGCATCATGCGGATCGATTGTTTCTTCTTCAGCACGCCGTCATGCACGCGGACGATGACGACAACGCCGAGATAGGGGTCGTAATAGGCGTCAACGAGGGCGGCTTTCAGCGGCGCGGTCTGCTCGCCGCCGCGCGGCGGGGGCAGGCGGGTAACGATGGCTTCCAGGACATCCGGGATGCCGAGGCCGGTCTTGGCCGAAATCTGCACCGCGTCGGAGGCGTCCAGCCCGATGATCTCCTCGATCTGCTCCTTCACCCGGTCCACATCGGCGGCGGGCAGGTCGATCTTGTTGAGGACCGGGACAATCTCATGGTTCTGATCGATGGCCTGATAGACGTTGGCGAGCGTCTGGGCCTCCACTCCCTGCGAGGCATCCACCACCAGCAGCGAGCCTTCGCAGGCCGCGAGGCACCGGGAGACTTCATAGGCAAAGTCCACGTGTCCGGGGGTGTCCATCAGGTTGAGCGTATAGGTCTCACCATCCTGCGCCGTGTAGGCGAGGCGCACGGTCTGGGCCTTGATGGTGATGCCGCGTTCTTTCTCGATATCCATCGAGTCGAGCACCTGCTCGCTCATTTCCCGGTCGGTCAGCCCGCCGCAGGCCTGAATCAGGCGGTCGGCAAGGGTCGACTTCCCATGGTCGATATGGGCGATGATGGAAAAGTTACGGATTTTGTCGCGTGGGGTCATCGGGCGCATATAGCGGGCACTGCCGCGCTGGGAAAGTGGGCGTGGGCGGGTGTTATGTGGGCGCGTGCCTTGCGAGCGCCATAAACGTTCATTAACCTCCCGGTTTCCCCCTTGGAGGATGACCTTATGGCGGACAATGCAGACCGGGGCGCTTCTTCAGTTCATGTCCTCGGGACAGGCAAGGCCGTGGACCGCGCCGCCGCCAAGGATGCCAAGATCGAGCGCCTGAACGCCCTGCATGAGGGCAACATGAAGGCCATCGAAACCCGCTATGGCGGGCGCATTGCCGACGCCAAGGAGCATTACGACACCATCAATGGCAAATGGGACGCGATCCAGGCCGAAGTGGACCGTCAGCCGCGCTATGCGCGCAGCATCTTCTACTGGCCGTTCATGGTGGCCCTCATGCTGTTCGAAATTCCGGTCAACCGGCTGAGTTTCGAGCTGTTTTTCCGGGAAAGCCCCACCGTGTCGCTGGGCGTGGCCTTCCTGGTCGGCGTCATTCTCGTCACTCTGGCCCACAGGCTGGGCCTCGTGCTCTGCCGGTTCGGCTATCATGTGAAGAAGTCCGGCTGGACCGGGCAGCTTGTGCAGGTGGTGCTGATCACGGCGATCATTCTGGCGCTCATCTATGGCGTGTCCGTGCTGCGGCAGGGGTATCTCGACTTCGAGACACAGCCCCAGGCAAGCTTTGCCGATATGCTGGCCGGAACGGGCGCGGCCCAGATGGCTGGGGAGATGTTCAAGGCGGGCCTTGGCATATCCGGCTGGATTTTCTTTGCCATCAATGTCGGCATCGTGGCCGTTGGCCTGACAGCGGCCTACTTCTCCCATGATCCGCATCCGGATTTTCAGGCCGCCGACATCGCCCTGAAGAAAGCGGAAAAGAAGCTGGCGCTCGTTAAGGGCCAGCGCGCGGACGCCGAATCTGTCGAGCAGCGCCGCCATGCCAACCAGATCAACCGGGCCAGCGCCTGACCCGATGATGATGTTTATGCGACGCTGCCGGTTTGCCCTGCCGGGTCTTGCGCTGACACTTGTGCTCGCGGCCTGTTCCGGGCCATCGGGCGGGGGCTTCGTCAACCGCACCGCCGAAGACTATTGCACGCTCAGCGACCGCTCGACCCTCTTCCTGATCGACCGGACGACCACTTTTGATGCAGGCGATCAGACGCTGCTCATGGAAAGCCTCGGCGGCGTGGTCGACGGGCTGGAGACGGGCGACCGGATCATCATCGCCACGATTTCAGACCATTATTCCAAGACGCGCCGGCTGGTGAACGCCTGCAAGCCGGGCTGTCCGGAACCGGGCGGCCTAGCCGACGAGATCATGGGCTCCTGCAGCACGATGAAGGCCAAGCAGGACCAGCAGCAGTTCATGGCGAGCCTGGCCGGGTCCCTGCGCGAAGTGATCAATACGGCCGAGGATGCTTCGGGTTCTGACATCATCCGCACGATCGGGCACTGGACGGGGTCGCCTTCGGCCGATCCCTATACCGACATCGTCATCTATTCCGATATGCTGGAGAACAGCGAGATGATCGCCTGGAGCAAGTTCTCATCCCTGCCGGAAGACGAATTGATGAGCATTTTGGCCGAGCATGGCGCGCAGGCGCGCACGCCGGGCACCGATATCCGGGTGATCGGCTATGGCCGGTTGCATGACAAGGCGCGCTCGGTACTGCCCGCCGCGCTGGACGCAAAGCTGCGGGGTTTCTGGGGCCGGTATTTCCTTGAAGGCGGCGGGCAGGTAGAGTTCTCCGCACGCGCCGGCGATTAAGGGCGGTCTACCCCCGCAATCAAGCGGAGTTGCTTTCGCCCTGCGCCGCCCTTAGCGATAGCCGCCGGAGCAACAGGAGTTTTCATGCGACACCCGATAGGAATGATGCTGGCCGGCGCCGCCGCCCTTGGCCTGGCGGCCTGCACCCCGGCTGACGAGGCGCCCGTGGATGCCGGCGATATCGAGCCGCCTGCGGTGGAGGCTGAAGAGGGCGTGGCAGAAGAACCGGAGATGCCAGAAATGCCGGCCGAAGAAGCCCAGGCCGCTGCTGCGGCCGCCGCTCAGGCGGAAGCTGAAGCCGGTGTGGTCTATGTCGGCGAGGACAAGAAGGGCGCAGAAGTCGCTCTACCTGTGGGGCAGACGCTCCGCGTGGAGCTGGAGACCATTCCCACGGCGGGCTATACTTGGCAGATTGTCGAGAAGCCCGAATTCCTCGAACTGACCGGTGAGAACACCCGCGCGACCAATCCCGCGCTTCAGGAGCAGCCGGGCTTCACCGGTGGTAACCATTATATGAGCTTTGACTTCCAGGCCTCGGTGCCCGGCACCGGCATTCTGAGGCTGAGCGAAGGCCGCGCCTGGGAGTCTGACGAGCCCGCCAGTGATACGTTCGAAGTGACGGTTACAGCCGCGGCGGCAGAATAGGTACTCCGTTGGCAGACACTCAGCACACCCCGCCGAAGACCGGCATCACCGCCGACGGCTTCCTGACTGACAGCTGGTATCTGGCTGCGCCATCAGCGGAGCTGAAGGCGGGCGCGCAGCAGCGGATCATGATGCTGGGCGAGCCGGTGGTGTTGGGGCGCACGCCGGCAGGGGAGGCGTTTGCCTTGCGCGACATCTGCCCCCACCGGCTGGTGCCGCTGTCGGCGGGCCAGCAGGTGGAGACCGATGGTCAGTGGACGTTGCAATGTCCCTATCATGGCTGGCGCTTCGGCACTGATGGCGGCTGCAAACTGATGCCGAGCCTCACCGAAGACAGCCCCTATGATCCCTCCAGGGTGAAGGTGCGGCGCTACCCGGTGCATGAGGCCAATGGCGCGGTCTATATATATGTCGCGCATGATCCGCGCTCTGCGGCGCCGCCCGCTGTGCCGCCGCCGGATTTCGGGCCGCTTCCCGAAAAGCCCAAATTCGTGATCCATGATCTCTTCAATGCGCAGATGGATGATGCCGTTGT
>NZ_NCJT01000424.1 GCF_002282565.1 Hyphomonas sp. 34-62-18
CATCTCGCGGCTCACCGGCGCAATCCGCGCCAGCATCGCCTCGCGCATCATCCGCTCGACATGGTATTCCTTGGCATAACCCATGCCGCCATGGGTCAGCACAGCGGTTTCACAGGCGGTGAAGCCAGCCTCAGTCCCCAGATATTTTGCCGCGTTGGCTTCAGCGCCGCATTCCTGCCCGGCGTCATAAAGAGCGGCGGCCTTGTAGGCGAGCAGCTCAGCGGCGGAAAGCTCCGCCCACGATTTGGCGAGGGGATGCGCAATGCCCTGGTTCTGGCCAATCGGACGGCCGAACACGACCCGCTCATTGGCATAGTGCGTCGCCCGTTCCAGCGCCGCAAAGCCTAGACCAACAGACTCGACCGCAAACAGAACGCGCTCGGGGTTCAAGCCCTGCAACAGATATTTGAACCCGTCGCCCTCTTCGCCGATCAGGTGTTCCTTCGGCACTTCCAGCCCGTCAATGAACAGCGCATTACACTCGACCGCCTTGCGGCCCATCTTCGGGATAGGCTTGGCGTCGATCTTGCCGCGATCCAGATCGGTATAGAACAGCGAGAGCCCCATATAGGGCTTGGCGCACTGATCTTTCGGCGTCGTGCGCGCGATGATCAGGATCTTGTCCGCACGCTGAGCACCTGTCGTCCAGATCTTCCGGCCGTTGATGACATAGCCCTTGTTGGTGCGCTCAGCTTTGGTCTCCAGGCTGGATGTGTCGAGGCCGGAGTTCGGTTCGGTGACGGCAAAGCACATTTTCTCCTGGCCGGAGATGATCTTCGGCAGGTTCTCGCGCTTCAGTTCCGGATTGCCAAACTTTTCCAGCGGCTTGGGCCCGAAGATGTTGAGGTGGATCGCCGAGGCGCCGGAATAGCCTGCCCCGCTGCGCGTCACCGTCTGCATCATCAGCGCCGCTTCGGTCAGGCCAAGGCCGGCCCCGCCATATTCTTCCGGAAACGCAATGCCGAGCCACCCGCCCTTGGCCATCGCGTCGCAGAAAGCTTCCGGCCATTCGCCCGTCTCGTCGGTCTTCGCCCAATAGGCGTCGTCAAACGGCTCCAGCGTCTTGGCTACGGCGTCGCGGATGGCGGCCTGGTCTTCGGTCATCGGCTGGATCACATGCATGGCGCGTAAACTCCCTTTTGCGGGAGAGACTTATAGGCCAGCGCGGTGCCCCGTCCAGCGTCAGGCCGTCGCGGAATAGGCCCGCCGGGTGGTGAACGCTGCGGCAAGCGGGCCGGTTTCCTGCCCCAATATCTGATCGGCGATCATCCGCGCCGTCACCGGCGCCAGCAGGATGCCGTTCCGGTAGTGTCCGGCCGCCACATAAAGACCGGGGGTCACGGTCTCCCCGATGAAAGGCGCATGATCCGGCGTTCCGGGGCGCACCCCGGCCCAGCGCTCTGTCACTGGGGCGTCCGCCAGGGCGGGGCAAAGCTTTATCCCTTCCGCCCGCAGCGCCTCGATCACGTCGGCTTCCGGTTCATCAATCACCCGGTCAGGCTCCATTGTTGCGCCGATCA
>NZ_NCJT01000425.1 GCF_002282565.1 Hyphomonas sp. 34-62-18
CATGAGAAGGTCGAAACCAAGGTTGAGAAGCTCTCGGGCGGCGAAAAAGTGCGCCTCATCCTCGGCCTCATCGGCCTGCAGAAACCCCAGATCCTGATCCTCGACGAGCCGACCTCCCACCTTGATATCGACAGCCGCGAAGCCCTGATCTACGCGCTCAATGATTTCGCCGGCGCCGTTCTTCTGATCACGCACGATGTCTATCTCGCCGAGGCCACCGCCGATCAGCTCTGGCTCGTCAAAGGCGGCAAGGTCGCTCCCTATGACGGCGACCTCGCCGACTACCGTGTTCTGGTGATGAGTTCAGACCGCGAGAAGGCCGCGCCTGCCAAGGTTGCCGCCGTAGAGGAAACGCCCGCCGACAAGGCTGAGCAGCGCCGCCGGGCCTCCCAGGCCCGCGAAGCGGCTGCCCCGCTCAAGAAAAAGGCGGACGCGGCCGAGAAAGCCTTCGAGAAGGCAAACGCCCGTATAAAGACAATCGATGCCGAGCTCTCGAAAGCCGGCCTCAGCCCGCAGAAGATGACCGAACTCTCCATCGAACGCGGCAAACTCGAAGCCGAAGCCGCCAAAGCCGAAACCGAATGGCTGACCGCGCTCGACGCTTACGAAGCCGCGGTGAAGGAAGCGGTGGGCTAGTCCCAACAGACCCTTCTTAATCCGCTGATCGATTTGCCATTGCAAATCTATAAGGGATTCCCCCGTTTTCGCATCGGCTGCCTTCTGTCATAAGGCGGCGCATGACGATCCAGATTGCCGCCCTCTACAAATTCTTCCGTTTCCCGGACTATGCCGAGCGCCGCCAGGCCCTGGCTGCGAAGCTCTGTGGCCTTGGCATCAAGGGCTCGCTGCTGCTGGCTGAGGAAGGCATCAACGGCACAATCGCCGGCAGCCCGGAGGCCATCGCCGAGGCCCTCGCCACCCTGCGCGCGCTGCCCGGCGCCGAGGGGCTGGAGGCGAAGTTCTCAGAGGCCGGGGAGATGCCCTTCCTGCGCCTCAAAGTGCGCCTGAAGCGTGAGATCGTCACCATGGGCGTGCCCGGAACGGATCCCAACGATCTCGTCGGCACCTATGTGAAGCCGCAGGACTGGAACGCCCTGATCTCCGATCCCGACACCGTTCTGATCGACACGCGCAACGATTATGAAGTCGCCATCGGCACCTTCGAAGGCGCCATTGATCCGCAGACCGAAACCTTCCGCGAGTTTCCCGCCTGGTTCCGCCAGTTCCGGGAAAGGCTGGAAGCGGAAGGCCGCAAGCCGAAGATCGCCATGTTCTGCACCGGCGGCATACGCTGCGAAAAGGCGACGAGCTTTGTGAAGGCCGAGGGCATCGAGGATGTCTTCCATCTGGAAGGCGGCATCCTGAAATATCTCGAAGAGGTGCCGCCCGAGGGCAGCCTCTGGCGCGGGGAGTGCTTCGTTTTTGACGAACGCGTATCGGTTTGCAACGATTTGAAACCGGGTAGCCATGTTCTGTGCCATGCCTGCGGCCATCCGGTCTCGGAAATGCAGCGGAAAGA
>NZ_NCJT01000426.1 GCF_002282565.1 Hyphomonas sp. 34-62-18
ACGCTGCGAATTCCGAAGTAGGCGACAATGACCGCCAGAATGGTGGCTGCGATCAGGACTGAACGGTTCACTTTGAGGGTCTTTCCTGGGAGGACGGTCGGTAAAATAGGGCATCCTGACGCAAGAGTCAGGCTTCGTGCTAAAAGATTTCTAGCACGCGACCAGTTTCCAGCCTGCAAAGGATGGGAACACTTTGGTTAATTGCTTGATCTGGCTGATTAATTCTTGCGAATATTACAAGGCAGTGACAGCCGGTTTCCGGCCCGCCCAAGGCCGGGCGGTCTCCAGTTCCAGCGCCAGTTCAAACAAAAGCGCATCGTCGCCCCGCCGTCCGGAGAACATCGCGCCTATTGGCAAGCCTGTGGGCGACCAGGCAAGCGGCACGCTCATCGAGGCCGCCCCGGCCACATTCATTGGCGAGGTGTAAGCCACGAACTTCAGCACGCTGTCCATCACCGCATCGAAATCCCCATCCGGCGCCTGTTCGCCCACCGGCACAGCCGGGCTGCCCGTCACGGGCGTCAGCAGGATGTCGAGGTCATTGAAGAAGCTGTGATACTCCTCCTCGAAGGCCTGCAGGTAGCCGATGATGCCCGGCAGGTCGGCCATCCGCGCGGCGGCCATGTTCGCCAAGCCCAGCGTCCAGGGCTCGAGGATTTCCGGGCTGACCGGCTTGCCGGAGGCGGCACTGACGGCCTGCGCAAACTCGCCCGCGCCTGCGGCCCAATACATGATGAAAGCGTCTGTGAACTTCGGCCCATCCATCGGAATGGTATAGTCGATCACCGTATGCCCAAGGTCGCGGCAAAGCTGCGCCACGTCTTCAATGGCGGCCCGCGTGTCCGGGTGCAGCGCCGTGCCGCCGATCGGTTCGGGCGCAAAGCCGATTTTCAGGCGCCGGGTGAGCGGCTTTATTTCCCCCAGGGGTGGATAGTCCGCCCCCGGCATTTCGGCGGCCCGGAAAAGCTCAATGGAGTCCCGTACACTGACAGTCACCGCATGGTTCACCGATATCTGCAGCGGTGGCGGCGTGGCGCCCGGTTCGCTGTAGGGCAGGCGGTCGCGCGAAGGCTTGAGGCCAAATACGCCGCAGCTTGATGCGGGTATACGGATGGATCCGCCCCCGTCGCTGGCATGGGCAAAGGGCACAACGCCCGCCGCAACCAGTGCCGCTGCGCCGCCGGATGATCCACCCGGAATCCGGGAGATATCCCACGGATTGCGCGTCGGCCCATTCGACAGCGGCTCGGTTGAAGAGATCAACCCCGCTTCCGGCGTCGCCGATTTGCCCAGCGAAACGATGCCTGCCCGGCGCCAGCGCGCGGCGAACACGTTGTCTGCAGTGGCCATATGGCCAGCCAGCCCCCGGCTGCCTTTCAGCGTCGGCGCGCCCCGCCAGTCAATCAGGTCCTTGATGAAGCTCGGCACCCCGGCAAATGGCCCGGCCAGCACGCCGCCCGCATCGGCGCGCGCAATTTCGAACGTCTCCGTCACGATGCCATTGATCTGCCCCTCA
>NZ_NCJT01000427.1 GCF_002282565.1 Hyphomonas sp. 34-62-18
GCGACATGAAAAGCGCCAAGCTTGGCCTGATCGTCACGATCCTGCTCGGCCTCGGCTTCACCGCGCTGCAGGTTCTCGAATACAGCCATGCCGGCTTCAGCTTCGACGGCACGCTCTATGGCTCGGCCTTCTTCATGGCCACGGGCTTCCACGGCGCGCACGTGGTGATCGGTACGATCTTCCTGATCGTCTGCCTGATCCGCATGTATGCCGGTAACCTGACACCGCAGAAGCATCTCGGCTTCGAATTTGCCGCCTGGTACTGGCACTTCGTCGACGTGGTGTGGCTCTTCCTCTTCGCCTTCGTCTATGTGGCGCCGCATCTGGTGCATGGCGGCGGCCACTAAGCCGGTCGCTGCCTGCGGGCGGCAACAGGCGACACAATCTGGCCCGCCGGTGTTTCAGCGCTGGCGGGCTTTGTCTTTCTGGTGGGGCTGTTTCCCCTCGAATTGTCCTGGATCTGACCGATGATGTTCCGCCCCTTACCCGTCATGACCGTGCTGAGTGTGATCGCGTTCGCCATCCTCATCATGTTCGGCAACTGGCAGTGGGGGCGCTATTCGGAGAAGATGGCGCAGAAAGGTGTCGAGCCGGACTGGGCCGAGATCACGGGCACCTCGCTGCCGGGTACCGAGCGGATGGTCTATGCCTATGCCGATGGCGACGCCACCTGGCGGCAGGTGACCGGCTTTGAGACCGCAGAGGGCATTCTCTTCCTGCCGGTCTCGATCACCTATTCGATCGAGCCCCCGCCCGTCAGCCCGGCCGCAGAGCCAAGAACGCTGACCCTGCGCGGTCTGTGGCATCCGCCCCAGCAGCGCAACGCCTTCACCACGCCGGACGATCCTGAGAAGAACCTTTACTACACGCTGGACCCGGAGCGGCTGGCCGCCTCGCTGCCGGCGGAGCTGGCCGCGCGCGTCATCCCGCGCGTGTTCGAGCCGGAAACCCTGATCCGCACGGATAATCTCACCTCGCAGCCCGCCGCCAATCCGCTGCTGATGCCTGGCGACAGCGAGCGCCTGCCGCCGGAGCGGCATTTTGGCTACGCAATCACCTGGTGGGGCCTCGCCATGGCGCTTGTCGGTGTGTATCTGGCCTTCCATTACCAGCGCGGGCGGCTGCGCTTCAGGCGGGAGACGAGAAAGTGAAGTATATTTCGACACGGGGCCAGGCAGAGCCTGTGGATTTCGCCGGCGCGTGCCTTGCGGGCCTGGCAGCCGATGGCGGCCTCTATGTGCCTGAGAGCTGGCCGCAGATTGCCCCGGCCACACCGGGCGAGCCCTATGCCGAAACCGCCGCGCGCATTCTCTCCGCCTTTGCTGGCGACGCCATTCCGGCAGATGTAATGCGCGGGCTGTGCGAGAAGGCCTATGGCCGCTTTGCCCACCACTCCGTTGCGCCGCTGACGCAGGCCGGGCCCGGCCTCTGGCTGATGGAGCTGCACCACGGGCCGACACTCGCCTTCAAGGATGTGGCGATGCAGATCATCGGCCAGATCTATGACTATCT
>NZ_NCJT01000428.1 GCF_002282565.1 Hyphomonas sp. 34-62-18
AGCGTTTTCACGTCATCGGGAATAACGAAGTCGCGTCCATCCAGCGCGGCGCGGGCACGCGCGCCCATCGCCAGCGCAGCTGCGGCGCGCGGGCTGGCCCCGGTTTCCAGCGCGGGTGTCTCCCGCGTCGTGCGGACAATATCAACGATATAGGCGATGATCTCGTCCTTGAGGCGCACTTCGGACACCGCATTCACCGCCGCGTCCAGCTCTGCTGCGCTCAGCACCGGCTGCACGTCAAAGGCTGCCGGCGTCTTCATGCCCGTTCGCGTGCCATGCTGGGCCACGATGCGGATTTCTTCCTCCCGGGTCGGATATTCCAGATTATGCTTGAACAGGAACCGGTCGAGCTGCGCCTCGGGCAGGGGATAGGTGCCCTGCTGCTCGATGGGGTTTTGCGTGGCGATTACCGTGAAGCGCGGGTTCAGCGGATAGCTCTCCCCGTCAATCGTCACCTTGCGCTCCTGCATCGCTTCCAGCAGCGCGGCCTGGGTCTTCGGCGGCGTCCGGTTGATCTCGTCGGCCAGCAGGATATCCGTGAAGATCGGGCCTTTTGTCAGGCTGAACTCGTTGGTCTGGAAATTGAAGAGGTTGGTACCCAGAACATCGCCCGGCATCAGGTCCGGCGTGAACTGGATCCGCCCGAACTGCAGCGAGATGGCCCGCGAAAAGCACTGCGCCAGAAGCGTCTTGGCAGTGCCTGGTGGCCCTTCCAGAAGAACGTGTCCGGAGGAAAACAGCGCCACCAGAAGCAGGTCCACGCTTGCGTCCTGGCCAATGATGGCCTTGCGCACTTCGGTGCGGATGCGGTCCGCCAGATTACGGATTTCAGCCACGCTCATGCATTGTTCTCCTGATGATTGCCTTGCGCCACTGGTGCAGATCGCGCGCTCTCTGCGCGAGATCCTCCCGGTTGGCCGCTTGCCCCGTGAGGGCTCTTTCGAGTTCCGAGAAGGTCTTGCCGCCGTCTTCGGCGGGGCCCATCCGGTCAAACATTTCCGTCAGCTGAGCGTCTGGAATGGATCGTGGCAGGCCGAGCGCGCGCGCCAGCCGGCGGCGGATGAGGCCTGCATAGCCGGGCGCCATTTTCATTTCCCGCCGCGCCATGGTGACCAGCCCTGCTGTATTGTCGGCCAGCGCCTGCTTGCCCAGCGCAATCGCGCGCGCCTCGCGAGCGGGTGGGCCAAAGCGCACAATCGCCGCCCAGCCGAGCAGCAGCGCGCTCGCCAGCGCCACCAGCGTTGCGCCGATATAGGGCACGCTGAACAGCATCTTCAGCAGGTTTTCAGAGCGCGCAAAACCGTGCAGCGTCGCGTCCATGAGGATCGGCTCATTCTCGGAGCTGCGCAGATAGTTGACCAGGCGTGTGGCAAACACGGCATTCTCTGCGCGGGCGAGACCAAACGTGTTCATCATGTCCGGGTCGGCCAGAATATAGATGCCGCGGACCGGATCATACGCCACCAGCGCGCCGTCCTCGGTGCCCACTACGGTTTCCATGTCGCTT
>NZ_NCJT01000130.1 GCF_002282565.1 Hyphomonas sp. 34-62-18
CGATGGAAAGGCCCAGCCCCGCGCCCTGGCTGCGCCCGTCACTGCCGCGCGCAAAGCGTTTAGTCACTTCCGCCAATTTTCCCTCCGGGATACCGGCGCCCTGATCAATCACCGCAATGCGCAGCGGCGCCTGCTGCAGCGCCACCGTGATCGGAGCGCCTTCGGCCGAATGCTGGATGGCGTTTTCTATGAGGTTTATCACAGCAATCGCCAGCGCATCCGGATCAGCCACTGCCATTACCGGCGTGTCGCAGCCCTCACAGCCGAGATCGACCCCTGCCTGGCGCGCCAGAGGTTCCATCCGCACAACAATATCCATGATCAGATTGCTGATATCTATCGACTGCCCCGGCAGCACACTCAGCCTGTCGGCATTCGCATGAGCGAGCAACTGCATGCTGAGCCGGATCAGCGCGTCTGTATCCTGGCGCACCTTGGCAAGGTCGGCATGGCCACCATCCCGTTGCAGCCGGGCTTTCAGCGCCGCCAACGGCGTGCGCAACGTATGGGACGCATCCAGGATAAACGCCCTCTCGCGCTCCATGGCAGCGGCCAGGCGGTCCAGGCTGCCATTCAGCGCGCGCACAAGGTCAACCACCTCGTCCGGCGGGTTATCAACGATCAGGGGGCGGATATCCCGAAACTCCGACACGCCGCGCGCCTGCTCGGCAATCTCGCGCAACGGCCGGAGTGTCTGACGCACAAATCCCGTCACCACCCAGAAGCCGAGAACGGCGAAGGGCAGCAGCGGGATCAGCACATGCACCGTCACCTCGGTGAGGATCATCCGGTAAAACCGGAAGGCTGGGTCGCTCGCCACAACCGTCTCTACACGGCAGACCTCTGGTCCGCCGCAATCAAACTCCTTGCCTGCCAGCCAGAAGCCCTCTGGCGTTTGCACCGTCCACTCGTCAATCCCCGCAACTGACCGCCGCCGGATGCTCGACCAGTCGAACGCGGACTGCGCCATCGGTTGCCCGTCAGGGCCGGAAAGAGCCCAACCATAAGCTTCCGGATACTTCTCGTAGATCCCATCCTTATGCACCGTGTCCGGATCAAACGAGTCGCTGTGCTGCATCGCCCCCTCGAACGCGCTGGCCAGTTTCTCGGCCATCTCCAGCACCTGCCCCTGGTGCAGGTCGGTCACGTCGCTGCCATAGTCAAACGCCACGGTCCCCGCCATCAGCAACCCCACGCCGATGCTCACCCCCAGCAGCCGCCGCCGCAGCCGCGCCTCCAGCGACCATTTCGAGCTAGGCGCCAACATCGCTCTCACTCAACACATAGCCGACCCCGCGGATGGTGCGCAGTGACACTGCCGATTCATTCTCCTTGAGGACTGAGCGCAGGCGCGACACCGCTGCTTCCAGAGCGTTCGGGCCGGCCTGAGTGTTCTGATCATAGAGCGCGTTTTCCAGATAGGACCGGGAGCTGACCCGGCCCGCCTTGCGCATGAGTGCGGCCAGCAGCTGATGTTCCCGGCGCGGTAGCGCCACCGGCCGTCCACGCACCAGCACGCCGCCCGAGCTGAGTTCCAGCTTCACATCGGCCAGTTCGATCACATCGCTCTCAATGTGACCCGGCCGGCGCAGCAGCGCCCGGCAGCGCGACAGCATCTCTGAGAGGTCAAATGGCTTCACCAGATAATCATCCGCCCCGCCGTCGAGCCCATCCACCCGGTCGTTCAGCCCGCCGCGCGCCGTGAGCACCAGAATGGGAAGGGCCAGTGCCCGGCGGCGGCATTTTTTCAGGAAATCCACCCCGTCGCCATCCGGCAGGCCAAGGTCAAGCAGCATCAGGTCATAGCGCGTAGCCGCCAGCGCCGTCTCCGCCCCGGCGAGAGACCGCACCCAATCGACGACATACCGGCTGCTCTCCAGCGCGCCCTGCAGGCTTTCCCCAAGGCTGGCATGATCTTCAACCAGAAGCACTCTCATCCGTTCACTCGCCCTGTATATTCCGCAACAGATCCCCTTCTGCGGGCAACAATCAGGCATTCCGGCGCCTGCGGCAACACCCATGGCTGCGCTACCCCCGCGGCGGCCCTTCTATTGGTGGCGCGCCCCGGCTAACAGGGTGTGTCGCGCCAATCCGGAGAGAAACATTGCCCTATCCAAGCCTCGCCGAAGCCTTTGAGCTGTTCCGCCACCGCCTTCCGGCACAGGCGCGGCTCTATGTCGGCGGCGCCAGCGGCGAACCGCTCGGCCTGGCGCGGCTGTTCAGGGCAGAGCCGGAGCTGACAAGCGGTCTCACCTTTTTTGGCGCCTGGGTTGCCGGGATGAATATGACTGACTGGGCCGGCTTCCATCATGAAGCGCGTGCCGAAACCATCTTCCTACCCGCTGCGCAGCGCCCCTCCTTCGAGGCGGGCCGCACGCGTTTCCTGCCGCTGTCCTATAGCCAGGCGTGGCACTGGATGGCCGCCACGCCGCTGGACGGCGCTGTAATCCTTGTCTCCCCGCCAGACCAGGAGGGCAATGTTTCCCTCGGCGTCAGTCCGGATTTTTCGCCGCTGATGCTGGCCCGCAGCGGCGTGCCTTTGCTCGGCATCATCAACCCGCAGATGCCCGCCCCGCCGAATTCGCCCAAGGTTCCGCTGTCAAAATTTGCTCAGCTGGCGGAGGATGATCACCCGATCCTGGAGCTTGCCGGCGGGGCGCTACCATCAGCCTTCAGGACCATCGCCGACAACATCGCGGCGCTTGTTAACGAAGGCGACACGCTGCAGTTCGGCGTTGGCAACGTGCAGCAGGCAATTCTTTCCGCGCTTCAGGGCCGGCGCGGCCTGCACATCTATTCCGGCATGGTGTCCGATCCCGTGCTGGGAATGCTGGACGCAGACCCCACCTTGCGCGTTGATACGGGCGTCGCGACCGGCACCCGCGCCCTTTACGACCGGATGGCAAGCGAAACGCGGGTTCACTTCCATCCCGTCTCAAAAACCCATTTCGCCAGCGCGCTTGCCGCGGTGCCGCGCCTGCGTGCAATAAACTCCGTGATCGAAGTGGATCTCTTCGGCCAGGCCAATGCCGAGTTCATCAATGGCCGGCAGGTGGCGGGGCAAGGCGGCCTCAATGATTTTCTGCGCGGCGCGGCGCTCTCTGAGGGTGGCCTCGCCATCACCGCCCTGATGGCCACCGCCAAAGGCGGCGAAATCAGCCGCATCGTGCCGCGTCTGCCGCCAGATGCCGTCACCGTCATGCGCACGGATATGGATGCCGTCATCACCGAATACGGCACCGCCCGCCTGCACGGCAAAAGCATCGACGCCCGCGCTGAAGCGCTGATCTCGATTGCAGACCCCCGCCACCGCGCGATGCTGGCGGAAGAGTGGGAAGCAATGCGGCGGCGACTCTAGATCACGCCCCGCGCCTTCAGCGCCGCAGCCTCTTCCGCGCTCAGCCCTGCTTCCCGTGCAATCGCTTCCGAATGCTCGCCATAGGTGGCCAGTTTCGGGTTGGGCCGGGGCGGCTCCTTCGCAAAGCGGATCGGCGGCCCAACATGCCGGTTCCCGTCGGCGTCCGTGAACACCATGCCACGATCTGCCGTGAACGGATCATCGAACGCTTCCTTCAGATTGCGCACAGCCGCCCAGCAGCAATCGACTGGCGCCAGGAACGCCTCCCAATGGGCCTGCGTATTGTCGGCAAAGGTCTCACGGAAGAAAGCCTTCAGGGGTTCTTGCGCGTCGCCGGGCGGGATCTTCGCATAGGGAAGCAGGTCCACGCGCCCCAGCGCCGTCAGAAGGTTCTCGGCAAACTTCACTTCCGATCCACCGATCACGATGAACCCGCCATCCGAGGTCGGATAGATCGAGTTCATCGCCGCGCCGCCAAAGCTGCGCATCTTTTTCGGTTCCGGCGCCTCGCCCTTGCCGAATACCGGCCCTAGCACGTTCGGCGTCCAGGCAATCGCCGCGTCATACATCGACATGTCGATATAATCGCCTTCGCCCGTCTTCTCGCGCCGGTAAAGCGCCATCAGGATCGCCGACAGCGCCATTAGCGAGGCGGAGGCATCGGCAAAGGGCACAGGCGGCGGTGCCGGCTGCCCGTCAGTGAGGCCGCGTCCCAGATCCATCAGACCCGTCATCGCCTGCACCACCAGGTCATGCGCAGGCTTCTGCACATGCTGCCCCGTCTGCCCGAAAGCGGAGATGGAACAGTAGACAATCTTCGGGTTGCGCGCCGACACGGCCTCGTATCCAACGCCCAGCCGCTTCACCACGCCCGGCCGGAACGCCTCGACAAACACATCCGCCTGCTCGGCGAGCTTCAGCAGCAGCTCGACACCGGCGGGGTCCTTCAGGTTCAACTTCAGGCTGCGCTTGCCGCGCGCCACGTTGCGAAACCACACGCTCCACCCGTCCGGCGTCCGCTCGCCAATCTCGCGCACCGGCTCGCCCACGCCATTGGCCGGCTCCACCATGATCACGTCCGCCCCATGGTCGGCCATCATCATCGTCATGTGCGGCCCAGGCAGGAAAGCCGATAAATCGAGAACTTTGAGACCGTCGAGTTTCATTCAGAGCTTCCTACAAATTCATCTGGGATTGGGTCGTCAGCGCAACCAGTTTGCCCGCCTCCGTCTCGATCCGCGTCTGCCAGACCTGCAGCCGGCGGCCAACACTTACCGGCGCGGCAGTTGCCATAAGAACCGTGCCCGCAGGCGCAGCCGCTATCAGGTTGGTCTTGCTCTCGGTTGTCGTCGTCATCTTGCTTTCCGGCGGCAGGCTGAGAAATGCGCCCAGCGCCCCCACGCAATCGGCCAGCGTCATCAGGAAGCCACCATGGGCAATCCCGCCCGCCGTGCAGTGTTCTGCGCCCACGGTCACACGGCCCACGACCGCTTCCTTGTCCGCCCTGACCAGTTCGAGACCAATCGCATTGGCAAACGGCATCGACGCCGCCATCGCTTTCAAGGCTGCATCACTCATCGCTTCCTCCCAATATCTCATCATCCTGTTCACCGAGCTTTGGTGCGCGCGTCGCCTGCGGCCGCTCGCCATTCACCCGGAAGGGCGAGGCCACCGTGCGCACGCCTTCGGGGCGCGCCTCATGCGCCACCGTCTCGATCATCGAGATTTCTTCAAGGTACGGATTGTCCAGCGCGGCTTTAACATCCAGCACTGGCGCAAACGGCACGCGCCCGGCAAACAGCGCCGTCCACTCCGCGCTCGCCTTCTGGCTGAGCAGTTCGTCCAGCAGCGGTGTCAGCGCCTCAAGGTTCCTGTGCCGGTCCGCAATGCTGGCAAAGCGCGCATCGGCTTTCAGGTGCTCCGCCCCGGCCAGCTTGCAGAAAATGTCCCAGAATTTTGGCGTCTGGCACATGAGCAGCCCCCAGCCATCGCTGGTCTTTACGAGCTGGCTCGGCGCAATTGAGGGGTGGCTCCCGCGCGGCAGGCGCCGTGTCTCATGCCCCCGGTTGAGATACCACGTCGCAGGGTAGGAGAGCTGATGCACGGCGGTGTCAAACAGGCTCACATCCATGTCGCAGCCCACGCCCGTGCGCTGCGCGCCGACAATGCCGGCCAGCAGCGCCAAGGCCAGATGGCTCCCGGTGTGGAAATCGATGATCGACAGCCCCGCCCGCACCGGCGGCCCCTCCGGCTCCCCGGTCACCATCATGAACCCTGCTTCGGCCTGCATCAGGTAATCATAGCCCGGCCATCCCGCCCGGGAATTACCTCGCCCGTAAGCGGACAGATGCGCACAGACGATCGCCGGGTTCACCTCCTTGAGCGATACATAATCGATCCCCAGCTTCGCGGGCTGGTCGCCCCGCAGATTGTTGGCCACGGCGTCGGCCGTCTTCACAAGGCGCAGAAACGTTTCCCTGTCGCCCGCATCCTTCAGGTCGAGATCGACGGACTTCTTCCCCTTGGAAAACGTCTGGAAAAAATCACTGTCACCCTCGCCCAGGAAGTATGGCCCGAGCCCCCGCGAGACATCCCCGCCGAGCTCCCGGCATTCGATCTTGATCACTTCAGCACCAAGATCCGCCAGCAGCTGGGTGCCGTAAGGGCCGGCGGCGTACTGTTCGACCGAGAGAATGCGGATGCCGTCGAGAGGGCGTTTCATGCGTGTCCGTTTCCGGCGGGAAGCGTGCCCGCAGCGTCAGGTTTGGAGACGTTCCCGTTTAGCGGCCCCTGCCCGCCCCGTCACCACCTGCCAGCGCGTCAGCCTGCGCGGGTCGCTTTGCAGCTGCGCTGGAACTATAAGCGCTGACAATTGTTGGATAAATTTGACCGGAGATTAGCTGATGCCCCTGAACCTCAATGACACCTCGCTTCTTAAAAATGAGGCTTTCATTGGCGGCCAATGGGTCGGCGCGGATGGCGGAAAGACCATCAAGGTCACCAATCCCGCCACCGGCGAAATCCTCGCCAGCGTTCCGAAGCTAAGCGCCACTGAGACCAGCCACGCGATAGATGCGGCCGCCAACGCCTTCCCCGAATGGTCGCGCCGCCTTGCCCATGACCGCGCCAACATACTGCGCAAATGGTTTGATCTGCTTATGGAAAACCAGGCTGACCTGGCCGCCATCATGACGGCCGAACAGGGCAAATCCTTCACCGAAGCCAAGGGTGAAATCGCCTACGCGGCCTCGTTTATCGAATGGTTCAGCGAAGAAGCCCGCCGCACCTATGGCGAGATAATCCCCTCTTACAAGGAAGATGCCCGTATCCTCGTCACACACGAACCGGTCGGCGTAACGGCTGCCATCACGCCCTGGAACTTTCCCGCAGCAATGATCGCCCGCAAAGCGGGAGCCGCTTTGTCCGTTGGATGTACCATGGTACTCACGAGCAACCCCAAGGTGCGCAAGGTCAGCTTCACCGGCTCGACCGAAACCGGCAAAAAGTTGATGGAGCAGAGCGCCTCTACCCTCAAACGCCTCAGCCTCGAACTCGGCGGCAATGCCCCCTTCCTGGTTTTCGATGACGCGGATCTGGATTCTGCGGTTGAAGGGGCCGTCGCCTCGAAATTCCGCAATTCCGGTCAGACCTGCGTCTGCACCAACCGTTTCCTGGTTCAGGATCAGATCTATGACGCCTTTGCCGAAAAGCTCACCAAGGCCGTCAAAAAGCTGAAAGTCGGCAATGGCATGGAGGATGGCGTCGATCAGGGACCGTTGATCAATCAGGACGCTGTCGAAACTGTCAAAGCACATATCGAAGACGCCGTGGAAAAAGGCGCCCGAATCGTGCACGGGGGCAAGCCCCACGCACTGGGGGGCACCTTCTTCGAGCCCACGGTTCTGGTTGACGTTCCGGCCACGGCGCGCATCGCCCGGGAGGAGACTTTTGGCCCCGTCGCCGCTCTCTTCCGTTTCACCGGTGAGGCAGAGGCCATCGCAATGGCAAACGACACTGAA
>NZ_NCJT01000131.1 GCF_002282565.1 Hyphomonas sp. 34-62-18
ACTGGAAGACATCATGACGGCCTTCTATGAGGGCAAATATGATGTGCTGCTCTCAACCACGATTGTGGAAAGCGGGCTCGACATTCCGCGCGCCAACACCCTGATCATTCACCGTGCCGATATGTTTGGCCTCGCCCAGCTTTACCAGCTGCGCGGGCGCGTTGGCCGGTCCAAGCTTCGTGCGTATGCGTACTTTACGACGCCCAAGGACAAGGTCATCACCGAGAGCGCCGAGAAGCGCCTGAAAGTGCTTCAATCGCTCGATTCGCTCGGCGCAGGCTTCCAGCTGGCGAGCCACGACCTTGACATGCGCGGAGCAGGGAACCTGCTCGGCGATCAGCAGTCCGGTCAGGTGAAAGAAGTCGGCGTTGAGCTTTACCAGTCGATGTTGGAAGATGCCGTCAAGGCGCTGCGCGCCGGGGCGACCGACGAGGCGGATGTGGCGGACGACTGGTCGCCGCAAATCAATCTGGGTGTCGCCGTGCTGATCCCGGAGGACTATGTGGATGATCTCAATGTGCGCCTGTCGCTCTACCGGCGCCTGTCGGACATTGTCACGGCGCAGGACCGTGAAGCCTTCGCCGCTGAACTCATCGACCGGTTCGGTCCTCTGCCGAATGAGACGCGCCAGCTGCTGGATGTGACGGCGATCAAGGTGTCCTGCAAGGCGCTGGGTATTTCCAAGCTGGATGCCGGGGAGAAGGGCGCCGTGTTTGCCTTCCGCCCTGACACCGTGATGGACCCGCAGAAACTGATGCAGATCGTCCGCACGCGGCCGGCGCAGATGAAGCTGCGCCCGGATTCCAAGCTGGTGCATTCGGGCCTCGGCGGCACGCCGGAGCGGCGGCTATCGGGCGCCAAGGCATTCCTGCGGGAACTGGAAGCGGCTTGCGGAATTGTCTCGCCCGCCTCCACGGATGCCGTTGCCGCGATGCCTTCGCGCCAGGCGGCCGCGCCGGAAGACAAATGGAAGAAGCCGATGAAAAGCGGCCTGCTCAGCGAGGATTAAGCTGCTTACGCGGCAATCCGTGTGCGCACGAAGGGCCCGATCAGGGCCGTCGAGATCAGGGTTTGCGGCGTGTGATAATGGCGCCGTTCGGTAACCCGCCAGCTGAGATCGGCCGGATTGCCGGAGCGGTCCATCGCTTCGCCGATCCGCTCTGCCAGACGCACACCGCCACGATAGGGCGTGGCGGGCAGGGAAATGACGAACATGCCAGGCTCAGCCAGGGCGGCGCAATCGGTGTCGCGAATCTGGCGGGCGATCACTTCGCCAGCGATTTTCTGCGCTGGAATGGACTTCGCCATTTCAGGCGGCAGCCGCAGGGTGAGTACAGACAGAGCTTCGGCCTGCTCCTGCGCGATCTGCATCTGGCGCGGCAGATGGGCCTCAAAGAAGCCGCGCGTGAAAAGGCCGGTGGCCAGATCGGTGACCGTCAGGGCCGAAAGGCCCGGCAGCGGCATCATAGGCGCGCTGGCGTGCAGGCGGCGGCACTGGGCCTCAACGGCAGTAACGATGGCATCGTCGCCCGTTGCCGGATCGATGATATCGGTTGCGTGGCTGAGCAGGGCGAGCTCACGCTCGGTAAACTCAGCCTGCGGACGGCTGATGACAATCAGGGGCATGCCCGCCAGACCGTCTTCCTCCGAAATCCAGCGGCCCATGCCGCTGGCGTCTTCATGCGCCATGCTGAGGTCGATCAGGGCTGCGGCAAAGCGCTTGCTGGTCATGTGCTGGCGCGCTGTGGCGCGGGAGAGGGCGGCAGTGATTTCCACGCCGCGCTGACGCAGGGCGCCCTGCAGCGACAGGAAGAAGGGGGACCCATCCCCCAGATAGAGCAGCGCCGGTGAGGCATCGACATCGACGGGCGGCAGCTTTGCGCCGAGCCCTTCGGTGGTCGCGCGCCGGATGGCAGCTTCCCGCAGGCGGCTGGCGCGGCGGGCGAGCGCGGCGAGGCGGCTGCGCAGGGTGGAGAGGTCTTTCTCCAAACGTAGGTGCAGCGCGCCATCAATGCGCGGGGCGGCCCTTCCGGACGTGTTCAGCAGAACGATCTGGCGCGGCACGTTGCCGATCATCGCGGCGCGGCTGAGCCGGTCCAGCGTCTCCGGCGCGGCGCTGTCCATGTCGATCAACAGCGGGTCAGCGGCGGAGAAATCGATAGCAGGTGGGGCAGTATAAGGGCGCAGGCCAGCGGATTTCAGCCGGGAAACGATCATCTCCAGACGCGGGCTGCTGGCTGCAACCTCGATCGGGGGATCGTAGAAGGAAAAATCCAGCATGCGGATACGCGCCTGAATACTTGCTGAAAACTCGCAGAGAATGGCCGCGAGCGACGCTGCGGCACCCCTTCCTTTTGCGCATGGCCCCCTTAAAGTTCCGCTAACTCGACCATTACAAACACGACATCAGGGAGACCTCTCATGGCTCAAGGACCACTCGCAGGCGTCAGAATTGTGGAATTTGCGGGCATTGGGCCTGGGCCGTTCTGCGGCATGCTGCTCTCGGACATGGGCGCGGATGTGATCCGCATCGACCGTCCGGGCAATGGCAAACCGGGCCGCGCGGAAGATGTCGTGGGCCGTGGCCGCCGCTCGATCGGGCTGAACCTGAAAGATCCGGCAGATGTCGAAGTTGCCCTGAAGCTGATCGCGCAGGCCGACGCGCTGATCGAGGGCTTCCGCCCCGGCGTGATGGAACGCAACGGGCTTGGCCCGGATGTGGCGCTCGCGCGCAACCCGAAGCTTGTGTACGGCCGCATGACCGGCTGGGGCCAGACGGGCGCGCTTTCCCATTCGGCCGGCCATGACCTCAACTACATCGCGATCACCGGCGCTCTGCATGCGATGGGCGATGGCGATGGCCGCCCGCGTCCGCCGCTGAACCTCGTCGGCGACTATGGCGGCGGCGCGCTCTACCTCGCGATGGGTGTTCTGGCGGCGATCATCAACGTCAAGAATGGCGGCAAGGGCCAGGTGATCGACGTGGCGATGTCGGACGGCGCCGCGTCGCTGACGGCGATGTTCTGGGGCATGCGCGCCATGGGCGTGTGGACCGACGACCGCGAAGCCAACATGCTCGATGGCGGCGCCCACTTCTACGACACCTACGAGACCAAGGACGGCAAGTGGATCTCGCTCGGCTCGATCGAGCCGCAATTCTACGCCCTGCTGCGCGAGAAGGCAGGCCTCACCGATCCAGCATTCGACGCCCAGATGGACAAGTCCAAATGGCCGGAGCTGAAGAAGAAGGTCATGGCGGTGATCAAGACCAAGACCCAGGCCGAGTGGAACGCCATCATGGAAGGCACGGACATCTGCTACGCGCCTGTCCTCTCCATGGCGGATGCGCCGAGCTACAAGCACAACGTTGATCGCGGCACCTTCGTTGAGATCGAAGGCGTGGTTCAGCCCGCGCCCGCGCCGCGCTTCTCCGAAACGCCGGGCGCCATCCAGGGCCGTCCGCCGGGGCTGGGTGAGCATACCGAGCAGATCCTGAAAGACTGGGGCGTTTCGCGTTGATGAGCGCGCTGCCCGGCACCACCGGGCGGCGGCGCATCTACCTGATGCGGCACGGCTTTGTGGACTACACCTCCGCTGCCGTGCGCGCCGCGCGCGATCCCAAGGTCGCCACGCTGACCGAGCGGGGCGTTGAAGAAGCGCGCGCCGCCGGGATTGCGCTGTCCGAAGTGCACTTCGATCTTGCCCTCTGCTCCGGCCTTGCGCGGACGCGGCAGACGGCTGAGATCGTGTTGGCCGAGCATCCCAAGGCCCCGGCGCTGGAGGAAGACCACCGTTTCGGCGAGCTGCGCTCAGGCAGCTATATGGACTTCCATTCAGCGGAGCATCTGGCTGCCGTGATGACGTTCACCTTCGAGCAGGCCGGCGAGCCCGACGCGGCCTTTCTGCCGGGCGGGGAGCGATTCTCCGACGCGCTGATTCGAATCCGCGAGGGTTTGGCAGCGCTTTTGATGCGGCCGGGCTGGGCTTCGGCACTGGTTGTGGCACACGAAGTCGTGAACCGGATGCTGCTGGCGGACGTGATCGGTGCGCCGCTGGGCGCCAGCGCGGGCTTTGAGCAGGACACCGGCTGTATCAATATCCTCGACTTTGACCTGGTGCCTGCCGAGAGCGGGCAGGGCACAAAAGTGGAGCGGGGGGTCATCAAGGCAGTCAACCTGACGCCCGCTAACTACCTGAAAAACGGGATGAATTTGCGCAGCCTGGAAGCCATATTCACCCGGCCTGAGGAAGACTGAAACCGGGTTGAGAGCAGGGTCATTGCCCGCCTGCCTGCCGCCTCCACCGGTTGCAGGCGGTTCGCGGATCATCCGCCCAAAGTCCCCTCACAGGCGAGTGCCTTCCAATCTGAACACCAAATAACAACACCCCTGCGCCCATATTCAGACTCAATCCCTTATTAACTGAACCTGTCAGCGCAGAGCCAATCCGGCAGATTGCCAGGGCAAAGCACTGACGTCCTTCTTGCATACCTTGGCCGGCCTTATTGGCCGGCCATTTTGTATTTGCAGGGGATAAGCGCCCCGGTGCTGAAATTGATGCCGTTTCGCGCTTGCCATCCCCGTTTGCCTGCGTTAACAGGCGCGCTTTCCCGCCGTCCTAACTGGGCGCGGCCCCACCAGATTCCGGAAGCAGTGCCATGGCAGTCCCCAAGAGTAAGAAATCGAAATCGCGCACCCGCATGCGCCGCTCGCATGACCGTCTGGCGATGAACACCTACATCGAAGACGCGAACTCGGGTGAACTTCGCCGTCCGCACCACATCGACCTGAAAACGGGCATGTATCGCGGCAAGCAGATCCTCGAGCCGAGCGACGAAATCTAGTTTGCCCCGGTTGCGCTGATAAGCGCACCAGCCTAAGGGTTCCGGCGCCTCCTGCACCTCGCAGGGGGCGCTTTTCATTTGCACGCAAAACGCCGGTAAGGGGACGTTCTCCATGAGCGAAATCATCGACATTCACGCCCGCGAAATTCTCGACAGCCGCGGCAATCCGACGGTCGAAGTCGATGTCACGCTGGACGACGGCTCCACGGGCCGCGCAGCCGTTCCCTCGGGCGCCTCGACGGGCGCTTACGAGGCCCATGAGCAGCGTGACGGCGACAAGAGCCGCTACAATGGCAAGGGCGTGCTGAAGGCCGTCGAAGCCGTCAATGGCGAGATCTGCAACGAACTCGCCGGTATGGACGCAACCGAACAGCGCCTCATCGACACGCTGATGATCGATCTCGATGGCACGGACAACAAGTCCCGCCTCGGCGCCAATGCCATTCTCGGCGTTTCGCTGGCCGTGGCGAAGGCCGCGGCCGAATCGTCGGCCCTGCCGCTTTACCGGTATCTGGGCGGCGCCAATGCCCGCATCCTGCCGACCCCGATGATGAACATCATCAATGGCGGCGCCCATGCCGATAACCCGATCGACATTCAGGAATTCATGATCATGCCGGTCAGCGCCGAGAGCATCTCGGACGCGGTGCGCATGGGCGCGGAAGTGTTCCACGCACTGAAAAAGACCCTGCATGACGCCGGCCACAACACGAATGTCGGCGATGAAGGCGGCTTTGCACCCAACCTCGCCTCCACCGACGAGGCCATCGGCTTCATCATGAAGTCCATCGAGAAGGCAGGCTATCGCCCCGGCGAAGACATTGCCCTCGCGCTCGACGCAGCTTCCACCGAGTTCTTCAAGAACGGCAGGTATGAGCTGGCAGGCGAAGGCAAGTCGCTCTCCTCCGATGAGTTCGCAAAGTACCTGGCCGATCTCTGCGGCCGCTATCCGATTCTCTCCATCGAGGACGGCATGGCCGAAGACGATTGGGATGGCTGGATTGCGCTGACCGAAATGCTGGGCGACCGCGTGCAGCTCGTCGGCGACGACCTGTTCGTCACCAACCCTGACCGCCTGGCCATCGGCCTGCAGCGCGGCGCGGCCAACTCCATCCTTGTGAAGGTCAATCAGATCGGCACGCTGTCCGAGACGTTGGACGCGGTCGAGCTCGCCCATCTGCACGGCTACACCGCCGTCATGTCTCACCGCTCGGGCGAGACCGAGGACTCGACGATTGCAGACCTCGCCGTGGCCACCAATTGCGGCCAGATCAAAACTGGCTCACTCAGCCGTTCTGACCGGATCGCCAAGTACAACCAGCTGATTCGGATCGAGGAAGAACTGGGTCCCATCGCAATGTATGCCGGGCTGGCCCGCATCAATGCTGGCTGACCCGGCCTGAAATACACCTGAACGTCGGGGCCCTGCGGGGCCCCGAACTGTTTATGAAACCGGCTCCGGCATTAATGGTCACCAAGCCTTAACCAACGCGCGGCATGGATGGAGCATGGTTTCACGGCTTCAGGCCCTCGGGCTCAGTCTGCTTGTGCTCTACTTTGCTTTCCACGCCTTCGCGGGGGAGAAGGGGCTCGGCCGTTGGACCGATGCCCAGATAGAACTGGAAAGCCGGAAGGCAGAACTCGCTGAAATTCAACAGGATATTGAGCGCCTTCGCGTCGATATCCGCCGGCTGACGCCTGGCTCGGTAGACCCTGATTATGTCGAAGCGCTGGCCCGTGATAAGCTCGCTTTCGTATATCCGGGAGAGATTGTTCTCCTCACACCCGAGCGGACCTCTGCAAATTGACAACGATGCTCTGACTTGTCGTTGCAATATTGCGGCGACATAAAGGCCTCTGGGAGGCACATCGTTATGGCAACAAAACCAAAGAGTGCAAAAAAGGCACCCGCAAAGGCCAGCAAGGCCGAAATGCTTGCCTTTTACCG
>NZ_NCJT01000429.1 GCF_002282565.1 Hyphomonas sp. 34-62-18
GGCACCCGGTCGCTGGTTGAAATGCGCGAAATCGCTGACTGGATGATCAAGTACCCGCTCCAGTCGGTCGAAGGCATTACCGAAGTCCTGGCGCTTGGCGGCTATGAGAAGCAGTACCAGGTCAACCTCGATCCGGATTCACTGCTCGCGCAGGACATTCAGATCAGTGAAGTGATCGACGCCCTGAAGAGCGCCAACAGAACGGCAGGTGCGCAGTTCATCGAGCTGGGCGCCGAGCAATACACGGTCCGCGGCGTTGGTCTGGCGACAACGATCGCCGATCTCGTGGAAACGCCGGTCAAGACAGTCGACGGACGCACCGTCCGGGTTGGCGATCTGGGAGAGGTCGAAATCGGCGGCGCCGTTCGCCAGGGTATGGCCACGGCGAACGGCGAAGGCGAGGTGGTTGCCGGTCTCGTCCTCAAACTCTATGGCAGCAACACGTCCGATGTCATCGAGAACGCCAAGGCGCGCTTTGATGAAATCAACGCCTCCCTGCCCGACGGCGTGCGCGCAATACCCTACTATGACCAGGGTACCCTTGTGGAAAAAGCCGCTGCAACGGTGACGACAGCACTGTGGCAAGGCGGCCTGCTCGTTGCGATTGTCGTGTTCCTGCTGCTTGGCGGCTGGCGCCCAAGCCTGGTCGTCGTGTTTTCGATCCCCTTCTCGGTCGGATTTGCGTTCATCGCGATGAACGTTTTCGGCATCGGCGCCAATCTGATGACGCTCGGAGGGGTCGCCATTGCCATCGGTATGATGGTCGATGGGGCCATCGTGATCGCGGAGAACGTTGCGCGCGGTTTCCGTGAAAGACCGGAGGGTGAGGACAACCGAATGACGGTCGCACGGTCGAGCGCAGAAGTGATTGCACCGCTGATCGCGGCCGTAGCGGTGGTCATCATCGTGTTCCTGCCGCTATTTTCGTTGCAAGGCACCGAGGGCAAAACCTTCCGGCCGCTGGCGGCCTCGGCCGCGCTCGCAATGACCGGATCGCTGATCTACGCAGCGTTGATTGCGCCGGCAATGGCCCTTGGCCTCATGCGGCCGTCGCGATCGGCCCAGACTGCGGGCGACAGCCGGCTCACCAGGATCATCAAACCGTTCGCCGCATTTTTCGTCCGCCAACGGATTGCTGCTCTTGCCCTGGCAGGCGTCCTGCTGGTCGCTGGCGGCCTTGCGGCGACACGCCTGGGGTCGGAGTTCACACCGGCGCTTGAAGAGGGTGACATCCTGCTGAGGGTCGCCATGGCGCCCTCCATTTCGCTAACGGAAGCCAGCGCCACATCAACCCGGATCGAGAAACGGCTTATGGAAGCGTTTCCCGAAATCGATTCCATCGTCAGCCGGATCGGGCGGGGCGAAGTTGGCGCCCATGCCGACCCCGTCAACAGTATCGAAGCATTTGTTGCGCTGAAACCCAGAAAGGAATGGCGCAAGGGGCTCAATCCGGAAGAGTTGCGTGAAGCGATTTCAGACAATCTCAGCGCATTCCCCGG
>NZ_NCJT01000430.1 GCF_002282565.1 Hyphomonas sp. 34-62-18
GGGAAGGAGACCGGAGATGACTGACCAACCCACACCTGTTGCACCCCTTGGAACAACTGACGCGCCCACTGTGGAGGCGGGACCCCGTATCTACGTGGCGTGCCTAGCCGCCTATAATAGCGGCATCCTGCACGGACGCTGGATCAGGGCCACCACGCCCGATGAGATCAAGGCCGAAGTCCGCGCCATGCTGGCAGAAAGCCCTGTTCCGCAGGCTGAGGAATGGGCCATTCATGACTATGAAGGGTTCGAAGGCGTTTCGCTTTCGGAATGCACCTCTTTCGAGACGGTGTGCGATCTTGCCGCGTTCCTGGGCGAGCATGGCCGCCTCGGCGCAAAGCTGCACCGGCATTTCGGGGGACAGCTGGAAGAGGCGCGCGCGGCGTTCGAGGACTATGCCGGGCAGTACAAGACGGCGGCAGACTTCGCCGAAGAGATGATCCGGGAGACGGGCACGCAGATTCCGGCCTCGCTGCAATACTATATCGACTGGCAGAGCCTTGCCCGCGACATGGCGCTGAATGGCGAAATCCTCGTCTTCCAGACGGGCTTCGACGAAGTCCACATCTTCTGGTCCCGGTGAGGGAGGGCAGCGCCATGTTCACCGAACGCTTTGCATCTTTTGTCTGCCCCGGCGACGTCATCACCTGCGAGATCGAAGGCTTCACCGTCTCGGCCCGGATCATTCCCGATGATTGCCCCGACCCGCCCGACCAGCGCCAGGACGGGTTCTGGCCGTCACTCTACAAGGACGCGCCGGGGTTCATCGGCCCCGGTAACAATTTCCGCGCCCGCTTTGCCAAGGCGCAGGCGGAAGCCGAAGCCATCATGGCGGGCTGGCGGAAGGGCGAGTGGTTCTATTGCGGGATCGTGCTGTCGGTCTCGCTGGACGGGGTGGAACTTGCGCCCCATGCGGCGAGCCTCTTCGGGCTAGAGGCCAATTATCCGGAGACGGATAACAGCTACCTCACGGAGGTGGCCGGAAACCTCATCCCGGAGGCGCTCGCCGCTGCCCGGGAGGTGCTGGCCCGCCTCACCGCATTAGCGCCTGCCGCCCTGGCTCCCTCGCAGAAGGAGGCGCCCGATGGACCCGTTTGAGCGCGTGCTGGGGCCCCGGCCCCAGCTGACCCTCGACATCGAGCGGGGGTTCGTCATCGCGATCTGGGTGCACGGGCGCTGCCCGGATGTCACGATCCGGGACTTCGATCTCGGCGCCAGCGCGACCGATGCGTCCCATGACACCTTCGGCGCACCCTTTGTGCCGATTCACTGGTCCCTGCCGCCGTGGCGGCTGGGCCTCGCCCTAGCCCCCCAATCCCTGTTCCCTTTCTGAAGGAGATTTCCCATGTCCAAACCTGACCTGATCCACCTGCCGCTGAGCACGCTCAGCATTTCGAAACTCAACATGCGCCATGGCCGCAAAGCGCCGGACGTTTCCGACATTCTGCCCTCGATCCGCGAGAAAGGTATCCGCCAGACGC
>NZ_NCJT01000431.1 GCF_002282565.1 Hyphomonas sp. 34-62-18
CATTAAAGAGCAGTTTCACCGGCCGACCATCGCTTTTGCCAAGGGCGATAACGGCGAGTTAAAAGGCTCGGCGCGTTCATCTCCGTTCTGATCTTCGGTACGGGCATTGTGCTGCATCTGTCGCCCTGGCTGGGGCGGGAGATCATGTTGCCCGACGGCGCAACCGATGGAGGCTCCCACTTCCTGATGGCCGTCATTATGCTGGCGCTCAGCCTGTTGCTGCTGGTGGTTCACCCGGGGCGCCCCCGCACCAGCCGGGTGCTGACCCCTGCCCAATACTGGCGCCAAGCGTAAACCAGGCTCCATTTCTCATTAATCAATTGATGCAAATCTGCCGGGCGACGCCCGAGGTTTGCGCATGGCTGACGCGACAGAGTCGAGAAACAATCTGCCGGTAGGGGCCGCTCAGGAAGCGCTTCTGCGCCGGATACTCGATGTCGTGTCCATGCCCGCATCGCGTATTCCGCCTCAGGACCGGCAGATGGCCGGAGATATCCTGCTCGACATGCTGTTCCACGCAGGCGAGCGCGAGCGCATCATGTGCTCTGCCCGCCTTGCCGGCAGCCGGGAAGCGCCCCGGCGCCTCCTGCGGTATCTGGCCCAATCGAATATCGCAGTTGCCAGGCCCTTGCTTGAGGAGAGCGAGGCGTTCGACGATTGCGACCTCGCCGAGATAGTCCGGCAGACAACACCGGAACACCGCCTGACCGTCGCCCGCCGCCGCAATCTTTCGGCTGCTGTCACCGCAGCGATAGTAAGTTCGGCCGAGGCCCATGTCGTGCGGGAGCTGCTGGCAAACCGCACGGCCGTCTTTGCCGAGACGACGATGGACAAGCTGATCGCCGCCTCCCGCGACGAGCCGTCCTACTGTCCGTTGCTGGTCGACCGGATTGAGCTCAAGCCCTCCCATGCGATGGCGATGTTCTGGTGGGCAGACGCGCCCACCCGCCGGAAGATACTGACGCGTCATGCGGCCGAACGGCAGGAGATGATCTCTCTCTGCTCAGACGTATTCGAAATGGCAGCCGCCGAAGGGTGGCAGGATCCTGTCGCCCGCAAGGCCCTGCAACTGATCGAACGGCGGCAGCGCAACCGGGCCGCCATTGAGCGCAGCCCCTATGACAGCCTCGAAGACGCGGTCCATGCTGCGGCCAGCGAGGGGATGGAAGCCAAGATTGCCCAGGAGATCGGGTATCTGTCAGGCATTAAACCGGTAACGGCTGCCAAGATACTTTCAGACCCCGGCGGAGAGGCCCTGGCGGTGCTCTGCAAGGCAACCGGTCTGAAGCGCGAATATCTCGCCATGCTGTGGACCGCATTACGCCGGCCGCTGGAGCTCGACCCCGGTGTTCCGCACCCGCAATTCCTTCTGGTGGCTGAAACGTATGAGGTTCTCTCGGTGCTGAAGGCGCAGACAACGCTGCGCTATTGGAACTGGGCTTTGTCGTCGGCTTACTCGCCTGCGGCGCTACGCCAC
>NZ_NCJT01000132.1 GCF_002282565.1 Hyphomonas sp. 34-62-18
GAATTCCGGGGGCTGGGTCAAGCAGCCTGCTAGCGCTTACATCTGTTGCAAATTTGAATCACATTGCGAAGATTTCTGGCAGTGGGCAAAATGAGTCTTCACATCGCTGAAAAGAAAGGTAGCGTACAATGCGCTATAAACATAAGGAGGAAATCGGGTGCATCATTTTAACACGCTATCTAAGATAACTGCTTCGGTATCTTTGGCGGCATTGCTGCTCGCCGCAGGTGCTCATGCACAAGTTGAAGTGGACGAGCAGGGTACCACATCGACAACCGAAAACGCAGAGACCACACGTCGTCTGGGCGCAATTACAGTGACGGCGCAAAAACGCGAGCAAAGTCTGCAAGATGTGCCGATCGTTGTGACGGCTTTGTCCGGTGAACTTCTCAGTGATGCGGGCGTTAAGGATATTAAAGATCTGACGGTCGTTACGCCCGGCCTGCTTGTGACTTCGTCGTCAAAGCAAGCAAATACGACGGCGCGTATTCGCGGCATTGGCACGGTAGGAGACAATCCTGGCCTCGAAAGTTCCGTCGGCGTCGTTATCGATGGGGTTCCGCGCGCCAGGAATGGCGTTTCCTTTGGAGATCTCGGCGAAATAGAGCGAATCGAAGTGCTAAAAGGACCGCAAGGCACCTTGTTTGGCAAGTCGACTTCTGCGGGCGTTATAAATATCATTACCAAGAAACCGTCTGACGAGCTTGAGTCTATCTTCGAGGTCGGGATCGGCAACGAAGGCTTCCTTCGCACCTCTGCAGAAGTTACCGGACCGCTTTCTGAAACAGTGAGCGGTCGCCTTTTTGGGGTCTATGAGGAGCGCGGCGGTCTTCTCGACGTAAAGACGGGCAATGGTCCGCGTACCGAAGACGAAACGAGTCAGTATGACTTCTACTCCTTCCGAGGCCAGCTTCTTTTTGAACCTTCGGGCGACCTCGAAATCCTTCTCTCGGCTGACTATACTGACCGGGAAGAAGATTGTTGCATGGGTGACTATGTCTCGGTGGACCCGGCCAGAGGCCCGCTGGTTACGCTGTTGGCCGGCGGCGATGGTGCCTCTGCTTTCCCGATCGATCCGTTCGATCGCGTCGCCTTTGCGAACCGCGACGCCACGCAGACGACCGAAGACTGGGGCGTGTCAGCCAATATCAAGTGGCAGACCGGATTCGGTGAACTGACATCCATCACATCGTATCGCGACTGGGAAAATGGCTCGGGTCAAGATACCGATTTCAGCGCGGCTGATCTTTGGTATCGTGATGATGAAACTTCCGTGGATGCTTTTGCGACTTTCAGCCAGGAGTTGCGGTTCGCAGGTGCCACCGACAACATTGACTGGCAGGTGGGTGCCTTCTACGCAAATGAGACTCTCGACCGTTCAGATTTCATCCGTTACGGCAATGATTACTTTTTCTACTTTCAGCAATTGCTGCTCGGTGCGAGCGGTGGTGCGTTCAATCTCGCTGCGCTGCCCGGTAACATTTACACGGGTGAGGCCAATGCAATTGCGGACGTTTATGAACAATCTTCGGACACATACGCGATCTTTACGAACAATACGTTCAGCTTTACTGATCAACTCGATCTGACGGTTGGCCTTCGTTATACGATCGATGAGAAAACTCTGGAATCCGATTTCGATGGCAACGCAGGTAGCTGCACCACAGCCTTGGCTGTATTTGGGGCTGCAGGTGGGTTGACCCCAACGCTTTGCTTGCCTTGGACGAACGACAACTTCGTCGGTGTGAGCGCCACGCAAGATCGTTCTGACGACGATTTGTCAGGTACAGTGAAGGGGGCATATCGGGTCAATGAAAATCTGATGTCCTACGCGTCCTATTCGCGCGGTTACAAGGCCGGTGGTTTCAACCTTGACCGCAGCCAGTTTGGTCCCTCAGATCCCACGCCGTTTCAACCGAATCTGGACACCGGTTTCGATCCCGAAACTGTGGATGCGTATGAGGTCGGCTTCAAGACCAACAATGCGGCAAATAGCTTGTTCTTCAATGGTGCGATATTCTATCAGGAATATAGCGACTTTCAGCTCAACACGTTCACCGGTACGAGTTTCATCGTGACATCCGTTCCCGGTGTGATTTCCAAGGGCGCTGAGTTCGATATCCGATACCTGCCTGAACAGCTTGAAGGACTGACGCTTCAGGGCGGCCTCGTCTATGCGGAAACCCAGTATGACGATTTCGAAGCGGTAGACTTTTTTGCCCCCCCGCGTCTGCCGGGAAGCACGATTTCGTTCGCGCCCCGCTGGTCGGGAACGTTGGCCGCAACTTATGAGACCCCGTTTATCAGCGACTGGAATGCGAGATTCAATGTGTCGAGCCGATTCACTTCACGGTATAATACAGGGTCGAACCTCGATCCGCTCAAGGAAGTTGACGATTTGGTCGTGGTCAATGCGAGGATGGCATTCTATAGCGACAATTCACCGTTTGAGCTGGAGGTTTGGGCGCAGAACCTGTTTGACGAGGACTATTACGAGCTGGCTTTCGATACGCCCCTCCAGGGCAATGCTGCCACGCAAACAGCGCCTGGAACCGCTGTTGGAGCGTTCCTGTCGCCACCTCTGACCTTCGGAGCAACCGCCCGTCTTCGTTTCTGACGTTGATGTAAGCGTAACTGACTTTGAGGCGGCCAGGTAGATTCGTTTAACATTTGAAAGTCAGCGAAATACCGTTAGGTGCTTCGCTGACTTTATTTATGGCGATCCAAGTCACAGGAAAGGCGGCACCATTTGGTAATAATCTTTGAAAATATTGATAGCCCCGTGTTTTCCAGATGCCCTCGGTTTTCCTTTCCTGCTGGTAGAGCATTGGCCCAAACGCGACATTTGACCAGCAATTGCTCGGGGTTTGACGCCGAAATACGCCATTCCCCTTTGGAAAGAAACTCAGTGGCAGGTCAGGTGCCGCAAAGTTTCGCTTGTGCCGATCCGCGACTTTCGCGGGAATTCCTCAATTCAGTCCGGCCAAAGACGAGTCAGGACTTCAGATTGTCGCTAATTGTCAAAAGCAAAGCCGTTGCTTTGGTCAGATCATTGCGCGCGACCGAGTCGAAGGCTTGCGATGCAACACGCTCGGCCGCTCGCTCAAACTCTTCTGCGCGCTGGATCGCCAAACGGGTCGGAATAATCCGCCAGACACGCCGGTCGCCAGCATCGCGCACACGTGAGACGTAACCTGTGCTTTCGAGATGATCGATCAGTGTGCCGACAGATGGACGCGCAATATCGAGTGCTTCCGCAAGTTGCGTCTGGGTCGGCCTTTCCAGTCTGATCACGTAAACAAGCAGGTGCCACTGTGATCGCGTCAGGCCAATCGCTTCCATTTCCTGATCGTATGCCCGGCGCAATAGGCGGGTGACGTCACCAAGAAGGAAGCTGAAATCTATTCTGGAATCTCCTTGAGGGACGGCAGCGGGCGACCGAGGTGGCGACGTCATACGTTTCTCCATTGACGATCTTTGTAAGGTAACTTAATAAAAGCATCCTTACAAGTTGCCAAAGCGGATGGGTATTTTGAGTAGTCGCGACGGGTATCTCCACGCACAAGGGTTGAAACTGGCGCTCAGTTCTTTTGGCGATCCTGCCGCCCCGCCGGTTATCTTTGCCCACGGCGGGGGGCAAACCCGCCACGCTTGGAGCGGCGCCGCGAGGGCGGTGGCATTTGAAGGGTATCGCTCAATTGCCTTGGATCTTCGCGGACATGGTGAAAGTGATTGGGCTGCAGATGGTGATTACTCTCTGGAAGCTATCGCGCGAGACCTCATTGAGGTTGGTGAACGCGTGGTGGGTGGAGGCCCACGACCGCATGTGGTTGGTGCTTCGCTTGGAGGACTTGCAGCCATAGTTGCCGCAGGCATGCTGTCACGCGATGCGTTTGAATCGGTTACGCTGGTCGACATTGCGCCGAACATGGACGCCGCGGGCGTCACCAAGGTTGTCGGGTTCATGGGCGCGCATATTCAAGAAGGCTTTGGCTCGCTGGAACAGGCCGCTGATGTGATTGCTACCTACCTACCACACCGTCCCAGGCCGAAAGACCTTGAGGGGCTGCGCAAGAACCTGCGGCAGGGCGAAGATGGGCGTTGGCGATGGCACCGGGACCCTGCTTTTATCACCGGTGTCATGCGCCGCTCCGGAGTTGCTCACACAGGTGATCTGGAGCAAGCGGTTCGGGACATCCGTGTGCCGCTTCATCTGATCCGTGGGCGTATGAGCGAGCTGGTTTCAGAAGACTCCGTCGCGGCGTTTAGATCCCTCGCGCCACAGGCACATTACACTGACGTTGCAGGCGTAAGACATATGGTGGCCGGCGATCGCAACGATGTGTTCATCGAAGCGGTTGTGTCCTTTCTTCGAACGATACGAGAGCAGACCCCTGTATGAGTGATTCCATGCTCAGTCTGGAACTGGTGCAGGCTGCACTCGAAGCGGCACCCTTCCATCGTTGGTTAGGGTTGAAGGCGATCAGCACGGACCCGGAAAAGCTGGTGCTGGAAATGCCATGGAGAGAGGAAGTGGTTTCCAATCCGCGGATACAATCCGCCCATGGCGGTGTAATTGCGGCGCTGATCGATCTTACCGGATTTTATGCCCTGCTCGCCTCGGGTAACATGCCTGCCGCGACGGCGGACTTGCGGGTCGACTATCACAAACCGGCCACGCCAGGAACGCTGAGTGTAACGGGAAGAATTGTCCGTCTTGGGGCAACTCTCTCTGTCGCCGAAGCCACTGTAATGAACGCCGACGGAGCCCTGCTTTCGAGCGGGCGCGGCGCCTACCTGATGCCGGGGCGTTCATGAGGATTTGTGCGACACTTTCACTTTGTGCGGTTTTCGTTCTGGTCTCGGGATGCCGGGACGCAGAGCCTGAAGGGCAAGCCGTCCCTGCGGCGGCCGGCGTTACCGCTGAAGTCGAGACCCGGGTTGTCCAGGTTGAAACGGTATCCGCAGAAACGGTCATGCGGGACGACTATTTGATTGCATCCGGGACCATTGCCGCCAAGCAAACCAGCAATATCGGCGCGTTGGCTGAGGGGGTCGTTGAACAGATTTTCGTCCGGGTGGGTGACAGGGTTCGTAAGGGCGATCCGCTCTTTAGAACCCGGCAGGTCGATTATCAGCGCAGCCTCGTCGAAGCCGAAGCAATGCGGGACGTTGCCCTGGCCGAAGTTAGACGCGCACAGACACTCGTGGACCGCTACACGCCACTAGAAACCAAAGGCGTCATCTCAGGTGTGGTCTTTGACAATGCCAAAACCGCCCTGGAGGTTGCCGGCGCCAACCTGCGACTCAGGGAGACAGAAGTGGAAACCGCCAAGCAGGCGCTCGGGGATACAACAGTCCGCGCGCCTTTCGATGGCGCTATCACAGCTCGCTATATCGATGAGGGAGTGTTCATGGCCAACCGCTTCTCCGGAATGGGCAACTCCGCCGTTGTTCAGGTTCAGGAGTGCGGGATTGCTGCGGCGATCTTGTTTGCGCCTGAGTCCGAGCTCGCGCGTTTGCGGCTCGACTTGAAAGGTCATCTCTACTTCGATGGCCGCAGTGATCCGATAGAATCACAGATCCTCATCTTGAACGACCGAGTTGACCCGACTTCGCGGATGGTAGAATTCCGCATGGCATTTGCGAACCCCGATTGCGCAGTCAAAGCCGGTCAGTCGGTCCGCGCCGAGGTGAAAGTTGATCCCCGGTCAGCCACCGTCCTGCCGCGCAGAGCAATCCAAGGTGCGGGCGAAGATCGATACGTCTACCTTGTCACAAACGCGCAAGCTAAGCGTCGTCCCGTGAAAATCACAGACATCGATGCTGATCGTGTGGAGATTCTTGACGGGTTGACGATCGGAGAAACAGTCGTGCTGACAGCCTCAGAGCCGCTTTATGACGGCGTCAGGATTGAGCTCACACCCTCATGATGTGGCTCGTCGATATTTCGATCCGCCGCGCCGTATTTGCCGTGATGCTCATCGCATCCTTGGTCGGCCTCGGCCTTATGTCGATGGGACGATTGGGCGTCGACTTGTTTCCCGATGTTGAATTTCCGTATGTCAATGTGACAGCGACGCTGGACGGGGCCTCTGCGGAAACCATGGAGTCGGAAGTCACCGACATCCTGGAAGAGTACATCAACACGATCGACGGAATTGAAACGCTGCAATCCTTTTCCAGTGAAGGGCGCGCACAAATTCTGATCGAGTTCAATCTGAGTTCCAATGCTCGCGAGAAGGTCCAGGATGTTCGGGACAAGGTGCAAGTCGCCTTGGCAGAATTGCCTCCGGATATGGATCCGCCCATCGTGGACAAGGTCGATCCGGACGCGGCGCCGATCATCTCCGTCATGATCGCTGGCGATGTGCCTATCGCCGAGTTGACGGCGTTCGCCGACGATGTGGCGAAGGAAAGTCTTCAACGCCTCGATGGTGTCGGCGCCGTGAAATTGGTCGGAGGTCGTGAGCGCGCGGTACGCATCTGGCTCGACAATGAACGGCTGCGGGCGTTTGGCGTCACGGCGGATGATGTACGACGGGCGATCCAGAGCGAGCATGCAGAGCTTCCTGGCGGGCGGCTGGAAACTGCTGCCCGCACGCGGGAGTTTGGTGTCAAAACTGTCGCTGAAGTTACCCGTGCGAATGGCTTTGCAGACTTGCCGGTCGCC
>NZ_NCJT01000432.1 GCF_002282565.1 Hyphomonas sp. 34-62-18
TTCCTCCGTTGGGTGAACTTTATCAGTAGACGACGACGCTGCGGATGCTCTTGCCCTCATGCATCAGGTCGAAGGCGTCGTTGATCTTGTCGAGCGTCATGACATGGGTGATCATCGGGTCGATTTCGATCTTGCCGTTCATGTACCAGTCGACGATCTTGGGAACATCCGTGCGCCCCTTGGCGCCGCCGAAGGCGGTGCCGCGCCAGCTGCGGCCCGTGACGAGCTGGAATGGACGTGTACTGATTTCCTTGCCGGCTTCGGCCACACCGATGATGACGCTTGTGCCCCAGCCGCGATGGCAGCATTCGAGCGCCTGGCGCATCACGGTGGTGTTGCCCGTACAGTCAAAGGAATAGTCCGCGCCGCCGCCGGTGAGTTCGACGATATGGGCGACGATGTCGGAGACGTTCTTCGGGTTGACGAAATGCGTCATGCCGAACTTGCGGCCCCATTCTTCCTTGGTGTCGTTGATGTCGACACCGACGATCATGTCCGCGCCCGCCATGCGCGCGCCCTGGATGACGTTGAGGCCGATGCCGCCGAGGCCGAAGACGACAACATTCTCACCCACCTGAACCTTGGCCGTTTTGACGACCGCGCCCACGCCCGTGGTGACGCCGCAGCCTACATAGCAGGCTTTGTCGAACGGGGCGTCTTCGCGGATTTTTGCGACCGCGATTTCCGGGAGGACGGTGAAGTTCGAGAAGGTGGAGCAGCCCATATAGTGGAAGACCGTCTGGCCTTTATAGCTGAAGCGGCTGGTGCCGTCTGGCATCAGGCCTTTGCCTTGGGTCGCGCGAATGGCCGTGCACAGATTGGTCTTGCCCGAGAGACAGCTTTTGCACTGGCGGCATTCGGGCGTGTAGAGCGGGATGACGTGATCGCCGGGCTTCACGCTGGTGACGCCCGCGCCGACCTCGCGGACGATGCCGGCGCCTTCATGGCCCAGCACGCTGGGGAAGATGCCTTCACTGTCGAGCCCGTCGAGCGTGTAGGCATCCGTGTGGCAGATGCCGGTGGCCATGATCTCAACCAGCACTTCGCCGGCCTTGGGGCCTTCAAGTTCAAGCTCGACAATCTCGAGCGGTTTCTTGGCTTCAAAGGCGACGGCGGCGCGGGTTTTCATGGGGCAGGCTCCTTAACTCGAACCCTTACCTAATCCGCTGCGCGCCCCCGGTCCACTCCCCGAGGGGTAGTCTATTCGGAGAGGGCGGCTGCGCCCTCGTCCACGCGGATGCGCTGGGCGCGGTCGCCGAAGGCTTCGAAGAGGAAGGCTTCCGTTCCGGTGAGCCAGGCCTGGCCGCCGAGGGCGGAGAGCTCGTCGAAGAGGGCCGCGCGCCGGTCCGGATCAAGGTGGGCGGCGGCTTCATCGAGGAGGAGCAGGGGCGAAGGGCCGGAACCGCCCGCAGACAGGGCGGTGGCGGAGGCCAGGATGAGGCCGATCAGCAGGGCTTTCTGCTGGCCGGT
>NZ_NCJT01000021.1 GCF_002282565.1 Hyphomonas sp. 34-62-18
ACGATATCAAGGCCCTATCCCCTACTGGAGCTTTTGGACACTGCGTTGTGTGCTGGCGGGCGCAGGTATCGGTGTCTGTCAGGCGGGGCTCGCCCGGCGCGCCGGCAGCATGGTGCGTCTGCTCCCGGAAGAGTTTTCCTTCGGGCTGGAAACCTGGATCACCATGCATGAGGAACTCAAAGGCGTCGTCCGCATGAAGGCCACTTTCGATCACCTGGCCGAAGCCATGAGCGCCTATATCCGGGATCAGGAAAGCCCGGCCTGAAACGTCATCCAAGCCCGCTCCGGAACCGGCGGCTGCCGGTCAGCGTCGCGCCATTGGAGAGGGTGAGCTCGAAATCGCCGGAACTGGTCGTGCGCGTTTCGCGGATGTGATGGCGGTTGACGATGCGGGAGCGGTGGATGCGCACAAAGTCTGGCTTTGCACTGCTGGTGTCTGCGGGCTGATCCGGTGTGAAACCATTTGAAACGGTTTGCGCCGGCGCTGAGAGGCGTTTTTCCCAGTCTGCCAGGGTGGCGCGCAGCAGATGGCTGCCTCCTTCAGTGTGCAGTGTCACATAGTTTCCCGCCGCCTCCAGCCACAGGATTTCTCCCGGCAGCAGGAACAGCGTGCGCCCGCCGGTCTTTACTTCAATCCGCTCCGGCGCCGGTGCAGGCTCCGGCCCCGGGGCCGCCGCGCGCGCCGCCCACCAGGCATAAGCGGTATAGATGCCCACAAAAATTCCATAAGTTATAAGGTCTTTGCGCCACTCATAGAGCAGCGTCACCCAGAAGCCGCCGCTGAAAAAGTCATACTGCCAGCCCAACACCGCATAGGCCGCCTCCCGCGCGGGCACCATCGCGCCCACATGCGCCAGCGAGAAAGGCACGCTCAGCCCGGCATGGATCAGCAGCGCCAGCGGCAGGCCTGGCCCCAGCAGCGGCCAGCGCTTCACGGCCCACCCCACCAGCGGCGCCATCAGCACCAGAACCGCCGCGCTGGTAACCTCCCAGATGAACGGCTCTACCGTATGTACCGAGAGGCCAGACCGCTGCATCTCGATCAGGTCGGACGTGGCATTCACCAGCACCACCGGCACGGTCAGCAGCGCAATCGCGCCCCAGGGCCCAAGGCGGAATGCGGCTTTGCCGCTCGTCCCGGATTGCCCACCAGTTGTCACAGATGCCTCTCCGCTCGTCCCACCGGGGCGCCTTTCATGGCATTTGCGTAGCGCCGGGGCAGGGGCGGCGCAAGAAGGCGCTCAGTTCATATCCTCATGGAGCCTCTGGCATGACCCAGCGCCGATACGACCTCGACTGGCTGCGCATTGCGGCCTTCGCCATCCTCATCCTCTACCATTGCGGCATGTTCTATGTGAGCTGGGGCTGGCATGTGAAATCCAGCCATGCCGGCCCGCTGATCGAGCCGCTGATGCAGCTCGCCAATCCCTGGCGGCTGACGCTTCTCTTCCTCATCTCCGGCGCGGCCACCCGCTTCATGGCTGACAAGATGGCCGCCGGCAGCTTCCTGAAGGCGCGGATGGGCCGGCTCTGGCCGCCGCTGATCCTGGCCGTCCTCATCATCGTGCCGCCGCAGACCTACTATGAAGTGCTTGAACACGTTCAGGAAAATGGCCTGCCGCAGGATGTCTGGCTGGGGGATTTCTACCGCCGCTATATCACCGCCTCGGGCAACTGGTGCGACGCCGAGGGCTGCCTCCTTACGCCCACCTATAATCACATGTGGTTCGTGGCCTATCTCATCCTCTACACGCTGGCGCTGATCCCCCTCCTGCCGCTGCTGCGCCGTATTCCGGCGGGGGCCGTGCGCTGGCTGATCGCGGGGCCGGGCATCTTCCTGGCCCCCTGGGCCTTCCTCTTCGCCACCCGCGTTTTCCTGTTTCCCCTCTTCGGCGAAAGCCATGATTTCCGCCAGGACTGGTATCTCCACACGCTCTATTTCGGCGTCTTCCTGCTCGGCTTCGGCATTGCCAAGCATCAGCCCTTCTTCGACGCCGCCGTGCGCCTGCGCTGGCCCATGCTGGCCCTCGCCCTGGCGGCCTGGGCCGGGCTGCAGCTCTATTACCGCCAGTACGCCGCCAGCGACGCCCCGCCGCCCGAAGCCCTGCGCATTCTCGCCCGGGGCCTCCGCGAAGCGCAGGCCTGGGCCGCCATTCTCTGCGTCATCGGCTTTTTCCACCACCACTTCCGCACGCTGGACACGCCGCTCCGCCGCATGCTCTCCCAGGCGATCTTCCCGTTTTACCTGATCCACCAGACGGTCACCGTCGTGACCGGCCACCATCTCGACGCGCTCGGCCTGCCCGTCGTCATCGAGGCTCCCCTCCTGATCGGCGCCACCGCGCTTGGTTGCTGGCTGTTCTACGATCTTGGCCGCCGCATTCCGCCGCTGCGCATCTGGATCGGCCTGCCCAGCAGGAAAGGGGCCTCGGGGGCAGCCTGAGCCCCCCATGCCCTCTTCGCTTGCTGGAATCTGCTGAAAGCTGTATGGCGCGCGGCTAGTGATGCGTGGAAAAAGCGGCGCGATCGCCGCAGCCTCAGATCTGGATAGAGAATGTCAAAAGAAGAACTGATTGAATTTGAAGGCACGGTTGTCGAACTGCTGCCCAACGCCACGTTCCGGGTGAAGCTCGAGAACGACCATGAAATCATCGCCCACACCGCCGGCAAGATGCGCAAGAACCGCATCCGCGTGCTGACCGGGGACAAGGTGATGGTGGAGATGACCCCCTACGACCTGACCAAGGGCCGTATCACCTACCGCTTCAAGTAAGCCGCCATGCCGGGCAGCGCGCCGCTCATTCTCGCCAGCGCGAGCCCGCGGCGTCTCGAACTCCTCGCCCAGATCGGTATCGTGCCGGATCGGGTCTCCCCCACAGACATCGACGAGACGCGCCGCAAGGACGAATCTCCGCGCGAACTGGCCCTGCGCCTGGCGCAGGAGAAGGCGGCCGCGTGCTCCGGCGAGGGCGCCTATGTCCTCGCCGCCGATACGGTGGTCGCCCTTGGCCAGCGCAATCTGGAAAAGGCCGCCGACGAGGCTGAGGCCGCCGCCTTCCTGCGTCTCCTCTCAGGCCGCGCGCATCAGTGCATCACCGGCGTTGCCGTCCGCGCGCCCGATGGCCGCATCGCCAGCCGCGCCGTGCTTGCCCGGGTGAAGATGAAACGCCTCACCGAAGCGGAGATCGCCGCCTATGTTGCCGGTGGCGACTGGAAGGGGAAAGCGGGGGGCTATGGCATCCAGGGCGCCGCCGGCGCCTTCGTCACCGCCATCAATGGCAGCTACACCGCCATCGTTGGCCTGCCGCTTTATGAGACGAAATCACTTCTCGAAGGGCTGGGCTACCGTCCCTGATCCTGCAGGCGCTACGGCGCAAAGCGCTTCTTGCCCCATTTTCGCCCCAAGCCTGACAGCGGATTAATCCCGCTTTTCGGGAACCATTTCCCGCTCACGGGATTGGTTTTCCATCTGATGAGCAATCCCGCTCTTGCCGATGGAGCCCGTGATGAAAACCCTTCTCGCCAGCTGTGCCGTTGTTGCCCTTATGGCGTCTCCGGCCATTGCCCAGTCCACCATTGATCCGGCCACCCCGGACACGATCCCCGCAGAGCCGCAAGCCTCTGACGTTGTCGACCCGATGTCGGAATTCCAGCCGCAGACAGAAACTCTGCCTCAGGAGCTTCCGGCCGAGCCCGACATGGCTGAAGAATCCCCTCCGATGATGCCCGACGCTGAGCCGGTGATGGAAGCTGAAGCCGATCTTCCGCAGGAAGATGAAACCTATGCCGAAACCGAGGCTGAGCCGGTTGTAACAGTTGAGATGGCTGACGCTGATGTGGCTCTTGAAGCCACGGTGACTGAAGCCGAGCTTCCGGAAGAATATTCCACCGACGATCTCAACGCGGTCATGCTCGCCAAGGTGAACGAAGTGAGCACCGAGATCGAAACGCTTGACGCCGAAGCCGATGTCTGGGTTACCGCCGATGGCTCGCCGGTCGATCCTGCCTATGCCCCGGAAGGCCAGGGTGACATTGATGTCACGGCTGAGGACAACGCTTACGGCACGGAATCTGAAACCTATGACGCCGAGCCGTCGATGGCGCCTGAGAGCGACATGGATATGCCGGAAGATGATATGGATATGGACAACAGCCTGACGAACGAAAATCCTGCTTCGTCTGACTACTGATAGATCGAACCCCCCGGAAATCACGAAAGGCCGGCTCAAGCGAGCCGGCCTTTTTTGTCTGGGCCGTGTCTTTGTGTCGGCGTCAGGTCCGCTCGGTCATCGAGACGGCTGCCATCGACAGCGCTGCGCCAAGGATGATGGCCAGCCACATCGGGTTGCTGGCCGCCGCCTGGCTGATCTCCGTCCGCGCCAGGGCGAGGGCAGAGGTGACCGTATGGTCCACACCCACAAACGCCGAAAGCAGGTCGGGCAGCTGCAGCAGGGCAATCACCGCGCCGGCAAATCCGAAGGCGCCAACGGTCAGCCGGCGGAGCATTGCCTGCCGGCGGATGTCCTTCATGACATTGGCAGTAAACGGCGCCGCGTCCAGTGCCGCGTCCTCGTCGGCGAACAGGCGGGCAAGGTCACCATAGTTTTCTTCGTCACGCATCGTCATCATTCCATTATGCCACATCGGCACTGGCAAGGCACGTGCGCAGTTGCGCCACGCCTCGCAGGACATGGGATTTCACGGTGCCAAGCGGCCAGCCGGTGGCTTCGGCCGCTTCGCGGTGGGAAAGCCCGGCGGCGACGCACAGCACGACGCACACCCTCTGGGCTTCGGTCAGACTTTCCAGAGCGCGGGCCAGGTCCATCTTCGTTTCAGTCTCATTGGCAGAGCGGTCAAACGGGATGATCTCGGCCGTCTCGTCAAACTCGATCTCGATCTTCTGGCGCCGGCGCCATTGCAGGAATTCCCGCCAGCAGATGGTGCAGATCCAGGCGCTGAACGTCCCCCCGGCATAAGTGCCGATTTTCTGCCAGGCGGCCAGGAAGGTCATCTGGGCGATGTCGTCGCCCTGGGCGTCAGAGCCGGTCAGGCGGCGGGCCATGCCGCGCACCCGCGCCTGATGCCGGCGGACAAGTTCGGCGAAGGCTGCTTCGCTGCCCTTGGCCGCCGCATGGGCGAGATCGGGGTCTGAGCGCATGTCCCGTCCTCCGGAGACCACTAGCCTGAGATTACTCAGCCGGGGTCTTGTCACGGCCAAATGCCCAGAGGCCAATGTAAGCGATGCCAATGAAGATGGGGAAGCAGGCAACGCCCAGCATCGGGGTCAGGGCATCGGTCTCTTCCATGCCGATCAGCCCGGCCAGAACTGCAAAGGCGGCGCCGAAGGCCAGGAACAGAACGCCCCGGCGAAGGTCAGCGCGCACCGGGTCGGTCAGGAGGGACATCTTCTCCATCATTTCCGGCGAGAGGACTTGGCCCTTGTCGATGGCAAGGCGCAGGGTCTCGTGAACGGTGTTGCGCTTGCGGGCGTTGAAGTAGCTCACGATCCACACGATCAGTGCGGGCGAGAGAAAGAGAACTGTGGGAACGATGACGCTTTCCAGATCCATTGGAGGCTCCTGAGGGGCTTGGGTGTTTGGGCGCCAGCGTGCTTGCTGGCGTTTCTGCCCGTAAGATGCGGCCGCTGCCGGGTTCAGATGCAGGATATGTGAAAAAAACTTCAGGCAGGGCAGAATGCCCCCATCTCTTGCCCCAGGCGCCGGCGCGCCCTAAGCGCGGAATGAGATGGTCAAGATTACCCCCAAAAGCATGCGCAAGCCGCATATTGCGCCAGATCTCTCCACGCGCGAGGGCCGTGCCCGTGCGGGGCGGGAGCTCTATCTGGGCGATCACGGTTTCCTGCGCGTGTGGTTTTCAAACCTGCACCAGATCTCCCCGGAGATGTGGCGGGCGAATCAGCCTTCCCCGAAACAGGTGATCGCCCATGCGCAGGAGCGGGGCATCAAAACGATCCTGAACCTGCGCGGCCCAACCACCAAAGGCTTCTACCTTCTCGAAAAGGAAGCCTGCGACCAGGCGGGGATCGACCTTGTGGACTTCCAGATGTTCTCGCGGGAGCCGCCCACGGTCGAGAAGGTCTTTGCCGCGCGCGACCTCTTCGAGCGCATCCGCTATCCCGCCCTCATGCACTGCAAGTCCGGGGCAGACCGGGCCGGCATCATGGCCGTGCTCTACAAGCTCCTGCGGGAAAAGGTGCCCTTCGAGGAGGCTATCCAGCAGCTATCTGGCCGCTACCTGCATATCCGCCATGGCAAGACCGGTGTGCTCGACGCCTTCTTTGAAGCCTATGCCGCCTTCAATGCCGGCCGCCCGCCCGAGGCGTGGAAGCCTTTCCTGGATTGGGTGGCAGAGGACTATGACCGGGCCGCGGTGAAGGCAGACTTCCTGCGGAAACTGGGCAAGGGCCCCCAGCTCGACCAGATCCTGCGCCGGGAATAGCGCTTTCCAGCGCCCCGGATTCATGTCAGCACATCGCCCAAGGGATCGAGGGAGTTGTTCCGACATGAAAGCGGGTTTCGTGGCCATGCTTGCCGCGCTGGCGCTTACCGGGTGTGGCCTTGCCGGGCCGAGTGATCGCCAGGTTCTGGTGGATGCCTGCGTGGCGGACGGGGAGTCTGAGGCCACCTGCGGCTGCATCACCACTGCGATGGAAAAGAATCTGTCGCCGGAACTCTTTAAGAAGACAGCGGATGCCGTAGGCCGCGACAAGAAGGACATGATGACCTTCGTGGGCGAGCTGACCGTGCAGGAGCAGCTGTCTTTCTCGGCGGTGCTGGGCGACATGTTTGCCTGTTCTCTCACCGGAGAACCGGCGGAATAATGCGCTGCTGCGCGTACGGCTTGCGTCCGTTGGCGGAGCAGCCGAGTGTGGCAGGCGCTGGTTAAGGTGACGCGACAGCGCGATCAGCCTAGAATGGGACTGAAACAGGAAGGGGATGTCCATGAAGTTCATTATTATCAACAGCTTCCGGACGATGGTGTACGTGGCCTACGTTTCCATCATCATCGGCGGTATTGCCCTTGGCATTTACCAGAAGGGCGAATTTACCGGCGAACTGCTGGGCCTGACGGGCGGTCTTGCCCAGCTGGCAGACTTTGCGGTCTTCGCCTTTGGGGGCTGGGTTGCGGCAAGCCTGATCTGCGGCCTGATCGTCACGCTGCTGGACATCCGCGACGACATCAACGACCGCCTGCCGGATGCGCGCCGCGATATGTAAGGGCGCCCCTGATCACAAACGGCCAGACTCGGGATCATATGCCGTCAGGTGCGCGCCACCTGGCGGCATTTTCTTGAGAAGATACACCACAACCGGGAGGAATACGGGCTCATGACCCCCATCGCCGCCGCCGCCATCTATGTTGGCGCCAACATTCTCATTCTCTTCTTCCTGTCCCTTCGTGTGGTCGGCCGCCGCCGCGCCGCGCAGGTCTCCCTCGGCACCGGCGGGGACGTTGAGCTGGAAACCCGCGTGCGCGCCCATGGCAATGCGGCGGAGTATATTCCGGCCACGATGCTCGGCCTGTTCATCGCCGCCAGCCTCGGCGCGCCGCTCTGGGCGGTCCATGCCATCGGCGGGGTGTTCACCCTCGGCCGGGTGCTGCACGGCATCGGCCTGTCGGGCAACATCATGGCGCCGCGGGCGTTCGGCATGATGTTCACCTGGCTGGGCATGCTTGCGGCCGGTGTGGCAGTCATCTGGCTCGCCGTCGCGCCGGTTTGAAACCGGATGCAACGAAATGAAACGATTTGAAACGGGGTGAAACGGTCTGACACGCGTCTGGCCGCACCGCGCCTGTTGCACGCAGGCCCGGTGCGGTCCATTTACGGCAGATGGCCGATTCCGAAATTTCCCCCGAAAAAACCCTCTCCGACCTGCTCGACCAGTGCCGCAAGGCCGGGGCTGACGCTGCCGATGCCCGCCTCGGAATCGCCGATGGCGTCAGCGTTTCCGTGCGGGACGGCAAGCTCGAAAGTATCGAACGCGAAGAGAGCGCCAGCATCGCGCTGCGCTGCTTCTTCGGTAAGCGTCAGGCCAGCGTCTCCGGCGCCGATCTCAGCCGCGACGGCCTCAAAGCCCTCGCCGAACGCTGCGTCGCCATGGCCAGAGCCGTTCCCGAAGACAAATTCTGCGGCCTCGCCAGCCCCGAAGAACTGATCTCCGGCGAAGCTGATCTCGACCTTTCGGGGGAGCCGGAAATCTCCGCAGAAACCCTCGAACGTGAAGCAATCACTGCAGAAGCCGCCGCCCTCGCTGTTCCCGGCGTGAAGACGGTGGCCGGCTGTGGCGCCTCCTGGAACCGCTCTGCGCGCTGGGTGGCCGCTACCAACGGCTTCCGCGCCTACAAGACCGGCACTTCCACCAGCCTCGGCCTCTCCGCCGTCGCCGAAAAGAACGGCCAGATGGAGCGGGACTATGACAGCTGGTCGGTCCGCTTCACCAAGGACCGCCCCTCGGCAGAAGAAGTAGGCAAAACCGCCGGGGAACGCACGATTGCCCGGTTGGGCGCCCGCAAGATCGAGACGCAGAAATCCGCCGTGATCTTCGATCGCCGCGTCTCAGACAGCCTGATCGGAGCCCTTTTGGGCGCCATTTCCGGCCCTTCCATTGCCCGCGGGGTCAGCTTCCTGAAAAACCGCCTCGGCGATCAGGTTTTCGCCAAGGGCATCTACATCACCGACGATCCGTTCCGCCCGCTCGGCATGGGCAGCCGCGTGCATGATGGCGAAGGCCTGCCTGTGGCCGAAACTCATCTGATTGAAGACGGAAAACTGACGACCTGGCTGCTGAACCTGCCATCGGCGCGCCAGCTGGGCCTGAAATCCAACGGTTTTGCCTCCCTCGGCTTTGGCGATCCGCCCGGTGTGGCGACGTCCAACGTCTACCTGCGTCCGGGCAAGGACAGCCCCGGCCAGCTTGCCAAACAGATCGGCAAGGGCCTTCTGGTGACCGATATGTTCGGCCCATCTATCAACCCGAACACCGGCGATTATTCGGTGGGGGTCGCCGGCTTCTGGATTGAGGGCGGGGAGATTGCCTGGCCTGTTTCTGAGGTGACTGTGGCCGGCGACCTGCCGTCCATGTTTGCCCGGATGATCCCGGCGAATGATCTGGAACTGCGCTCCACCCGCGACGCCCCGTCGATCCTCATTGAGGACATGAACCTTGCAGGCAGCTGAGCGGACCCTCACGCAGGATCTTGAACTGATGCTGGCGCTGGCCAAGGAGGCGGGCGACCTCGCCCTCTCCTACACGCTGAAAGGCGGGGCCGAAGCCTGGAACAAGACCGGCGGCAAGGGCCCCGTCACCGAAGCAGACCTCGCCGTGAACCGGCTCTGCCTGAAGCAATTGCAAACCGCCCGGCCCGAATATGGCTGGCTTTCCGAAGAGACGCTGGATGATCCGGCGGCGCGGGCAAGATCGCGCGTATGGGTGGTCGACCCCATTGATGGCACCCGCGCCTACATCAATGGCGATCCGCACTGGTGCATTGCCCTGGCCATCGTGGAAGAGGGGGAGGCGGTGGCCAGCGTTCTTTACGCGCCAGCGCTGGGCCAGATGTATTCGGCGCGCAAGGGCGCCGGCGCCTTTCGCAATGGCCGGGTACTGCACGCTTCCAAGCGTCAGCAGGAAGAGGGCCTGCGCCTTATCGCCAATGATGGCGTGGTGACCCATCCCTCCTGGCCGGAGCCCTGGCCTGAAGTGGAACTGGCGCGGCCCAAACCCAATGCCACGCTGCTGCGCATGGCATTTGTGGCCGCTGGAGACTGGGATGCGACCCTCGTTCTGGGCGAGAAGGCGGACTGGGACGTGGCCGCCGGCGCTGTGCTCGTCACGGAGGCAGGCGGGCGGGCAACGACCCATCTGGGCGAGCCGCTTGTGTTCAATCAGGCGGTTCCGGCCCAGCGCAGTGTGGTCGCCTCTGGAAACGCGCTGCATCCTTTGTTAGTGCGCCGCGCAGAAGTGGTGAAAATCCCTGACCCTCAGGCGCGAGCCGCCAAACCCCTGCCTGTCCCTACGGAGCCAAAACGGATGAATAGCGCAAAAACCGGCAAACAATTGCTGCATATCGTCTTCGGCGGTGAGCTGAAGGATGTGACCGGTGTTGAGTTCGAAGATCTCTCGCAGATCGATTTCATTGGTGCGTTCCCCAACTATCAGGAAGCCTACGACGCCTGGAAATCGGCGGCGCAGCGCACGGTAGACCAGGCCGAGATGCGCTATTTCATCCTGCATGCCCACAAGCTGCTGGACCCCGCAACCGGTGACCATCATCACGTCTGATACGCCTCCTGCGCTGAAGGCTGCCCGGCCCCGGTCGTTGATGCGGCTGTTCAAGGCGCATTTCTGGCCGCAGGGCGGCTGGTTCATCGCAGGCACGCTGCTCGCCGTGGTCTCGGCCATATGCAGCATCGGCTATGTTGCCGTGCTCGACTATGTGGGCAACGGCCTGCAGGCGGGCATCGAGCGGCAGGCTGCAGGGCAGCCCGCGCCGCTGGCCTGGATCTGGGCGGGTATTCTTGCCATCGTGCTGCTGACGATTGCGCGTGCCCTGTCGATGTATGGCATGACCTTGCTCAACAATACCGGCGTTCAGCGCGGACTCGTCGGTGTGCAGAGCATTCAGTATGACGCGCTGACCGATGGAGACTTTGCCCGTGTTTCGGGCGATGCGTCCGGCGGGTTTGTTTCACGCTTCATCAATGACGTGGTTGCCATCCGCGAAGCGGCGCTGCGCTTCGCCAACAATTTCGCCAAGAGCCTGACAACGGTAATCGGCGTGCTGGTGTGGCTGTTCTGGAAAGACTGGCAGCTCGCCCTGATTATTGCCGTGGTGTACCCGCTGGCGCTGGGGCCTGTCGTGTCGCTTGGAAACTCCGTGCGCAAACGGTCAAAACGTGCGCAGGAGCAGACGGGCGAGGTGACCTCTCTGCTGACGGAGGGGTTGCAGTCGGCCCGTGTGGTCAAGGCTTATGGCCTTGAAGACTGGCAGAAGGCGCGCGCCAACAAGGGCTTTGTAGTGCGTTCGCAGCTGTTCCTGAAAGTGTTGTCCAAGCGGGCAGGGGTTGATCCCGTGCTGGAGGTGTTTGGCGGTTTTGCGCTGGCCGCATTGCTGGGTTTCGTGGCCTGGCGGATTTCGGAGGGGCAGAGCACGCTGGGTGATCTGCTCGGCTTCATCGGGGCGATCGCGATTGCGGCGCCAGAAGTGCGCGCGCTTGGCAGCATCAGCGCCGTGGCCCAGGAAGGCGCGGCCGCCGCAGACCGGGTGTTCGAGATTGTGGACGAAGCGCCGAAAGTGGCTGACCGGGCGGGCGCAAAAACGCTGGATGACGTGCGCGGCGAGATTGCTTTCAAGGGCGTCCATTTTGCGTATCCCGATGGAACGGTCGCGCTGAAGGGCCTCAACTTTGCGGCCCGGCCTGGAGAGACGGTGGCGATCGTGGGCGCCTCGGGCGCGGGCAAGTCCACAGTCTTCAATCTTCTGATGCGGCTCTATGATGCCTCCACTGGCAGTGTAGCGGTTGACGGGCTCGATGTGCGGGAAGTGACCGGCGCGAGCCTGCGCGGGCAGATGGGGCTTGTGGCGCAGGATTCGGTCCTCTTTGACGACAGTATTGCCAATAATATTGCGCTTGGCCGGATTGGCGCCACGCGGGCTGACATCGAAGCCGCTGCGAAAGCGGCGAATGCGCATGATTTCATCAGTATGCTGCCGGGTGGCTATGATGCACCCGCAGGAGAGATGGGCCGTAATCTCTCTGGCGGCCAGCGCCAGCGGGTGGCGCTGGCGCGCGCCATTCTGCGCGGCGCGCCGATCCTGCTGCTGGACGAGGCGACCTCAGCCCTGGACGCGGAAAGCGAAGCGAAGGTGCAGGCCGCGCTGGCGGAATTCAGCAAAGGGCGCACTGTGCTGATTATTGCCCACCGCCTTTCGACCGTGCGCGCGGCGGACCGCATCATCGTCATGGAAGATGGCCGCGCGGTGGAAGAGGGCACGCATGATGCGCTGATGGCTGGGGGCGGCGCCTATCGCCGGCTCGTGGAGCTGCAGCTCAGCTAGTCGCCGGTAAAATCCGGATCGCGCTTTTCGAAGAAGGCTTTGACGCCTTCCCGGAAATCATCCGTCTGCTGCATGAGGGCGAAGGCTTCCAGATCGCGGTGTGCGGTGGCCTGTGCAAGGGCAAGCGCGGCGATGTTCACGTCCTGCTTCACCATCTTCAAAGCCGTTGGCGGCAGTTTTGCTGCAGAGGCCGCAATTTCCCTGGCTTTGGCCAAGGCGTTTCCGGGAGCGGCGAGGTGATCATAGAGGCCCCAGGACAGGGCTGTCTCGGCGCCAATCTTTTCGCAGAGCCCGGCGATGCGCTTCGTCCGTGCCGGGCCGACCAGCGCGACGAAGCGCGGGATGGAGCCCCAGCTCATATTCATGCCGCGCTCGACCTCGGGAACGTAAAAGGTTGCCTCAGAGGACGCGACGCGCAGATCGCAGAAAGCGGCCAGTGCGGCGCCGCCGCCGACGCACCAGCCTTCAATGGCGCAGATCGTCAGCGCGTCTACCTGTTCCCAGGCGGCGCACATATCCGGACCATTGCGCAAGCGGATGCGCCGCTCCGAATAGCCGAGTTTTCGAACATCCACGCCTTCGGGATCTTTCAGATCGGCGCCCAGGGTGAAATTGTCCGCGCGGCCTGTGAGGATGACAGCAGATATTGCCGGATCGCCATGGAAGCGCCGGGCAGCTTCCGTCAGTTCACGCATCAGATTTTGGCTAAGGGCATTCGCCTTCGAACCAGTATCAAAGGAAACGGTGGCGATACGGCCGTCTGTTTCTATGCGCACAAGGTCCATAAGCGATCAGCCTGCCGGGCGTTCCTGGGGCAGTTGGCTGGCAGCGTGGCGGATGAAGCGTTCCAGCTTTTCCGCGCTTTCAGCACCCTGCACGGCGACGCGGCGATTGGCGATGTAGGTGGGAACCCCCGAGATACCCATTTCGCGGAAGATGTTGGCTTCCTGGCGGGTCGCCTCAACATCGGCGCCGGTTTTCAGGAGGTCGGCGACAATCTCCGGGTCAAGATCAATTGAGCGCGCCACATCTACCAGGACGTCATGGCTGCCGATGTCCCGGGCTTCGTTGAAATAAGCGCGGAAGAGAGCTTCCTTGGCAGCCGCGCCCTTGCCCTGACCCTGCGCCCAGCGGACGAGGCGGTGGGCGTCAAAGCTGTTCGGCCGGTGGGTGATTGCGTCGAACCGGTAGGGGATGTCTTCGGCATTGCCATAGTCAACGAGCGCCTGGCGCATCATGGCCATCCGCTCCTTACCCTCGGGCGAGGTGACGCGGCTGCCCATGTATTCTTTGTAGTCCACACCTTCTGCCGGGATGGTGGGGTCCAGTTCATAGGGGCGGAAGAGCAGCTGGACCTTGATATCCGGCGTGCGCGCGATGGCGGTCTCGATGCGGCGCAGGCCCAGCCAGCACCAGGGGCAAACAAGGTCTGAGACCATTTCGATAGCGACGGTCATGGGCGCGGTCCTCCAGGCAGCGGGCAGAAACGACTATAGGCCCGTGACGGGGCGGCGTCACTGCTCTGGTGAGCGCTTCTCCGCCTCTGCGGCCAGGGCTTTTTCCAGGTCGCTGGCGAGCCAGGTGTAGGGGTGGCGCGGCGCGGAAGATTGAGCCGGCTTGAGGCCGAAGGGCATGTCGACGGCAGGGGGCACGGTCTCATGATCGGCATAGATCCGGCTGCCGGAGCCTTGGGGCACTGCGGCGGCGATGAGGAAGCCGATGGCCACGATGCTGCCCGCCTGAACATTGGCCTTGAACATGGCGAGGGCTTTCGTTTCGCCGCTGGTTTTCAGGGTGAAGGCCTGCCAGGCGCCATGGGCGAGAAAGGCCAGCGCCGTCAGCGCGCCGAGTCGCCCGGCGCCCTGCGCGTAGGCGGCAAGCGCGATCAGGGCCGCTGCGCCCAGGTGAAAGCCGAAGGAGATCAGCACCGCCTGTTTGCCGAAAAGGCGCGCGGTGGAGCGCACACCGATCAGGGCGTCGTCTTCCCGGTCCTGCAAGGCGTAGATCGTGTCATAGGCAATCGTCCACAGGACGAGGCCGAAATAGAGGATGTAGGTGGGCGGGGTGATGACGCTCGCGGTCGCCGCGCCCACCAGCACGCCCCAGTTGAAGGTGAGGCCGAGCCAGGCCTGCGGCCACCAGGTGACGCGCTTGGTGTAGGGGTAGATAGCCACCAGCGGCAGGGCGAGCAGGGCAGTGAGTTTCGCGTCCCAGGGCAGGGCAAGCCAGACGAGGAAGCCGATGCCGAGCTGCGCCAGCAGGAAGAGGTAGGCCTGCTTCAGCGACACCGCGCCTGACGGGATCGGCCGGGCGGCCGTGCGGGCGACCTTGGCGTCGAATTCCTTGTCGGTGATGTCGTTCCAGGTGCAGCCAGCCCCGCGCATGACGACGGCGCCGATGAGGAACAGCAGGGTCCAGAGCGCGTCGATGGGATGCAGCCCCGTGGAGATACGGGCAAAGCCGAGGCCCATCACGCAGGGCAGGAACAGGAGCCAGACGCCCACCGGCCGGTCGAGCCGCGCGAGCATCGCGTAGGGGCGCCATCCGGCGGGTAGCTGCGCGAGCCAGCCGGGCAGGGCGGAATCGGCCGGAACGGCGAAATTCCCGGGGTTATCAGGCGGTTGTGGCGTGCTCATCAGCACGGGATATAGACCATCTGGCGGGTACTCGCACGGGTTGTGATTTCAAAACCACAGGGAAGTTGCGCAAAGGCCACACCTTAACAGGGGCGCAGGCGCAGCTTATAGCGCGGGAATGGCTACGATCCCCCGTCTCTATGTCGATGCCCCGCTTGCGGAATCTGGCGTGATTGCGCTGGATGACGAGCAGTCGAACTATCTGCTGCGCGTCTTGCGGCTGGAGGAGGGCGCGCCAGTGCGCCTGTTCAACGGCCGGGACGGAGAGTGGAGTGCGGCTGTCCGCAAGGTATCCGGCAAGCGCGCAGAAGTGATCCCGGCGGCGCAGACCCGCAAGCAACCGGAGCACGCTGGCGCGGATCTGACGCTCCTCTTTGCGCCGGTGAAGAAGGACCAGACCGACCTCATCATCGAGAAGGCGACCGAGCTTGGCGCCGCCCGGATGGTGCCTGTGCTGACCGAGCGGACCCAGACGCGGACGGTGCGGACGGACCGGTTCCGCAAGATCGCACTGGAAGCGGCCGAGCAGACCGAACGGCTGGGCCTTCCGGAGATCGCTGAAGCGGTAAGCCTCGACGCGGCGCTGGACGGGCTGGAGCCGGGCACGGCGGTGATCTTCTGCGATGAGGCGGGCGACGAGGCCGACGCCCCCTGGGGCGGGCAGACGGGGCGCGCGGGGCCGATGCTTGAAGTGGTGGCGGGGCTGAAAGGCCGTCCAGCCGCGATCCTCACCGGGCCGGAGGGTGGGTTCACCCCGGCCGAGCGGGCCTTCCTGCGCGGGCGGGCGGTGACCTATCCGGTAAGCCTTGGCCCCCGCATCCTGCGCGCGGAGACGGCGGCAATTTCAGCCATGGCGCTGTGGCAGGCGGTGTGTGGGGATTGGGGCTAGGCGGGCACGTAGGTGAGGCGGATCACGTCTGGGCCGATGCGGTCTGTTGCAGTGAGGCGGAGGCGGGGGCGCGCGCGGATGAGCAAGAACGCAGCCTTCAGGCCGGGCAGCTTCAATATGCCAGACACGAGCCGTTTGGCTTGTATCAGGAAAGGCACACCAGCATACTGACGTGATGAACTACCCTCCATCACACCGCGAACCTGAAGCGAGTGCCCCGCAGGCGTTTCAGCCGCTGCATCAGGCACGGCAACTGCTCGCCGCAAAACGTTATCAGGAAGCGCATGGCGTTTGCGCCAGGGCGATCGCAGGTCAACCCGACCACGCTGACGCCTACTTTATCATGGGCGTAATCCACTACGAGCATGGCGACTTTCGTAAAGCCCTAGACCTGTTCAAGGCCGCTCTTGGGAAAGGGCACCCCGAACCCGGCCCGCATATCCAGGCGGCGCGTTGTCTGGAAAACCTTCATCAGGCAAAGCAGGCGCTCAGTTACATTGAATCCGCCAAACAGCTAAATCCGGCTGACAGTTTCAGCCTGGCTTCGATTGGAGCAACACTGAGCCGACTGGACCGACACGAAGACGCGGTCGAATTTCATCGCAAGGCCACTCAGGCTGCGCCCAGCGACCCTCTGAATCATTTCAATCTTGCCGCTGCGCTGCAATTCCTGGGCGACTTTGAAGGCTCCAGAAACGCTTACAGAACAACCCTGAAGATCGCCCCGAACTTCCTTCCAGCTTATGCCCATCTCGTTCAAATTACGAAGCAGACCGCACAAGCGAACGATCTGCCCACACTCCAGAAAATATGGAACGCACTTCAACCGCAAGACCTGCTTGGCAGGCATGAAATCGGTCACGCCATTGCCAAAGTTCATGAAGATCTGGGGGACGTGGAATCTGTGATGCTGTGGCTGGGCCGGGCCAAAGAGGTCGCACGCAGACAATTTCCAAGCCCTCCGGAGAAGATCGCCAAACTCTTCGAGCACGCTCGGACCCTCTCCGGCTCTTGCAAACCGGTACTTCATCCGTCTACTGACGGACCTGTGTTTGTCGTTGGCCTTCCCCGAACCGGCACCACGCTGGTGGACAGGATCATTTCAAGCCATTCCACGATGGTATCTGGAGGAGAGCGGCACGAGTTTGCAGGAATCCTGAGGCTGTGCGCCGGGGGCGACAGTCGCAACCTGTTCGATCCCGGACCAGTCGTCGCCTCTCAGATTCAGGACATTTCATCCGTGGGCGAATCCTATCTGGACAACATGCGCGCGATATTGGGAAAGTCGGGGCGCTTTACTGACAAGATGCCATTCAATTTCCTTCTCGCGCCTTCAATCCTCGCGGCCATTCCATCCGCGCGAATTGTCTGCCTGAGGCGTCATCCGGCAGACAGTGTGTTGAGCATCTACCGGCAAAAATTCTCCGTCAACGCAGAACATCTTCATTGTTCGCTTGGTCTCGAAAGTCTTGCCCACTATGTGGCCCAATTCCACGAACTGGTAGACGTTTTTAGCAGTACCCTCCCCGACACGCGCTTCCAGGTGATTGATTACGAGGCTTTGGTGGATGATGCAGAACGTCACATCCGGGCTCTGCTTGATTTCTGCGGGCTGGAATTTGAAACTGCCTGCCTGAATTTTCAGGACAACAGCGCACCGGTGGCGACCGCCAGTGTGGCGCAGGTTCGCCAGCCAATGTATTCCACCTCAAAAGGCCGTTGGAAGAAATACCAGCAACACCTTCAGCCCGCGCTGGATGTACTCAACGCGCGCAACCTTCTGTAAGGCCGGCCGGCGCCGCAGGGCTCATGTGGTTATCTTTCGCTGGATTGGCTTTGATCTGCAGTCTGTGGCAGGATCTTTTGATCGATTTCTGAATGGGGTGTTCCCAGCCGCGTTCCAGTCGACCGATGCGGCGATGCTGGCGTGGGGCTGGCCGTCTCAATGCGGGCATAGCCGTGCCGGCTTCGGGACATCGAACAGCCGCGCGCAGAAGCCCCGGCATTTTGGCTCGCTTCACTCGGAAACGGCAGTGCCATAGCTAAAATAGACGCCGGTATGCTCGACGGCGCGCTCGGTGCTTGCTGGTGGAAAGAGACATAGCCTCCTCGACAAATTCGAGCGGTTCATCATCACCGCGCATGAGCACCCTCGCGGTCTGGTCCAGGTATTGCCGGTCCTGTGGCGACATATCGGATATGGCGGAAGCCTTTGCTGGCCGCAGCGAAACCATGACAGCGCGGCCCGGCGCGGGTGTGAACTGGCTTGGGGGAATCTGGGGCTGGTATCGCGTCCAAGTCAGGTCTAATGGTCAAATAATGACGCCTCCGTTCAAGATTTTGCATTCCCCCGTTGGCGTTGCCACTTTTCGGCCTTATCTCCCCAGCCGGACAAACTGTTTCAGGAGCGCGCCGCGATGACCACGCCAACGAGCGACATCGACGAAGCCTCGCCGCGAATCTCAGGCAAGCACGAACTGGTCGAGTATCTGGAAGGCGGCTCCAAGCCCCGCAGCGACTGGGCCATTGGCACAGAACACGAGAAGTTCGGCTTCATCTGGGACGGCCTGAAGCCGCTGCCCTATGAGGGGCCGGCCTCGATCCTGGCGATGCTGGAAGGCCTGCGCGACCGGTTCGGCTGGGAGCCTATTCTGGAAGGCGGATACCTGATCGGCCTCAAAAAGGACGGCGCCAGCGTCAGCCTGGAGCCGGGCGGCCAGTTCGAGCTGTCCGGCGCGCCGCTCAAATCGATCCACGAGACCTGTGTGGAAGTGGGCCGGCACCTGACCGAGGTGCGCGAGATTGCCGAGCCGCTGGGCATCGGGTTCATCGGCCTTGGCGCGAGCCCCATCTGGAGCATGGCCGAAACGCCGGTGATGCCCAAGGGCCGCTACAAGATCATGACCGCCTATATGGACAAGGTGGGCCGCCTTGGCCGGCAGATGATGTTCCGCACGTCCACCGTGCAGGCAAACCTTGATTTCGGCTCGGAAGCCGACATGGCGCAGAAGTTCCGCGTGTCGCTGGCGCTGCAGCCGCTGGGCACGGCGCTGTTTGCCAATTCGCCCTTCCTAGAGGGACGCACGAACGGGTTTCTCTCCTATCGCTCACACATCTGGACCGACCTTGATCCGGACCGCACGGGCATGCTGCCCTTCGTGTTCGAGGATGGGTTCGGCTTTGAGCGCTATGTGGACTATGCCCTTGATGTGCCGATGTATTTCGTGCGCCGGGGGGGCAAGTATCTGGATGCGTCGGGCCTCAGCTTCCGCGATTTCATGGAAGGCAAGCTGCCGATCCTGCCAGGCGAGAAGCCCGCGATGGACGATTTTGCAGATCACCTCTCAACGATCTTTCCTGAAGTACGCCTGAAGCGTTTCCTGGAGATGCGCGGCTCCGATTCCGGGCCTTGGGACCGGCTGTGCGCGTTTTCGGCCTTCTGGACAGGGCTGTTCTATTCGCAATCCTCGCTGGATGCGGCGTGGGACCTGGTGAAGGGTTGGAGCGCAGCGGAGCGGGAGGCGATGCGGCAGTCCGTCCGCACGCTTGGCCTGAAGACGCCGATCCCCGGCGGGCGCACGATGCAGGATCTGGCGAAAGAAGTGCTGGAGATTAGCCGGGCGGGCCTCAAGGGCCGTGTGCTGTCTGCGGCGGGGGATGATGAAACAGGCTTCCTCAGCGGGCTGGACGAGATTGCTGCGTCGGGTATCACGCCAGCCGAGCGCCTGCTGCAACGCTATCACGGGCCCTGGAACCGCGACGTGCGTAAGGTGTTCGCCGAAGAGGCGTATTGAGGCGGTGGTCGGGCGCGGCTAGCCTCCGGCGCATGTGTGGCCGGTTTTTCCGTGAAGGGGTGAGTTGGGGCGAGTATTACGCCTGGCTGAACATCATGCCTGTGGAGGGCGTGGAGCCGCCGGAGGCCAGCTGGAACATCGCGCCGACGACCCTCCAGCCGGTGATACGCCTCAACCATGACAAGACGGCCCGCGAAATGGTGCCCATGCGGTGGGGGCTGATTCCCAGCTGGTGGACCAAGCCAATCCGGGAATGGCGCGCCATCAGCATCAATGCGCGGGCCGAAGAGGTGGCGGAGAAGCCCACTTTCCGGGGAGCTTACCGGCACAAGCGCTGTCTGGTGCCTGTGTCGGGCTATTATGAATGGTCTGCGCAGGGGAAGACGAAGACACCATTTGCCTTCCGCCTGCGAAACCGGCGGCTGTTTTGCCTTGCGGGGCTTTGGGACGCGGCGCTGATCGACGGCTCCGAAATCCAGAGTTTCACAATACTCACAACCAAACCGAACGATTTCACCGCAGGCATCCATGACCGGATGCCGGTAATCCTGCGGCCAGAGGATTATGACCGGTGGCTGGACCCCGCCTCTGGCGATCCGTCCGACCTGTTCGAGCCGTTTCCGAATGAGGATATGGATGCCTGGCCCATCGGCGCGGCGGTTGGAAAAGTGAGCAACAATTATCCCGGATTGCTGGACGAGGTGTGAGGCGTTGCCCTCAAGCGGGCTGCTGAGGGCATGAGCAGGTTGGGGCGACGCATGTCCTAACGGCATAAACTCCCTTGAGCGGCTGGGCGGCCCGTGGTCAAACCTTTGACATAATTCGGCCCGCGACCGCGCGCCGGCATAAGTTCAGCGCGCTGGGGAGCCCGTACATGCTGATTATTGTCCTCGGGATCGTGATTACGCTCGCGACCTGTTTTCCTGTGTTCAACCAGATGCGCAAACACCCGAAAGGGCTGCACATCCTGTTCTTCGCAGAGATGTGGGAGCGGTTTTCCTATTACGGGATGCGGGCGCTGCTGATCTTCTATCTGACCCAGCACTTCCTGTTTGATGACCGCACGGCGCAGTCGCAGTATGGTTCCTACACGGCGCTGGTTTACCTGCTGCCATTGCTCGGCGGGTTCCTGGCGGACAAGTATCTCGGCAACCGGAAGGCCATTGCCTTTGGCGCGCTGTTGCTGGTGGCGGGCCATCTGACGATGGGCCTGCACGGGCCGGAAGCCAAACAGCATATCGATCTCGACGGGGCACGCTATGAACTGGTGGTGGAAGGCCGCGGCGGTGGGCGGCAGGTGTTCGTGGACACTGGCACGCAGCGCTGCCTGTTCGGTGGCACGCCGGCAGAAGGGACGTGTACGGCCAATGTGACGCCAGACGGCGGCCTTGCCTTCACCGGCCTCGACGCAGGATCGCCGCTGCCGCAGGTTATTCCGGACATCACTTCGAAACTGTCTGAGCCAGAGCGCAGCACTTTCTTCACCAACATCCTCTTCCTGGCGCTGTCGCTGATCGTGATGGGCGTTGGCTATCTCAAGGCTTCGATCTCCTCGATCGTTGGCCAGCTGTATGAAGAGAATGATGTGCGCCGCGACGCGGGCTTCACGCTTTACTATTACGGTATCAACCTCGGTGGTTTCTGGGCCGCGATCCTGTGCGGCTACCTTGGCCAGACGGTTGGCTGGTGGGCAGGCTTTGGTCTTGCGGCCGTGGGGATGGCGCTTGGCTGGCTTGTGTTTGCGCGCCGCCGGCTTCTGTTCTGGACGGCGGGCGAACCGCAACTGCCGGACGCCGCCGGCGCGCCGCCGGAGCCGGAGAAACTCAAGAAAAAGGTTCTTGGCCCGATCAATCTGGAATGGGCGCTCTATCTCATCGCCATTCCGGGCGTCGCGATCATCTGGTACCTGATCCAGAGCCCGCAATACACCTTCTGGACACTGATGACGGGCCTCGTCTTCTTCGGCGGCTACATCACCTACTACATGGT
>NZ_NCJT01000133.1 GCF_002282565.1 Hyphomonas sp. 34-62-18
CGTTTCAAATCCATGTTCAGCTCCTCACCAGGAAGGGAAGGCCAAATGGAGAACTATTGCGACCCGGAATCGATGTGCAGTCATCGGACGGTTACAAGCAGACCCGGTAGGGCAAGTTAAAAGCGCTGGCGCCAGGCCCTGCCTTGCGCCTTGCCTGCACAACGATTTTTCGGTGCCCGTTGCACCGGGTCGAGACGCCGGGTTTGCTGGGATCAGGCGTGTTTGCTACAGGTCTGGCTGGCGCCATATCCTGATTGGGGAATCTTCCCATGACGGATGATTTCACGCCGCGCCTTGGCCGATTGGGGGATCGGGGACGGAGTGGCGAGCAGCGCTTTTCAAAGCAGGTGAGACGGGCGGCCGCCCGGCTTGGTCGGAAAGCTGGAAAGGCACGTTTCACGGGGGCCGGATTGGGTCGCGGCGGGGCAAGTGCGCGCGCCCTTGAAATGCGCGGTCAGCGGATGCCCCCTTTCCGGATACGCCGGGTGATCGTGAAGACGCATGTTTCCAGGGCGCCGCGTGGCGGTGGGGGCGGGGCGCTGAAAGCCCATCTCGGCTACATCCAGCGCGACGGCGTCGAGCGGGCTGGATCCGGGGGCGAGCTCTACACGCGCGAAGGCTTCGAACCGAAGGCGGAAGGATTCCTCGAGCGGTGCGAGGGCGACCGGCACCAGTTCCGGATCATTGTATCGGCCGAAGACGGGGCCATGTTGGGTGACCTGAAAGAGACGACCAGAGCCCTGATGGCCCAGATGGAATCCGATCTCGGCACGCGCCTCGACTGGCTCGCGGTCGATCACCACAACACCGGTCATCCGCATACCCATATCGTGATCCGCGGCAAGGATGAGGACGGCAGGGACCTTGTCATCGCGCCGGATTATATCCGGCAGGGGCTGGCATCGCGGGCGCAGGACATTGTCTCGGAGCGCCTCGGGCCACGGCGGGATCTGGAGATTGCGCAGGCGCGGCAGCGCGAGGTAACACAGGAGCGGTTTACAGGCCTGGATCGGGACATTCTCGCAGAGGTCTCGGAAACCGGTATCCGGATTACAGAAGGAAGGGACACGCGGGGGCGGTTTGACGAAGCGCTGCGGCGGGCGAGGTTGCGCCATCTCGAGGGGCTTGGTCTCGCAGTGCCAGCGGGTGAGGATGCGTGGACGCTGAAACCTGGCTGGGACGCCTCGCTCAAGGCGTTGGGGCAGCGCGGTGATATCCTCAAGGCACTGGCGGCGAAACATAGGGATCGGTCCCCAGATAGCAATCTGCGCCGGTTCGAGCTGGGCGGACCGGAGCAGGAAGTCCTTCTTGGGTCGGTCCTGGCATCTGTTCCGGAGGATGAATTGCGGGACCGGCGGAGCCTGGTGGTCGAGGACTTTCACGGGACACGGTGGATCGTCGATATGGGACTGCGGGAGCCTGGGGCGGTTCCACCGGATGGCGCCGTCATTGAGGTTCGTACACGGACACCGAAACTGCGAGAGATGGATGCGTCCATCCTGAAGGTCGCAGAGCGGTCCGGTGGGGTGTATTCCGATACGCTCCATGTTGATGCCGATCCGGGCGCAACCCCGGCTTGGCGACAGGGACATGTCCGGCGCCTGGAAGCCTTGCGGCGCGCCGGTATTGTCGAATGCGGCAGCGACGGGGTGTGGCAGGTGCCGCAGGAATTTGCCCAACGCGCTGCCGACTATGATTCCGCGCGGACGGGGCGGCTTGAGGTTCACGTCCGGTCTTGGCTTCCACTCACGGAGCAGGCCCGTCACGCGGGTCTGACCTGGCTCGATACGGGGGGGGCCGCGGTGCCCGGTGACCGGCTGGCGAAGGTCCGGCAAGCGCGTCTCACCTTTCTTCAGGAGAAAGGCTGGCTTGAAAGGGGGGACAGCGAGTTGGGGGAAGCGTTGCGCGCCAGGCTGCGCGTCGTGGAGCTTCGAAGGACATCCGGCATGCTTGCTTCATCAACCGGGCGCTCCGCTGTTGAGATGTTACCGGGAGACAGGTTTGAAGGCCGGTTCGAGAAGGCGATTGATCTGGGACAGGGAAGGATTGCGGTCGTCGGCAATGCGAAGGAATTTGCGCTGGTTCCATGGCGGCCGGAGATGGAGCGTCACAGGGGGAGGGATATGGCAATCCAAAGGACAGCAGCGGGGGTGACTTGGAAGATTGGGAGGGAGCGGGGACTGGAGCGGTGATCCGCAACTGCTTCATCGCTCTTCATTGGGACTATCGGTTTAACGTTTGATCCATGTCGAAGCAGGGCGCTTAGCTCCCAAAGCGTTACGGCAGTAACGGGCGCAGAAGAAGCCATAAGCCCTAGACGGATGCCCTATCGCCTCCAAGAGAAGGCACTGACTTTGTTTCCTATGTAGTTGCCGGCGAGAACCACGGCCAGCGAGCGGCCCGGTGGCCAAACAGGGTAATGGTGCTGTCGGTAGGTGTCTGCCTCCCGCAGCAATGCTAATTTCTTCGGGCTGACGTCTTGCAAAGACGAACCTGATTCCGGATAGCGATACGCAGCTGTCGTGGCTCCTTGCTGAATTCTAACCTTTGGGAAAAATCCGAGTCTGGCTCGATTTGTTTCCCGCGAATGCACTTTGTGTAGAGGTCACATATCGTTTCGAGAAACCACAATGTCCGAATACCAACATAGCCAGGTCCCAAAACCCCTGACAGAGCAAGTCTTTGAATGGGCAAATGAGATATTGTGGCAGTGCGAGTTGCGCGACCCCAATGTGCAGACTTATGGCCGTCGCGGTAAGGCGCAATATGGCGTTGATCTGACCGGTTTGCGTGAGGACGATCCCAATCGCATTGTCGGGATCCAGTGCAAGCTAAAGGGCGATGGAAAAGACTTTAAGGAAAGTGAGCTGCGTGCGGAAGTCAAAAAGGCGCTCACATTCAAGCCCCTCTTGTCAGAGTACATCCTCTGCACAACAGCACCGGATGATCCGGAGGTTCAGTCTATAGCTTTGGAGTTGTCGCAATCGGCCAGTAAAGATCGTGGTATTCCCCTGAAGGTCCGCGTCATTGGGTGGGGGTCGCTTGAGCGGCTGATTTGCCGACATCCCAAAGCGCGCAACGCATTTGATCCATCCCATTCGGGACAGGGTGACCGGATTGAAGAGATCAGCAACGAGGTGCTGGTCCAGCAAACAGCCATGCGATCAGACCTGCAGCTGATCCTTATGCAGATCGGGACTACCAATTCCGCGGCCGAAGCCGTGGCAAATGTTGTCGACCGCCAGATCACACAGATTGCACATTTGATAGAGAGCGCGCCGGAAGAGGCGCGGCGGCTATTGAACGATCTGCAAGAGTCTCAAAAAGACGCCTCGGGCAGGATCAAGTTTCGAATTGAAGCCAATATTGCAAGCTGTGACTACGCGCTCGGGGATCTGGAAAAAGCGGCATCCGGATTTATCGCTGCCTTCGAACACGACCCATCGAATCCGAAGGCGCAATCCAATAAGGCGCTCGGTCTCCTAATACAGAGCGACTGGGATGCGCTGAAAGTATTTTGTGAGAGCGCGCTGCGCAAAGACCCGGAGAATGCTGGCATTGCCGGATACTTCGTTCAGGGCATGCATGAAATGCCGGGAATCACCGCTCCCTTGGACCACGTGCCTGAGCCTACCCATAGTGGTTTAGAAGTTATGCTGGCCGTGGCGCGTTTTTACTTGCGGCGCGATGACAAGGAGAACTGGTATCAAGCTGCAGAGCGAACCCACAAATCCTATCCGGACAACCAATTCGCCCAGGAAGCCTACGCGGGTGTGCTGATAGAGCGGGTTGTCTCAGCGAGCGGTTACCAGTTCGGCTACCGACTTACCCCCGAACAGGAAAGCGACCTTGTTCTCGCTGCACGTCTGTTGGGCGCGCGATGGAGCGAGCTTTTGAAGGCCCCGGCCAAGGTTCAGGCGCAGGCCTTCCATGTCCCCGCCAATCTCATACTGGCCAAGCGCCTGCTCGGTCAATTGGAGGCGGCTGCGGAGGTGGGCCGACAAGCCCTTGTCGCACTTCCCGACGAACTGGCTCTGGTGGAAAAGCTTGCTGCGGCTCTACTGGAGTTGGAAGCGGTGGACGAAGCTGGTCCACTCGTTGAGCGTTTGGAGCTTTCATCCGACACCGTCATGATGCGCTTCCACCTGTTTTCTAGGCAGAGTCGATGGGCAGACCTGAAGGCATTGGTGGAGACCCATTCCAACCTGTTCCCGGCCGCTGAACGCGACGTTGCACAGGCGGCTTGTGTCCTTGCAACACTCCATTTGGCAGATGCTGCAGATCGGCATGGCATTCTGGAATCGGGACTTCAGCAGGTTGGAGATGATCCGCGCGCGCTCGCCATTATCGCCCAAGGCGCAAGACGTTTCGGGTTCGATGGTGTAGCTAGCGAGTGCTATGACGCGGCCCGACGGAGAGTGGAAGAGAAATCCGCAAGCTTTGCGACTCGCTATGCGGTGGCCTATGAGGCCGAGGCACAGGGTGACTGGCGTACCATTGCGCGCATGTTTTACGGACATATCAATATGGAGGTCGACTCGCCCGACCTCAGATTGCTGACCCAAGCGTTGATCAATCAATACCCGGTCCGAGAGCAAGCACGAAGCTTTTTTGAATTTCTTCCCGAAGACCTTAAGCGCCATCCGTTCTACCTCTGGGCCTATGGGGTGATGGAGATCAACCGCGGCGACTTCGAAGCGGCCGCGGCGGCTTTGCAGGTGGGGTTTGACCGAGACGCCCGCCTGGCTTTGTTGAATCCACTTAGCCAAGCCCTGTTTCGTGCTGGAAGTCATGATGCGCTAGCGGCGCTTCTCGCAGACGAATCGATTGATGCGACGCCTGGCGATGCCAGCGAGCGGATGCGTTTTGCCCATACACTAAATCAGATTGGATATGGTCGCCGGGCAATATCGCTGGGTTATAGTGCGCTGTGTGACGCTGCTGATGATCCTGACCTGTCGCAAAAATATATGGGGCTTATCCTGCAGCCCTCCTCAGATATGTTTGGCGATGTTCCAGTCGTGGTCGGGTCTGGCATGTTCATTCAGATAAGCAATGATGTTGGCGCAAGCATCAGCGGCATTGTCGACGGGGACGCGGACCTGCCTTGGGGCGACGTGGTGTCATCCTCACACGGCATTGTTTCGAGGTTTATGGGGACCAAGGTCGATCACAGCATTGAGATGGATACGGACTTCGATGTGGTCCGAACATGGACACTCACCCTTGTGCAGCCAGCGTGGCTGCGGGCTTGGTACGATCTTCTTGAAAACAGCGAAGCGCGATTCCCAGGAGCAACAGGCGTTGTTAAAATCGAAATTCAGGACAAGGACTTTTCAAAGGTTTTTTCACAGATCCGGAGACAGGCCGAGCGGGGCCAAAAACTGCTGGATGCCTATCGCGAGCATGCGATTCCCTTAGCGGTCATTGCAGGTCGCCATCAGGCCGGTGCTGTAGGGTTCGCAGATTTTCTTCTTGATCGCGGGCTAGGTGTTCGAACGGCAACAGGGAATGCAGAGGCCTTCGCGCAGGCCGTCAGGCGGATCGAAACACACGGTCGTCGCGGCGCTGTTTTGGACGGGTTTACAGCCTGGCGTGCAGCTCAATTTAAGGTGTTGCCTCTTCTGACCAAGGTACTCGGTCCGCTCGCGATTCCGACGACCGAACTAATCGCACTACAGAAACTGGTCGCGCTTCAAGATGCGGATCGGCCGGGACAATCGATGAGCACGAGTTACCAGAATGGGCAGTATTTCAAGCATGAACTCAGCCAAGCAGAGCGCGCTGAGATAGCGGCATGGATGAAAGCGCGGATCGAGAGCATTGCGGAAGCTTGTACTATAGAGCCCGTTACAGTGCCGGATGACCTGCCCGACGCGCTTGAGCGGCTCAGCGAGATAGCAGATCCGGACTTGATGGCGCCGGCCATTCTGGCCGGAAAAAAACGGTTATTGCTGTCAGATGATCTGGCGTTACGTGAGCTCTCCGCGGAGGTGTTTCAGACAGAAGCGGTCTGGCTACAAACCGCTGCCCAGTCCGCACTCAAGCAGGGCGTAACGACTGCTGAAGGATATGTGGAGCTAGTGCAATCACTGGCGATACATCGTCACGGCGTAGTTTCTCTTGATCTTGCAACTTTGTACAAAATATACCGAACTGATGATACGGCGGGCCTCTATAAGTTTGAGGCTGTGTGCCGATATTTGGGTCACGAGACCGCCGACTGTGTGTCACATGTTCGATTGGCCTGCGCGTTTCTTAACCAAATTTGGGCAACATCTTTGGAGCGAGAATGGCGCGTTCCCGTCGCCACTGGTCAAGTGGTGAACGCTGTTCTGGGCATGGACCGCGAAGGTGAGTGGGCGCGTTGGGCTGCGCTCATGATTATCAATCTGGAAGCCGGCCCACGAACGCACCTGATTGGTTGGTGCCGTTCAACTTCTAAACCGTTGTCGCAAGCGCTCCTTCTCCTACGACGAATAAAACACGGCAATAAAACTCCTACTGTGAGGTAGTTTCGCTCTGGTCGACACCCAATTTTGGCAGACTGGCAGATTGTGGAGTTCGCAGTTTATGTCTCTTTTCGGGATTTTGAAGCCAATACTGTCGTAGTGGTGATCCGGGGGTGAACCGTTTGTCGATTGTCGCG
>NZ_NCJT01000134.1 GCF_002282565.1 Hyphomonas sp. 34-62-18
CGCATGAACCGTATCAAGCCCGGCAGACCACGGAACACACCGTGAAAACTGTCACCCATCTGCCCGGTCTAAAACGTTACCTATGTCCCCGGTTGCACAAGTCGCTCTCCGCCGAAACGCTCACCTCACGCCGCAATGCAACAGGTCCCCTCCCCACGGAGGTGGGGAGGGATAGGGTGGGGCACCTCTCCATTCAAAAAACACCGCCCAGCCAAAGCCGCTGCGCGCAAAAGCCTCTTACCGCGTCTGCGCCTGAATCAAATTCAGCGCCGCTTCCACCGCCGCCAGCCGGATCGCGTCCCGGCCAATGTCGCCCAGTTGCAGCATCTCGTGCAGCACGGCCCGGTTCTCTCGCGCGCAGGCAAGGTGAACGGTGCCCACCGGTTTCATCCGTGTACCCCCGCCAGGCCCAGCCACCCCGGTGATCGAGACGGCAATGTTCGCCCGGCTGTTGGCCAGCGCCCCTTCCGCCATCATCCGCGCAACAGGTTCGGAGACCGCGCCGAAATCGGCCAGCACATCGCCAGGCACGCCCAGCATCTCTTCCTTGGCCTTGTTGGAGTAGGTGACAAAGCCCCGCTCCACCACGGTGGACGAGCCGGGGATCTCCGTCAGCAGCGCGGCGACAAGGCCGCCGGTGCAGCTTTCGGCGGTTGCGATCTTCAGGCGGGCGCGCTCGGCATCGTCGAGCACCAGCATGGCGAGGTTGCGAAGGCGATCTGGAAACATGAAACCCTGTCTAACGCCCGATCAGTTGCCCGTGAAGACCGGCTTTCGCTTCTCGATGAAGGCGGCGGCGCTTTCCTTCGCGTCCTGTGTCTGCATCAGGCGGCGGATTTCTGTGATCGCCCATTTGCCCGTGTCGCGCCAATCGGGGTCCAGCGTCCGGCGCAGGCCCGCTTTCAGTGATTTCACCGCCTGGGGCGGGTTCGCCGCGATCTTCTCGGCCAGCGCCAAAGCCGTCGGCATCAGATCGCCCGGCGCCACCACCCGGCCCACCAACCCAATCGCCTTTGCCTCGGCCGCGTCGATCACGTCGCCAGTGAAGAGCAGCTCGCTGGCCTTCTCGCGCCCCACCAGCTGCGCCAGCCGCCCGAGTCCCGGCGCGTCACAGCAAAGCCCCCGCGTCACGAATATCTCGCCGATCTTTGCGGTTTCAGACATCACCCGCATATCCGCCATGATCGCCAGCTCCGCGCCCCAGCCGAGCGCAAACCCATTGATCGCCGCAATCACCGGAATATCCGTATGCAGAAGGGCGTCTGCCGCCGGGGTCAGCCCGCCGCTATCTTTCGCCTTGGCCGCCCGCTCCGGCGTCACCGGGGCGCCCTTGGAGAGGATCTTCTTCACGTCATCCCCAGCGCAGAACGCCCGCGTGCCCGATCCCGTAATCACAATCGCCCGCGCATCCGAGGTCCGCACCGCGTTTTCCAGCGCATCATACAGCTCATAATCGAGCGAGTTCATCGCCTCAGGCCGGTTCAGCGTCAGAACCATCACATGCCCGCGTTTCTCGGTGATCAGAATATCGTCCATGCCTTCCTCCCGGTCTTCTTTTGACGGGGAAGCTCTCATGAAGGCGGTGGCTTGAAAATAATGCCGCGAGGTAAGGGCAAGGCATCCACCTATTTGTGTTCGTCACCCTCGATGCGCGCCAGCGCATCTGAGGGCCCATCTCGGGAACTTTCCATCAGATCAAGCGGCAATGGCCGGAGCTAGGCTCCCAGATGGCCTGCGGCCATCGGGAGTGACGAAACAAGAGGATTGGAGCGCGTGGCCCTTATCCTCCCCTGCGAAGCGGGGGAGGTGGCAGACGGCGATAGCCGGCTGACGGAGGGGGAGTGAGGCTGGAAAAGTTCAGCCCCTGGGCACCAGCAACGCCACAGCCTCCGCTGCAATCCCCTCACGCCGCCCGGTAAAGCCGAGACGGCATCAAGAGGAAGCCCGAGCAGCTCCGCCGTCCGTTCCCGCATCGCCTCGCGGTGCGGCTTCACCTTGGGCGCCTCGCAGATCACCGTGATGTCGCAATTGGCGATCACATACCCCTTCGCCTCGGCCAGCCTCTGGGCCTCCTTCAGGAAGAGGCCGCTGTCGGCGCCTTTCCATTTCGGGTCCGAGGGCGGGAAGTGGTCGCCAATGTCGCCCAGCGCGACGGCGCCGAGGATCGCATCGGTCAGCGCATGCCAGGCCGCGTCGGCGTCCGAATGGCCTTTCAGCTTGGCGATGTGAGGAATGGCCACCCCGCAGAGGGTCACATGGGTCCCCGCCTCGAACTCATGCACATCATACCCCTTGCCGATGCGCGGGGTGCCGGTGGGGGAGAGGAGACGGGCCAGCATGTCGAAATCCTCCGGATAGGTGATCTTGGAAAGGCGGGCCGAGCCCGGCACCATGTCGATGGCGCCGCCGGCCGCTTCTATTGCGGTGAGGTCGTCCACAAGGTCGGGTCCCGCGGCGGCGAGCGCGCGTTTGATCTCGCCAAGGCGGAAGGCTTGCGGGGTTTGCACCCGGACGAGACCGTTTCGATCCACGTTTGACCAGTTTTGCAACAGATTGCGCTTCAATGCGTCGGCAACGGGCAACGCCGGGGCGGCGCCTGAAATGCTCGGATCCTGTAGCCGCGCCAGCAGTTTGGAGATCGTCGCCGCGTCAATGCCAGGCCGCGCCGCATCATGGATCAGCACCGTTGCGTCCTCGCCCACCGTCGCTGCCGCCAGTCCGCTGAGCACGGATTGAGTGCGCGTATCGCCCGGTTTTGCCTGAAGAATTTTGCCACCCGCAGGCAATTCGCCCAGCTCCAGCCCGGCCACGACCACCACCTGCGAAATCTCAGGATGGCCGCAAAAAGCCTCGATCGACCAGTCGATTACCCGCTTCCCCAGCAGGGTTTGCCACTGTTTCGGGCGCTCCGCCCCTGCGCGTTGGCCAGTGCCCCCGGCCACAATGATTGCTACAGCCTCAGTCATGTTCTGGCTTGTAGGCGACCCTTGCGCAGCTGGCTACTCCACGGAATGTCCCGAAAAGGGGAATTATTTGCCCATGATTTGTGCGCTTGCGAAAAAATGAAAAGTGGGAAAGAAAAGGATATGACCAATTTTAAGGCACCTCGGGTCTGGCTGGCGCCAATGTCGGGCGCAACGGATGCCCCCATGCGGCGGCAGGCGGTGCATTTCGGCGCCCCGGCGGTCGTGTCGGAGATGGTCGCTGGTGAAACCCTCGCCCAGGCCCGCCCGGATGTGGTCCGCCGCACCTGCCGCCATGAAGGTGAAGGCCCTTGGATCGTCCAGCTCGCCGCCCGCCGCCCTGAGGATATGCTCGCCGGCGCCATTCTGATGGCCGAAGCCGGCGTCGATGTGATCGACATCAATATGGGCTGCCCGTCCAAACAGGTCACCGGGGGCCAGTCCGGCTCGGCGCTGATGCGGGATCTGCCGCTGGCGGGTGAGATCATCGACGCGGCCATGCAGGGTGCGGGCGCTCGGCCGGTGACTCTGAAAATGCGTCTCGGCTGGGACGACACCAATCACAACGCCCCTGAGCTGGCCCGCATGGCGGAAGCCAAGGGCGTACAGATGCTTACTGTCCATGGCCGCACGCGCTGCCAGTTCTACACCGGCGCGGCCAACTGGGCCGCTGTCCGCCCGGCTGTGGAAGCCGTCGGCCTGCCGGTCATCGTCAATGGCGACATTTCAGATGCCGCTTCGGCCCGTGAAGCGCTGGCCCAAAGCGGCGCGCATGGCGTGATGCTGGGCCGCGCGGCGATGGGACGCCCCTGGCTGATCGGCGAAGTGGCCACCGCGCTGGAAGGGCGCGCCTGGCGCAAGCCGGGCCTGAGCGAGCAACTCGCCAGTCTTTGTGAGCAAATCTCTGATTCCGTTGATCTTTATGGGGCCGGTCTCGGCCTCAAGATGGTGCGCAAGCATGTCTCTGCTGCCATCGACAATCTTGAAACCGATCTGCCGGCTGCCGAGCGCCGGCAGTTGCGCGCCGATCTCTGCCGTATTGGGGACGCCGGAGAGCTGATCGCCGCGCTGCGGAAAGTCTATCTCGGCCAGACGCTGGAAAAGGCAGTATAGTCATGAGTACGTTGACAGGTGAGCGCCCCTCAGGTCTCGCCGATCTATCCCCCATCGCGCTGCTGCACATCGACCAGCGCCGCCGCATCGCGAATGTGAACCCCGCCGCAGAAGACCTGTTCAAGCTGTCGCGCCGCGCCCTCGTGGGGCGGCCACTCAGCGAGATCGTGTTCCACGATTCCATCCTGTTCGAGCTGATCGACCGGGCAGAGCGCGACCCGGCAGAAATCACAGCGCCCTCGACACCGGTGTCCGGACCGTCGATGCAGGTGCGGACGATCTGTGATGTGCGCCTGCGGACGGTTGAGGGGGGCAATTTCATCCTGGCGCTGTCAGAGGCGCCCTCGCGCGATTCCGGGGAGGGTGTCGCAGGGGCCGCCGGCTTCGGGCGCATCCTTGGCCATGAGGTTAAAAACCCGCTGGCGGGCATTATCGGCGCTGCCCAGCTTCTGGAGCGGCAGGCCCATGCAGGCCAGTCAGAATTGCTCGATATCATCAAGGACGAAGCCCGCCGCATCGAGCGTCTGGTCAACCGTCTGTCCGCGTTTGAACTGTTCTCAGCGCCCCGGATGCAGCCCTGCAATGTGCATGCGCTGCTCGACAAGGTGATTGCCTCGGAGCGCGCGGCCATGGGCGCGCGGGTGGAATACCGGCGCGACTTTGACCCCTCGCTGCCCGATATGATGTGCGATCCGGACCATCTGCAGCAGGCCTTCCAGAACATCGTCCGCAATGCCGCCGAAGCTGCCTCTGAAGGCGGGCGCAAGGGTGAAGTGGTGCTGCGCACGGCCTATGCAGCCGGCCTAGCCATGCGTCAGGCGCGCCTCGGCTCGGGCCTGCGGCGCGCGATGCTGATCTCCATCGAGGACAATGGGCAGGGCATCCCGCGTGAGCATCAGGCCACGATCTTTGATGTTTTTCAGTCCACAAAATCCGGCGGGCGGGGCCTCGGCCTCTCCATCGTCAGCGAGGTCATCAACGCCCATGGCGGGCAGATCCGTGTCGACAGCCAGCCCGGCGCTACCCGTTTCACCATCCTGTTGCCGCTTTCGGAGGCTTAAAATCTCATGGCCGACAAGACCGTACTCCTAGCAGAAGATGATGCCAGCATCCGGCTCGTCGTGAACCAGACCCTGGTGTCCGCCGGGTATGAGGTGCGCGCCACCAGTTCGCCCGATGCCCTCCAGCGCTGGGTCCGCAATGGGGAAGGGGATGTCGTCGTCACCGACGTCTATCTCGGTGACACGTCGATCTTTGATCTGCTGCCCTCGATGAAGCTCGCCCGGCCGGACCTGCCCTTCATCGTGATGAGTGGCCAGAACACCATCCTCACTGCGGCCTCCGCCGCCGAGCATGGCGCCTTCGACTACCTTCCCAAGCCGTTCGATATCGATGTGCTATCCAGCCTCGTCCGCCGGGCTCTCAAAGCATCACCCGCCCCGGAACGCGCAATTCATCCGGATGCGCAAAAGGCGGTCGCCGACGCTGGCCTGCCGCTGATCGGCCGGTCGGATGCGATGCAGGAAGTCTACCGCCTGATCGCCAAGGTGATGAACACCGATCTCACCGTCCTGATCGAAGGGGAAAGCGGCACCGGCAAGGAACTTGCCGCCCGCGCCATCCACCAGCTTGGCCAGTCCAAGCGCGGACGGTTTGTTGCGCTGGACCTTGCGGCCATGCCGGCGGCTGAGATCAACCGCGAACTCTTCGGCACCGATGGCAATGGCGGCGCCGTCCACCTGAAAGGGGGCACGCTTTACCTCGATGAAATCGGCGATCTTCCGGCCGAAGCCCAGGCCCAGCTTGTGAAGCTTCTGCGCGAGCCCGGCGGCGCCCGCCTGATCGCCTCCACCCGTCGCAATCTTGGCCGCCTCGTTGAGGACGGGAAGTTTCGCGAAGACCTTTACTATCGCCTGAATGTGATGCGTCTTTCCATTCCGCCGCTGCGCCAGCGCAAGGAGGATATTCCGGAACTCGCGCGCGCCTTCCTCATTCGCGCCCAGCGACAGGGGCTGGCGGCCCGCACCTTCGACAAGTCAGCGCTGGACCTGATGGCCGCTTATGACTGGCCCGGCAACGTCCGCGAACTGGAAAACCTCGTTCTCAGGCTGGCCGTGCTCAGCTCGGATTCGGTCATCACGGTCATGGATGTCGAACGCGAGATGCGGATGGGCGTGGCCGAGCAGACCGGGGTCAGCCTTGGCTTCGAGGCGGAAATTGAGGGTCTGCTGCACCGCTATGTGATGGGCGATCTCGTCTCCGGCGGTGAGGGGGAGGACTCCAATGTCCACGAATCGGTTGTTAACCGTGTTGAGCGGCCGCTGATCCGGCTCGCCCTGTCCGTTACCTCCGGAAACAAGGTCCGCGCGGCCCAGCTTCTGGGCATGAACCGCAACACGCTGCGGGCCAAGATCAACGCCCTCGGCATTGCAGAAGACTGATTGACGACACAGCGTTCTGTGGCTTTATTGCACCACTGTTGCGGGCGGGACACTCAAATTGTGGCCTGTTTGCAACGGGGCGGGGCCCCAACAGAACCGGAACTGAGTGTCGACCACAGCTAACTCACAGGCCAACAAGGCAAGCTGGGCCCTGTTTGAAGGGCTTTTCATCATCGCGGCCCTGGTCGCGGTGTTTGCGACGTTCATTGCCATTTCGGGCGTCGTGCCGGACGATCCGACCGCCGGCGCCACCCCCTGGCTGCTCGGTCTTAACTTTGTCATCCTGATCGTGCTCGCCGTCATCGTGACGCGCGAATACCTGCAGATCAGGGTCGGCAAGGAAGATGGCAGCGGAAAACTCGCCCGCCGGTTCGTGCTGCTGTTCGGCTTTTCGGCGCTGATCCCGGCCATGGTTGTGGCCGTGTTCATGGGCACCTTCATCACGCGCGGCCTTGATCGCTGGCTCGGCGAACGGGTTGATCATCTGATGGAGCAGAATGCGGAGATTTTCCGCACCTATGTGGAGAACTTCCAGGCCTCCTTCGATTCAGACATGCGCCTGGCTGCGATGGATGTGGAAAGCTTTGCGCGGCAGGTAGACAAAAGCCTCGAGATTGCGCCGCCTACGGAAGATGGCGATGGCGCGATCTATGACTATGCCTCGGCTACCTTCTTTGATGGCCTGCGCTCGGAGCTTACCAGCCGGGAATTCCTCACCATTGCGATCCTCGGCGCCGATGGCGTGGACCTGATTGCGGAGGCAAGCCTGCAGGAGCCGATCCTGCTGCTGCCGCCAAAATCTGCCTATGTCGAGGCAGATCAGGGCTCGGTGGCCACAACTCTTTATGAAGCGCGCGGCATCGCCACCGCGCTGATCCGGATTTCGGCGCCCACGGATGGATACATCTATGCGGTGAAGGTGTTCGACCGGAACGCGGCGCGCTCCCTGCGGGAGGCCGAAGCGGCGCTGGAAGAATACTATGCCGCCAAGCGCAGTGGCGGCCGGCTGCAGATCATCTTCGTCATTGGCTACGCCCAGATTGCCGGTCTTGTGCTGTTGCTGGCGGGCCGGCTTGGCCTTGAAGCCGCGGGCCGTGTCACCGGCCCGATTGGGCGGCTGGCGTCTGCGGCGCATACGGTGCGCGATGGGGATCTCAGCGTGCGGGTGCCGGTGACGGGCCCCGTGGATGAACTCCATGCCCTTGGGCATTCATTCAACGCCATGACGGAACAGCTTGCCACTCAGCGCGAAGCGCTCATCCGTGCCCGGAACGAAGAGGAAGACCGGCGCCGGTTTGTTGAGACCCTGCTGGCAGAACTTGGCGCGGGGGTCATGCGCGTGGGACCAGATGGCCTGATCAGCGTCGCCAACCGTTCTGCAGCTGAGCTTCTGGGCCTGCCGGGGATTGAAGAGGGCGCGCCCCTTTCTGAAGTGGCCCCGCAGTTCGAACGCTATGTGCGTGACACGATCGAGCGTGACGCCCCGGTGGACGCGACGCTGGACGTGAATGTGGGCGGCGAGACGCGCAACATCCGTCTCAAGACGGCGCTGGGCCCGGAGGGCGGCTGCGTCATCACATTTGATGATACGACGCGCCTTGTTAATGCGCAGCGCCAGCTGGCCTGGCGCGATGTAGCCCGGCGCATTGCCCACGAGATCCGCAACCCGCTGACACCCATCATGCTGTCCACGGAGCGTTTGAAGCGCCGTTATGGACCAAAGATCGATGATCCGGACGGTGTGTTTGAGCGCTGTATCGAGACGATCCTGCGCAAGGTGGATGATATCGCGCATATGGTGGAGGAGTTCTCTTCCTTCGCGCGGATGCCCAAGCCCAGCATTGCGCCGTTTGATATGCGCCCATTGCTGCAGGGCGCCATTTTCTCG
>NZ_NCJT01000433.1 GCF_002282565.1 Hyphomonas sp. 34-62-18
GCGCTGGTAGGCGACGCAGAGCTGGACGAGGGCAATGTCTATGAATGCCTTCAGGAAGGCTGGAAGCACGGCCTGCGCAATACCTGGTGGATCATCGACTATAACCGCCAGAGCCTTGACGGGGTCGTGCATGAAGGGCTCTGGGCAAAGATCGAGGCGATCTTCAAGGCGTTTGGCTGGCGCGTGGAAGTGCTGCGCTTTGGGGCGCTGCAGCGCGCGGCCTTTGCGGAACCGGGCGGCGAGCGGCTGAAGAAATGGATCGAGGATTGCCCGAACTCTCTCTATTCGGCGCTGACCTTCATGGGCGGCGCGGCCTGGCGCAAGCGCCTGATGGATGATCTGGGCGATCAGGGAGACGTGGCCGCCCTGATTGAGCGGCGGTCTGACGGCGAAATCAGTGAACTGATGAACAATCTGGGCGGCCAGTGCCTCGAAACGCTTCTGGAAGCTTTCTCCCGCGCAGATGACGATCGCCCGACCGTGTTCCTCGCCTATACGATCAAGGGCTGGGGCACGCCGCTTGCCGGGCACAAGGACAATCATGCCGGCCTGATGACCAAGGCGCAGATGGCCGACTTCCAGAAGATCATGGGCGTTGCCGAAGGCGAGGAATGGGAGCCCTTTGCGACGGTTTCGGCGCCAGATGACCTCAAGTCCGCGCTGGCCGAAGCGCCCTTCTTTGCCAAAGGCCCGCGCCGGTATTCGGCGCCGCGCGTGCCCTCCCCCGGCCCTGTCTTCCTGGATGACGAGATGCTCTCCACCCAGGCGGGCCTTGGCAAGATCCTCGACGCGCTGGCCCGCGGCGACAGTGAACTTTCTCAGCGCATCCTCACCACCTCGCCGGATGTGACTGTTTCGACCAATCTCGGTGGCTGGGTGAACCGGCGCGGCCTGTTTGCGCGCCAGGCGAAGGGCGATACCTTCCGTGAAGAGAGGATCCCTTCTGCACAGAAATGGGCGTTTTCTCCGGAAGGCCAGCATATTGAGCTTGGCATTGCCGAGATGAACCTTTTCCTGCTGCTGGGCGCGGCGGGACTTTCCCACTCGCTGTTTGGCGAGCGGCTCATTCCGGTTGGCACGGTTTACGACCCCTTCGTGGCGCGTGGCCTCGATGCCATGAACTATGCCTGCTATCAGGATGCGCGCTTCATCATCGCGGGCACGCCTTCCGGGGTAACGCTGGCCCCTGAGGGCGGCGCGCACCAGTCCATCGGCGCGCAGCTGATCGGCATGAGCCAGGACGGGATCGTTTCCTTTGAGCCGGCATTCCTGGATGAGCTGTCGATCATCATGGACTGGAGCTTCGACTATCTGCAGCGCGACGGCGAAGGCGACCCGGATGAACGCACCTGGCTGCGCGATGAGACCGGAGGCTCCGTATACCTGCGATTGTCCACCCGGCCCGTTGAGCAGGTGCGCGCCTGGTCGCGGGAGGATGCCCGCTTCCGGCG
>NZ_NCJT01000135.1 GCF_002282565.1 Hyphomonas sp. 34-62-18
GTGCTCAAGCCGCTGCATGATGCCTGGGGCCTCAAGCGTCTTTTTGCCAGTACCTATCAGGCCGCCTCCGGGGCAGGGGTGGCCGGAATCGAGGAGCTTTCCGGACAGGTTTCTGCCGCCGCTGCGAGCGATTTCGCGGCCCTCGCTCATGATGGGGCAGCCGTGGCGTTCCCGCCTCCGAAAAAGTGGCAAGTGCCGCTGGCCTTCAATGTGGTGCCGCTGAACTATGTTCTGGGCGAGGACGGGTACACGGACGAAGAAACCAAGCTGCGGGACGAAAGCCGTAAGATCCTCGGCATTCCGGAGCTGCTTGTTTCAGGTACCTGTGTGCGTGTGCCTGTGCTGACCGGGCATTGCCTTGCCATCCATGCCGAGTTCGAGCGTCCGGTTTCGGCGGATGAGGCGAACGCGCTCCTGGCAAAGGCGCCAGGCGTGGAGCTGGACGAGGTGCCTAACCCGCTCGCCGTGGCGGGCCGCGATGCCGTCAGCGTCGGCCGCGTACGCAAGGACAGCGCGCTGGAAAACGGCCTGGCCCTCTTCGTAGTGGGGGATAATCTCCGCAAGGGCGCCGCGCTCAATGCGATCCAGATTGCCGAGGCGATGCTGGCCTGACCCAAACGGAAAACGCCGGACCTGAAAAGGTCCGGCGTCTTGTTCTGCAAACTACTGTCCGTAGTCGGATCAGAGCGCTTCGATGATTGTGACGTTGGCGACGCCGCCACCTTCACACATCGTCTGCAGACCCCATTTCTTGCCGCGGGCGTGCAGCGCATGCACCAGCGTTGCCATCAGCTTGGTGCCCGAAGCGCCGAGCGGGTGGCCGAGCGCAATCGCGCCGCCATTGACGTTCAGTTTCGACGGGTCGGCGCCTGTGTGTTGCAGCCAGGCGATCGGAACCGGTGCGAAAGCTTCGTTGACTTCGTAGAGGTCAATGTCACCGATCTTCATGCCGACGCGTTGCAGGGCGCGGTCGGTGGCGAAGAGGGGCTCTTCCAGCATGATCACAGGGTCGCCGGCGGTGACGGTGACGTTATGAATGCGGGCGAGCGGTTTCAGGTTGTGTGTCTTCAGCGCCGCTTCCGAAGCGATCATCACGGCTGAGGAGCCATCGCAGATCTGGCTGGCATTGGCGGCGGTCATGATGCCGTCATCCATTAGGATCTTGAGGCTCGCCATGCCTTCCATGCTGGCGTCGTAGCGGATGCCTTCATCCTTGTCGTGCAGCACTTCGGCGCCTTCGCCATTGCGGCCCTTGATGGCGATGATCTCTTTTGCAAACGCGCCAGACTTGGTGGCAGCGGCGCCGCGGCGGTGGCTTTCCACCGAGAACGCGTCGAGTTGCTCTTTGGTGAAGCCGTATTTCTTGGCGATCATTTCGGCGCCGACGAACTGGCTGAAATGCTTGATGCCGAACTTTTCCTTCACCGACACCGGCGTCGGGTCGGTCGGAATGTCGAACACCTTGCCGGCGCGGGCATTGATGCCCATCGGGCAGCGCGTCATGCTTTCAACACCGGCGGCGATCACGAGATCCTGGGTGCCGGACATGACCGCCTGGGCCGCAAACTGGATCGACTGCTGCGAGGAGCCGCACTGACGGTCGATGGTGACGGCCGGAACGGAATTGGGGAGGTTGGAGGCAAGCACCGCGGTGCGGCCGATCTGGCCAGCCTGCTCACCGGCCTGCGAAACGCAGCCCATGATCACGTCTTCAATCGCTTTCGGGTCCACACCGGTCTCGGCCACAATGGCGTTCAGAACCTGCGCGCCAAGGTCGCCGGGGTGCCATTCGGCAAGGGCGCCGCCCTTGCGGCCGCCAGCTGTGCGTTTCGCTGCTACGATATAGGCTGTCGCCATGGTCTCTTCCTCCTGACTGGGTGAGGCCAGTTTAATGACCATTCAGGCCCGCGCCAGCGCTCACGCTGGGGCAGGGGGCAGCCGGAAAACGCAGTTTTCAGTCGTCAAAGCCTATGAACGTGGCCGCTTCGTCCACCGACTTGCGCAAGGAGACCACGGCGTTGGCCGGAAAGCTCTCATCCGGCCATCCCATTGCCACGCAGGTCTGGATGACCTGATCGTCCGGGATGCCCGCCTCGGCGCGTACCACCGGGCTCTGCATGATGCCTTGCGAATTGATCACGCAGCCAAGCCCCCGGTTCCAGGCGGCGTTGACGAGGCAGTTGACGACCCCGCCACAGTCAAAAGGCGGAATATCCCCGCCATGCAGCGCCTTGTCATATGTCACCACAATCGAAACGGGCGCGTCGAACTGGCGGAAACCGCGCAGCACCCAGTCCATTCGGGCGTCCTTGTCTTCCCGCGCAATGCCCATGGCGGCGAACAGCTGCTTGGCGATTTCCACCTGCCGGTCGCGGTGGACGCCCTGATAGGCTGGGCCCATCCGGAACTCGCGGCTGTCGGGCACGCCGGCCACATTGCGCTCGACATTGCCCTTCCGGATACGGTCGAGCACCTCGCCGGTGACAACGTAGAAATTCCAGGGTTGCGAATTCAGCGAGGTGGGCGCCCGCATCGCGAGCTCTAGAATCTCGCGGATCAGCGCTTTGGGCACGGGCTTTTTCTGGAAACCCCGGATGCTTCTCCGGCTGCGGACAACCTCATCAAATTCCACGGCGCATCTCCTCCCGGCATTGGTCTGGCCCTTGTTCTAACGCGGATTGCGAGGCTGGCATCCCCTGCCGCTGGGGCAAAGAAAAAGCCCGCGCCGGAAGCGCGGGCTTTTGTGAGCTTGGACGAAGGGCCGCTTAGCGCGGGGCCATCCGGATGGCGCCGTCGAGGCGGACATCTTCACCGTTGAAGTAGTTGTTGCGGCACATTTCAGCGGCCAGCGACGCATACTCTTCCGGGTTGCCGAGACGCGGCGGGAACGGAACCTGCGCGCCGAGGGCCTGTTTCACAGGCTCTGGGGCAGCGGCCAGCAGCGGGGTGTTGAAGATACCCGGCAGGATCGTGTTGACGCGGATGTTTTCGCGCGACAGGTCGCGGGCAATCGGGAGCGTCATGCCAACAACGCCGCCTTTGGAAGCCGAATAGGCAGCCTGGCCGATCTGGCCGTCTTCTGCCGCCACCGAAGCGGTGTTGACGATCGCGCCACGGTCGCCGCAGGGCAGCGGGTCGAGGCTCATCATGCCGGCGGCGGATTTCGCGATGCAGCGGAAGGTGCCGACGAGGTTGATCTGGATGATCAGGTTGAACTTATCCAGCGGGAAATGCTCGATGGCGCCGGTGTTCTTGTCACGGCTGGCGGTTTTGATGGCGTTGCCCGTGCCGGCGCAGTTGATCAGGATACGCTCCTGGCCGATGGCCGCGCGGGATTTGGCGAAGCCGGCATCCACTGAGGCTTCATCGGTGACGTTGACATTGCAGAAGACGCCGCCAAGCTCTTTGGCCAGTGCTTCGCCTTTTTCGGCGTTGAGGTCGAACAGAGCGACTTTCACGCCGTAGCTGGCGAGTTTACGGGCCGTTGCGGCGCCGAGGCCGGACGCGCCACCGGTGATGACGGCGGAGATGTTAGAATTGAGTTCCATGGGGCACTGCCCTCCCTGTTTTCGAAAACTGCGGACTTCAATTATAATGCCCTTAGGAGAGCGCAATGTCTGACGCAGCGGAAATCATAAACACGGTCAAAGGGCAGGGAGATATCTACCTGCCCAAGACAATTCAGCGCAATGAGCGCCTGGCGAGGGGCTTGGTGCCCAAGCTTGTGCGGCTGGCCGGAAAGCTGCCTTTCGCCGATGATCTGGCGGCGGCCTACTATGCCGCGCGCGATCCCCTGACGCCTGTGAAGGCCAAGGCCGTGCTGTTTGGCGCTGCGGCCTATTTCGTGCTGCCGGCGGATCTGGTGCCGGATGTGGTCGTCGGCCTCGGCTTTACAGACGACGCCACTGTCCTGGCCACTGCGCTCAGCGTTGTGGGCATGCATGTGAAGGAGCGCCACCGCGCTTTGGCCCGCAAGCTGCTGGGCTTGCCTGAACCGGTCAAGGATCCCGGCTGACGGGCATGACAGCGGGGGCAGGTGTATTCATCGCATCGCTGGTTTTGGGCGCGGCCTACTGGGCCGTCTGGTGCTATCGGGAAAAAGGTTTGGCCGGACTGCTGGTCAAAACCGGCTCGGTGGCACTGCTCTCAGTGTGGGCCTTCCTGATGGGCGGTCCAGTGCTGCTGGTAGCGGCTTTGGCGCTCAGCGCGGTGGGCGACGCCTTCCTGGCCGGCAAAGCCGAACGCTGGCTGCTGCCAGGCATGGCGGCCTTTTTCCTCGCCCATGCCGCGTATGTGCCGCTGTTCTGGCAGCTTGGAGAGGGCGGCTGGATCTGGCCTGTCAAAGCGGCGCAAGCAGTTTTGGTGATCGGCGGCGTGATCTTCCTGCGCTGGTTGGCGCCCTTTGTTGAACCGAAGATGCGCGTGCCGGTTATTCTTTACACGGGCGTGATCCTGATGATGGGCGCCGCAGCCATCGCGCTGCCGGGCGCCTACTGGCTTGCTACGCTGGGCGCGCTGATGTTCATCGCCTCAGATGTGATCCTGTCCCTATTGCTGTTTAGACAGCCCAAGGATCTGCCGGCAAACATCCCGGCATCGCTTGCGGTCTGGGGCCTTTATTTTGGTGGCCAGGTGCTGATTGCCCTCGGGATTACCGGCGGTCTCGCGGCCTGAACGGATCCGCAGCGGAGGCCGTTAAGCCGTCCCTCTCCCATCCGTCACAAAAATGCCTCTGGTGGCGCCCCTGGAAATATGCGACAGACGCGGCGGGCCAGGCGCCCCCAACGGCGCCCAGCCTATCTGTGAGGATAGGAGTAAAACAGATGACAGTGACCACCGCCAAGCCGGTCGTACGCCCTGCTTGCCCGCATTTTTCGTCGGGCCCCACCGCAAAATATCCCGGTTTCTCGCTGCAGAACCTTGTCACCGCCGCCCTCGGCCGGTCGCACCGTTCTGGCGACGCCAAGAAAAAGCTCAAAGCTGCGATCGATCGCACTAAGCTGATCCTCGGCATTCCGGATGACTACCGCGTCGCCATCGTTCCGGCCTCCGACACGGGCGCTGTCGAGATGTGCATGTGGTCGATGCTGGGTGCCAAGCCGGTCGACGTGTTCGCCTGGGAAGCTTTCGGGCAGGACTGGGTGACCGACGCCGTCAAGCAGCTTAAGCTCGCCAATTGCAACACCCATGTCGCCGAATTCGGTCAGCTGCCGGACTTTGCCAAGGCCCGCGACGACGCCGACATCATCTTCACCTGGAACGGCACCACGTCTGGCGTGCGCGTGAAGGATGTCGACTGGATCAAGCCTAACCCGGACCGTGTCGTGATCTGTGACGCCACCTCGGCCGCCTTCAGCCAGGACATCGCCTGGGAAAAGCTCGATGTGGTCACCTATAGCTGGCAGAAATGCCTCGGCGGGGAAGCGGCCCATGGCATGCTGATCCTCTCGCCGAACGCCGTGCGCCGCCTTGAGACCTACACGCCGGATCGCGCGCTGCCGAAACTCTTCCGTATGACCAAAGGCGGCAAGATCGACGAGGACCTCTTCCAGGGCGCCACGATCAACACCCCCTCCATGCTCTGCGTGGAAGACTATCTTCAGGCGCTGGACTGGGTGGAGCGTCTTGGCGGCTGGAAGAAGCTGAAAGCCCGCTCGGACGAAAGCCTCGCCATCCTCACCGATTGGGAAAAGAAATCCGATTGGGTCGAGTTCCTCTGCAAGGATGCTTCGGTGCGCTCGAACACCGGCGTCACCTTCCGCATCAAGGACCCGCGCGTTGCAGGCCTTGATGAGGCCGGCCAGCGCGATTTCGTCAAGAAGATGATGAAACGTCTTGAGACGGAGAATGCCTGCTTTGACGCCGCCGGCTATGCTAAGGCCCCTCCGGGCCTGCGCATCTGGGTCGGCGGCTCAGTGGAGCCGTCGGACGTGAAGAAGCTTCTCCCCTGGCTCGACTGGGCCTTCCAGGAAGAAGCGGCGAAACTCTGAAACTCTGGCGTTCCGGGGCTGCTTCAAGCCGCCCCGGCATGACAGGAGTCCGGCCAATGATCCGTCTGCGCCTCGCAACCCCGAACGACCTGCCGCTTATCCTGCATTGGGATGAGCAGCCGCATCTGCAGGGAACTGGCGGAGATCCGGATTGGAATGACTGGAACTGGGAAGGGGAGCTTGGCCGCGATGTTCCGTGGCGCGAGTTTCTTATTGCCGAGCTTGATGGCCGCCCCATTGGCTTTGTCCAGATCATCGACTGCCGCGAAGAGGAAAGCCATTACTGGGGGGAAGATTGCCCGGAACACTCCCAGGCTATCGACATCTGGATCGGTGAAGCAGATGAACTCGGGAAAGGCTATGGCACGCAGATTATGCGGCTTGCCTTCGAGCGTTGCTTCGCCAACCCGCTCTGCCAACAAATCCTGATCGATCCGATGGCGGATAACATCGCCGCTCACCGGTTCTACGAATCCCTCGGGTTCAAGCTTCTGGGGCCGCGCCGATTCGGCCCCGATGATTGCCTTGTTTATCAACTCACCCGCGCCGACTGGCGCCATGGAGCCAAGAATGCCTAAAGTCCTTATTGGAGATACGCTTTCTCC
>NZ_NCJT01000136.1 GCF_002282565.1 Hyphomonas sp. 34-62-18
CTCGCGCAGGCAATTGAAGAAATCGGGTAGCGGCGCGGTAAAGGACGCGCTCATGGGGGCAGGCGGGCTGCCGGGGTCGGCCATCTCGATCGGTGTGTCGACCGGATCGGTGGCCGGGGCGGCGACCGGGGCCTCGCTGCAGGCCGCCAGAAGAAGGGCAGAGACACCTGCCATCAGAAGCCGAGACATGAGCGTTGTCCTTTCCTTGCGTAAGCGCGTCTGCCCGAATAGACAGGGCATTGATAAATCACAAGACACGACCCTGCGCAGAGACAGCGAAGACAAAACCTATTCCGGAGGAAGAGTTACATGAAAGGCATTATGCAGGACTGGCCGCTGACGGTGGACAAGATCCTCGAACATGCGCGTCTGCAGCACGGCAACCGCGAGATCATCACGCGCCGCGTGGAAGGTAATATCGCGCGGATCACCTATTCCGATCTCTATGACATGTCGAAACAGGTCTCCACGGCGCTGAAAGACGAAGGCATTGGCCTCGGCGACCGGGTGGCGACGCTGGGGTGGAACTCTGAGCGGCATATGGCCAGCTGGTATGGCACGATGGGCATCGGCGCGGTGCTGCACACCATCAACCCGCGCCTGCACCCCGACCAGATCGCCTGGATTGCCAACCATGCCGAAGACAAGGTTCTGATCTTCGACAAGACGTTCCTGCCGATCGTGGAAGCGATCAAGGACAAGCTGGAAACGGTCAAGACCTTCGTGATCTATGCCGGCGCTGACACGATGCCGGAGAACACGCTCGGCGCGATTGCCTTCGACATCTGGATTGACGGGCGCAGCAAGACTGTCCGCTGGGGCGACTTCCCGGAAGATACCGCCTGCGGGCTTTGTTACACCTCCGGCACGACGGGCAACCCCAAGGGCGTGCTCTATTCCCACCGCTCCAACGTGCTGCACACGCTGGTAACGATGGGCAAGGACGCGATGGGCATGGGGGCTTCGGACTCGGTGATGCCGGTGGTGCCTATGTTCCATGCCAATGCCTGGGGCCTGGCCATGTCCTGCCCGGCAACCGGCGCAAATATGGTGATGCCTGGCGCGCAGATGGACGGCGCTTCGATCTATGAACTTCTCGATACGGAGAAAGTGTCGATCACCGCTGCCGTGCCGACCGTGTGGCTGATGCTGCTGACGCATCTTCAGCAGAACGATCTGAAACTGCCGCATCTTCGCAAGGTGATCATCGGCGGATCGGCCATCCCGGAGAAGATCCTGCGCGCCTTTGAAGAGGATTATGAGGTGGAGGTGATCCATGCCTGGGGCATGACCGAGACTTCGCCTCTGGGCACGCTCGGCGCGCTGCCGCCGCATCTCGAAAATGCGCCGGTGGACGAGCGCATGAAGCAGAAGCTGAAACAGGGCCGCCCGCCCTTCGGTGTGGAGCTGCGCCTGGTGGACGATGACGGCGTTGAACTGCCGCGCGATGGCAAGACGTCCGGCCGCCTCCTGGTGCGCGGCGCGGCAATCGCGGCGGGCTATTTCAAGGGCGCGGGCGGGCATGTTCTGGATGCGGAAGGCTGGTTTGACACTGGCGACGTGGCCACCATCGACGAAATCGGCACGATGACCATCACGGACCGCGCGAAGGATGTGATCAAGTCTGGCGGGGAATGGATTTCCTCCATCGACATCGAGAACATCGCCGTGGGCCATCCCAAGGTGGCGAATGCCGCCGCGATCGGCATCTACCATCCCAAATGGGACGAGCGCCCGCTCTTGATCATCCAGCCAGCGGCCGGGGAAAATCCGACCAAGGAAGAAATCCTCAAAAGCCTCGAAGGCAAGATCGCCAAATGGTGGACGCCGGATGACGTGCAGTTCGTGGAAAGCATCCCGTTGGGCGCAACGGGCAAGATCAACAAGCTGGCCCTGCGTGAGAAGTTCAAGGACTACAAGCTGCCGACGGCTTGAGGGGGCTGCGCTCCTGGGAGCGACCCCACCCCAGCCCTCCCCATATCCATGGGGAGGGGGCCGGTTGCGCTGCGGGGCCAGTGCGCCCATCCCTGACACCGCGCCTCATTGCGGGGCGGGGCAAAATCGCTAGGGTCGCGCCCGAAGCATGAGGACGGCGATGAGCGACACCCCCCACACAGGCAATGAGCCGGCAGGCTGGCGCGGGAAACTGGCCGGAGCGGCGCTGCTGGCGGCAATTGGCGCGGTGGCGTGGTTCGGCATTGCGGCCCTCGGCACGCGGGCGGGCCTCTGGGGCTGGCAGACGGGCCTTGAGACGCTGACGTTGAAGTTCGGCCCCCCGCTGGTCTGGGCGATTATTGGTCTCTCGCTTGTGGCGGGGGTTGCCGCCCTGATGAAAGCGCCGCGCAAGCGGCCCTTCATGATGGCAATGGCGGCGCTGCTGGTGTCCGGCCTCACCCAGGGGCGGCTGGCGGCGCATGAGGGCCAGATGGACCGCCTGCCGCCGCTGCACGACATCCAGACCGACTGGAGCGACCCCATCACGCCCAGCGACGCACTGCTGACCGAGCGGGAAGCAACCGGCGCGCTGAACGCCATTGAAGACGATCCGGTCATCTCCGCTGAGGCCGATGCGCGCTGGCCGGGCCTTTCCGGGCGGCGGGTCGCCGAAGTCCAGGAAGAAGCCGAGTTTGTGCCGGGCGAGCAGAAATCGCCGCGCGCAACGCCTTACCCCAAGCTCGCCCCTCTGATTGCGCCGGGCAGCGTGGAGGAAGGCTATGCGGCCGCGTTGGCGGCGGTGGACGGCAAGGGCTGGGACATCGTGTTGGCCGATCCCGAGGCGGGGCTGATCGAGGCCACCGAGACCAGCTTCTGGTATGGTTTCAAGGATGACATCCTCATCCGTATACGGCCCGATGACGCGGGCGTGCGCATCGACGTGCGCTCGGTCAGCCGGGTGGGATTGTCAGACCTCGGCGTCAACGCCAAGCGCGTGCGCGACCTGCTGGACGAACTGGAAGTGCGTCTGAACAAGGCCGCGCCTGCGCCGGAGTGATTACTCTTCTGAGCTGAAGGGATCGCGCCAGGTCTGCGCCGTGTCCTCGGTGATGAGGCTGCGGTTGGGCTCGGCGCCCCAGCACATCTGCGAGCAGGAACCGGCGCGGAACTTACCGGTCTCATCCTCTGAGACAGCAACGGCGTTGAGGCTCTCGAAGCTGAAATCGACCCCGCAGGCGGCTGAGTTGGAGGCGGTGCGCACCATCACATATTTGGGCATGTCGCCCTTCAGGCTGCGGGTCACCTTGAAGAGGTAGACAAGCTCCGGCGGGTATTCGAACCCGCCCTCGGTCTCGGCCGGGAAGTTTCCGGCCGCCGGCTTGCGCACGGAGATCAGCTCGCCGACGAACGCGCCTGCAGTGTATTCGCTTTCGAGCAGCGGGGGCTGGCTGTCACAGGGCAGGCAGCTGCAGGCAAGGGCGGCAGGCGCCGAGATAGCGGCAAGCGCAGCCAGGGCGGCGAGGGGCTTCAGCATAGAGGTCTCCTTTAAGGCGCAGACTGCCAGACTCTGCTGGCAGACGCCATATGAACGCAGGCCTACCGTTTAAGGTTCAACTCTTCCATCGTGCGGATGGCTTTGGCGGCGGAGACACGGACGAGGTGGCGGCCTTTTTCGTCGCGCCAGTCGGCCTCGACGAAGCCGGAGGTCTTGCCGCGCGAGATCAGGCGGCCCTCGATCTTGATGAGGCCGTTGGGCACCGGGCGGAAGATGCGGGTCTGCAGCTCCGTTGTGGTGAACCATTCGCCCTCTTCCAGCGCGCTCGCCATCGTCATCGAGACGATATGATCGGAGAGGCCCGCAACCCAGCCGCCGAACACCCGGTCTGGCCCGATGTCCCGGCTGCCATCATTGGGCCATTCATAATAGACGCGGCCATAGGAGACGTCCTTCAGCCAGTCCTGCGGGCGGATGCCGAGATTGCGGATACCGGGGGGAAGTTCCCATTCGCCAGACCGGAGACGCTTGAAGAAAGCCTCCTGCTGGGCAGACATTTGCGTGCGTTCGCTCATGCCAGCCTCGCGCCATTGGGAACGGGCTGGTCGGGCGAGAAGAGGACGATCTCTCCGGCGCTGTCGGCAAAGCCGAGTGTGAGCACTTCTGACATGAATTTTCCGATCTGGCGCGGCGGGAAATTCACCACCGCGGCCACCTGACGGCCCGTCAGCGCGTCAGGTTCATAATGGGCTGTGATCTGGGCGGAGCTTTTCTTCCGGCCGACACCCGGCCCGAAATCGATGACAAGGCGGAGGGCGGGCTTGCGCGCGCCTTCCAGCGGGGCGGCCTCAAGGATCGTCCCGATACGGATGTCTACCTTCAGGAAATCCTCGAAGGTGATTTCGGGCGCAGGGCTCGCGTCCGGCGAAGAGGTGTAATGCATCAGGTAACCGTGGCGCCGCCATCGACGACGAGCATCTGGCCGGTCATGTAGCTGCCCGCCTTGGAGGCGAGGTAAACCGCCGCGCCGGCGATTTCCTCCGGCTCGCCGATACGCTTCAGCGGGGTGCCGGCGAGGGAGCGTTTGAGGGTTTCGGGGTTTTCCCAGAGGGCCTTGGCGAAGTCTGTCTTGATCAGGCCCGGCGCAATGCAGTTGACACGGATATTGTCGGCGCCGAACTCGGTGGCGAGGTTGCGGGCGAGCTGGAAGTCAGCCGCCTTAGAGATGTTGTAGGCGCCGATGATCGGGGTGCCGCGCAGGCCGCCGATGGAGGAGACGATGATGATGGCGCCGTCCTTCCGGGCCTGCATCTGCGGGGCAACCATCTGCACCAGCCAGTGGTTGGAGATGATGTTGTTCTGCAGGATCTTGGTGAACTGGTCATCCGAGATGCCAGCCATCGGGCCGTAATAGGGGTTGGACGCGGCGTTGCAGACGAGGATGTCGATCTTGCCGAAGGATTTGTTGGTTTCGTCCACCAGGGCCTGAAGCTCTTCCTTGGAAGAGATGTTGGCGGGGATGGCGATGGCCGTGCCGTCACCATGCTTCTTGTTGATTTCAGCGGCCACCTCTTCGCAGGGGCCGGGCTTGCGCGAGGAAATGACGACGCGGGCGCCCTGATCGGCCATGGCCTCGGCAATGGCCCGGCCGATGCCGCGCGATGAGCCAGTGATGATGGCGGTTTTTCCTTTGAGATCGAACAGGCTCATGGCGGCGTTCCTCTTTCGTGTGTCGTTCAGGTTTTTTGGCTGGCCGCACGCTAGGGCGTACCTGTCAGAATCGCTAGGGGTTCCGTAAGGGAATTTCCGGGGGCTGGCGCCTCTGCGGCGATTACGCAACTTTGCGTATCTGCCAGGCGCAGATAGACCCCGCGCCGATGACGCGTTCGCTCTCTGCCTCTCTGGCCCGCTTCCTGGCGGTTGCCGCGCTGCTGATCCAGGCGGTCATGCCCTGGGCGATGGCCGCGGCAGCGGAACGTTCACCGGATCTGGTGGCGCACTACTGTTCGACGCCGGGGGAAAATCCCGGCGCGGTCACCATCGGCGCAGAGCTGTCCAAGCTGCTGGCCGAGAAGGAAGGCAAGAAGACGCAAGGCGACCCGCCGCATGATTGCGGGGACTGCGTGCTGGGCCAGCCGGTTCCGGTGCCCCAGGCGGTTGTGTTCAAGGCCCCGGCAATGCTGCCGGTGTCTGCGGATGTGGCGCTGTTCGAGGTGCGCTTTGTTCAGGTGGCCCGTGGGCCGCCCTTGGGGGCGCGGGCCCCGCCAGCCCTGACAGATACGATCTGAGCGCTGCCCGGACGCCGGGCGGCAAAGCCGGGCGTGCCCGGACCTTATCTGTCTAAAGACCAAAACTCATGAAACTTACCTTCAAACAGGGCTCCGCCGTGAGCCTGACCGCCCTGTCGCTTGCCTTCGGGGCCGCGCTGCCCGCCGCTGCGCAGGAAACCACAGAAGACGCGCCCAAGATCGAAGAGACGATCATCGTCACCTCCACCGAGCGCGCCGCTGCCGCCATGGAACAGGCAGCCAGGACGCCGGGCGGCACGGACGTTATCTCCTATGAGGAGTTTGCCGACCGCTTCCTCGTGTCGATGCGCGATACACTGGGCTTTTCGCCGGGGGTCTACACCCAGCCGCGCTATGGCCAGGAAGTGCGCATTTCTATTCGTGGCTCGGGTATCAGCCGGGGTTTCCACATGCGCGGTCTCACGCTGTTGCAGGATGGCGCGCCGATCAACCTGGCCGACGACAATGGCGACTTCCAGGAGCTGGAACCGATCTTCTTTGATCACCTTGAAGTCTATCGCGGGGCGAATGCCCTGCGCTTTGGCTCAGGCACGCTGGGCGGGGCGGTCAATGGCGTGACGCCGACGGGCGAGACCGCGCCGGGCGTCTATGTCCGCGCGGATGTTGGCAGCTTCGAGACCTATCGCGGGCTTGTTTCGGCCGGCATGGCCCGCGGCAAGCTGGACGCGTGGGGCGCGGTGAGCGCGGACACCTCGAACGGTGACCGCGACCATGTGCGTCGCGATTCTGTGCGCTTCCAGGGCAATGTGGGCTATGATGTGACAGACAGCATCGAGACGCGTTTCTATCTCAGCCTCAACGACATCGACCAGGAACTGCCCGGCGCCCTGACGCTGAGCGACGCGCTC
>NZ_NCJT01000434.1 GCF_002282565.1 Hyphomonas sp. 34-62-18
GTCGATCATCGCCTGCGCCGCGCCAAGCGTATCGGCTGCCACCAGCAGACGCGCCAGCGCCAGAACTTCCACGCCTGGTGTGACGCTGACGAGCGGCTTTGCCCCGTCCAGCGCAATCTCATAGAATGTCCGTGTCCGGTCAATCGTCTGCATCACGGTCACGCCCGCATCTGCTGCCGAAACCGAATGCCAGGCCCCGGCGGTATCGGCTACCAGGATATGCGTTGCCCCGTCCACCGATTGCGCCAGCAGGGATTTGCCGCTGAGCTTGCCGCCCTTCAGCTCCACGCCCGCCCCATCGCGCCGGGAAGACACCTCCGTCAGCGCCAGGGCAAACTTCGCCTCGCCCGCAGCAATCGCGCCGAGAACTTCGGTATGCCCGGCGAGCGCCCGCGCGGCCACCGCTGTCGCAAGGAAGCGCGACGGCGCCACATTATAGCCCAGCGCTTCCTGCACGAGGCAGGCATCCAGTGCGCCGAGGCCCAGCCCGCCGGCTGCTTCGGGCACCATCAGTGCCGCCAGGCCAAACTCTGTCAGCGCGCCATCCAGCACGGCGCTCTCCCCGGCATCGCCCACGGCGATCTTCCGGATACGGTCAAGCGAAGCGGCATCATTAAGGACGCCCTTCAGGCTGTCCTGCAGCATGCGCTGGTCTTCAGAAAGTGCAAATTCCATGTGCCTTACGCCTTTGCGAGCTTCGGCTCACGCGGCATATCGAGGCCGCGTTCCGCAATGATGTTCTTCTGGATCTGGGCGGTGCCGCCCCCGATGATCAGTCCGAGGTCGTACATGTAGCGCCACTGCCAGGTGCCCCCGCTGCGCAGATGCTCGCCGTCCTCATAAAGGATGCCGAGTTCACCCAGCGCGTCGATGGCCAGGCGCGCAATCTCATGATTGAGATCACACCCCTGCAGCTTCACGATAAGCCCCGCGAGGCCCGCAGGCTGCCCCTGAAGGCGGCTCGTCGTGATGCGCAGGCCATTGGCCTGCATCGCATAGACTTCCGCCTGCAGCTTCATCAGCCGGTCGCGCAGCATCGGATTGTCGATCAGCCGCTGCCCGTTCACGGTCTCGGTCTTCATCAAAGTAATGAGTTCCAGAAGCCGCGCCTTCGTGGCGTTCGGATCGCCCAGCATGCCGCGCTCATGGGTCAGCGTGGCGTTGGCCACCTGCCAGCCTTTGTTCGGCGCAAAGATCACGCCGCTCTTGGGCACGCGCACATCGGTGAAGAACACCTCGTTGAAGTTCGCCGTGCCTGTCATGTCGACCAGCGGGCGCACCTCGATACCTGGCGTGCTCATCGGGAAGGTGATGTAGGTGATGCCCTCATGCTTCTTGGCATTCGGCTCCGTCCGCACAAGGCAGAAGATCATGTCGGCCTGCTTGGCCGTGGAGGTCCAGATCTTCGATCCGTTGATGATGTAATGATCGCCGTCTTCCACAGCG
>NZ_NCJT01000137.1 GCF_002282565.1 Hyphomonas sp. 34-62-18
GTCACTTTCTCCTCGTCCAGCACCATGGCGAGACGGCCGGCTTTTTCTTCAGCGGTCTGCTCCGCCTTCCTGTCATTGCCAAAGCTCGGCAGGCTGTTGCAGCCCGACAGGGCGAGCGCACCGGCCAGCGCCGTGGTTACAAGAATGGTGCGGGCAAACTTCATTGGCCGGTCTCCTGCGGCTCGGCCGGCGCTGTTTCAGCAGGCGCGGCCTCTGTTGCGTCTTCAGTTCCGGTCTGCACGGGGATCGCCGCCAGGGCGACCTCAGCGCGCCGGACCAGCCCCTGCGGCGCATAAGCGTCGAGGCGCAGCCGGTTATATTCGGTACGGGCGCGGGCGAAGTCGCCGGCCTCATAGGCCTTGGCCGCGACCAGTTCCCGCGCCAGGGCGCCGACCGTGCTCTCGTCCGTCACCAGGCTGCCGAGGGTTGCTTCCAGATCAGCAAGGCTCAGCTCATCGGCCTTGAAATAGGCCGACTTCAGGAGGGCCAGGCGCTCATACGGGCCGCCTTCCGTGCCGCCGACAGAGGCGAGCAGCTCGGCCGCGCCGGCCGCATCGCCGCCCCCTTCATACTTGGTCTGGGCGAGGAAGTGAGCCGCCAGCGGAGCGAGCCGGGCATCCTCATTCATGATCTTGGTGAAGGCTTCCTCAGCCTTGGCATAATCAGCGTCTTCGAGTGCGCGGATGCCGTTTTCGAGCGCCAGGGCGCGGGCTTCGCGGCGCGCTTCAGCCTGCGGGGCGAGCACGAACTCATTGACGGCCACGCCGATGATCAGGGCAGCGACCCCGCCATAGACAAAGGGCCGCCATCTTTTCCAAAGGGTTCCCAGCTTTTCCTGGCGAAGGCCTTCTTCAACTTCAGTGAAAATGTCGCTCACGCTCGGGCTCCGGCGGGATTGTTGGGGGACTCGGGCGCGAACCTAGACGGCCCAAGGCGGGGCTGCAACGGATCAGCGCTGTTAAGACCCTGGTTTTCGCAGGCTGTAGGTTTCTGCCGATCCGGGGAAACGGCGGGCACGTACATCGGCGGCATATTCTGCTGCCGCCGCGTCGATGGCAGCGCGCAGATCGGCGTAGCGGCGGACGAATTTCGGCGTCCAGTCGAACAGGCCGAGCATGTCCTGGGTGACCAGAACCTGGCCGTCACAGGACGCTGAAGCGCCGATACCGATCGTGGGGCAGCTGACCTCGGCGGAGATTTCGGCGGCAAGGTCTTCAGCCACCCCTTCAATGACGATGCAGAAGGCGCCGGCATCGGCGGCTGCGCGGGCCTCGGCGATGACACGTTCCCGCTCGCTTTCCGTGCGGCCCTTGGCGCGGAAGCCGCCATCGACGTTGATCGCCTGTGGGCGGAGGCCAACATGGCCCATTACCGGGATGCCGCGCTCAACCAGGTGGGCGATCTGGCCGGCCGCATAGGCACCGCTTTCGATCTTGATGGCCTGGCAGCCGGTTTCCTTCATGATGCGCACGGCGTTCAGGAAGGCCTGATCGGCATTGGTTTCATAGGACCCGAAGGGCATATCGACGACCACCATGGCGCTTTGCGAGCCGCGCATGACAGCCTGACCGTGCAGGATCATCATTTCCATCGTGACACCCACGGTGGAAGGCAGGCCGTGGACGACCATGCCCAGGCTGTCGCCCACCAGCAGGATGTCGCAATGGGGATCGAGGATCGCGGCAGTGGGCGCGTCATAGGCCGTCAACATGACAAGGGGCGTTCCGCCCTTGGCGGCGGCGATGTCCTTGACGGTCTTGCGGGTCGTCTGGGTCTGTTTTGACATGGCCCTGCGATTACAGGCTCAGACCCCGGCGGGCAAGCAATGCCTTTGCCGCGCCGGTTACTGCGGCAGGGCGGGCATGCCGAAAAGGATCGGATGCAGCCAGAGAAGGATCGCGGCATACGCCCCTGCCCCGATGACAACGGCAGCGATATCGCCCATGGCAGAGACCGGTGCATCCGGTCCAGGGCCAATATCTCCCCGCTTTTTCAAGGCGATACGGTCAATCACGCCATAGGCGAGGAAGCTACCGAACAGGATGACCGAGTTGAGCTCCCCATTGGCCAGCAAATGGCCGAGCGCCCAGATTTTCACCGCCGCCAGCATGGGATGCTTGGCCGCTTTCTTGATCCGCCCGGTGGGCAGATAGGCCGCCGCGAGCAGGATCATGGCCGGGAGCATCAGGGCGAGGTTCAGATGGGCGAGGCCCGTGGGCGGGGTGTAGAGCACCGGCGCGGGACGGGCGGCGCCATAGCCCCAGACGATCAGCACAAAACCTGCCAGCGAAACAAGGCTGTAGAGGCCCATATAGGGGCCCTGGCCGAGCTTAGCCCTAAGGTCTTTTCCCGGCGCCCGGCTGCGGAAGGCGCTGAACAGATGCGGTCCGAAAAAGAGGATAATCCCCAGGATGAGATAGGTCATGGCGTCGCCTCCCAGCGTTTTGCCCAAGGTAGACTGATTGGGGAATGGCGGGAAGCGCGGTGTTTGGGGCAGCGGTTTTGTCCGGAACGCGCGGGAGCGCGGCCGGTGGGAGCCTAAGTAGACAACCCGTTACTCTACTAAACGCTGCGATAAGCGGAAACACGAAAAAAATTGCTGCTGATTGGAGCTTTACCTCCTGCCGCATTTTAGTCGTTACCCACTAAACGTGCCCGTTCGCGGGAAGCCTTTCGGGACAACCTTACCCGCCTGGGCGCGCTGGCCTTTCCACTCTTTCCATTCCTCGAAGGCGCGGTGGCGGCCACCGGTGACGACGATCAGGCCATCGCGCTTGTCGAAGGTGATAAGGTCAGCGAGCTCTGCCCCGCCGCTGTAGGATTGCAGCTTATTGCCCTTGCCGCGCGGCATTTCAGGCAGATCCTTCAGCGGGAAGATCAGCATCTTCCGGTTGGTGCCGACGACGGCGATCATGTCGCCCAGAACGGGCACGCAGACATTGAGAACGCCGCCGCCCGTATTGACGATCTGCTTGCCCGCCTTGCGGTTTGACTCAAGCTCCGCCTCCGGAATAACGAATCCATAGCCCGTGGACGAAGCCATCACGCGTTTGCGCTCGGGATCGAACTTGAACATGTTCACGATGGCGACATTATCTTCCAGCTCGATGGAGAGGCGGATCGGTTCGCCATGGCCGCGCCCGCCGGGCAGCTTGTCTGCCGCCAGCATGAAGGCGCGCCCATCCGACGACATGAAGACGAGCTTGTCAGTGCTCATCACCTCTTCCATGAAGCCGGGGCCATCGCCTTCCTTGAACTTGATCGTTTCCGGGTCAAGGCCATGCCCCTTCATGCCGCGAATCCAGCCCTGGGCCGAGAGAACAACCGTCACGGGTTCCTTCGGGCGGGTGGCTTCCAAAGCAGCGGCCAGATCAACGGTCGGCGCATCTTCAAAGGTTGCCCGGCGGCGGCCGAGCTCCGTTGACGGATCGAATTCGTCGCGGGCGGCTTTCAGCTCCTTCGATACGCGCGTCCATTGGCGGCGCTCAGACCCGAGCAGCTTGACGAGCTCGTCGCGCTCTTCCGTGAGCTTGGTATGCTCGCCCTGGATTTCCATTTCTTCCAGCTTGCGCAGCGCGCGCAGGCGGAGATTGAGGATCGCTTCGGCCTGAATATCTGAAATCTTGAACCGGCTCATCAGGACGGGCTTGGGCTCGTCCTCGGTACGGATGATGCGGATCACTTCATCGATGTTGAGATAGGCTTTCAGGAAGCCTTCCAGGATGTGCAGGCGCTTCTCGATCTTGTCGAGACGGAACTCAGCGCGGCGCACGACCACTTCTCGGCGATGGTCGAGATAAGCCTGCAGCACATCGCGCAGGCCCATCACCTGGGGCGCGCCCTTGTGCAGCACGTTCATGTTCATCGAGAAGCGCGTTTCAAGATCACAGGTCTTGAAGAGGCTTTCCATCAGCACGTCCGGCTCAACCGTCTTGGCGCGCGGCACGAGCACGAGGCGAACGTCCTCTGCGGACTCGTCGCGCACATCTTCCAGAAGCGGCACCTTCTTGGCTTCCAAGAGCTCGGAGAGCTTTTCCAAGAGGCGCGACTTTTGCACCTGATACGGAATTTCCGTGACGATGATCTGATAGGTGCCCCGGCCGGTATCCTCGACATGCCAGCGGGCGCGCATACGGAAGGCGCCGCGGCCTGTCTCGTAAGCTTCGAGCATGGAGGCGCGATCTTCGACGATGACGCCGCCGGTTGGAAAGTCCGGCCCCTGAACGAATTGCATCAACTCTTCGGTGGTAGCCTTGGGCTTATCGATCAGGTAGCGCGCCGCGTCGATCACTTCGGCAACGTTATGCGGCGGGATGGAGGTGGCCATGCCAACGGCGATGCCGGTGGCGCCATTGGCCAGAAGGTTTGGGAAGCCGGCGGGGAGCACAACCGGCTCCTCATCGTTCTCCGCATAGTTGGGGCGGAAATCGACGGCGTTCTCGTCGAGCCCTTCCATCAGCAGCTCGGCGCCGCGCGTCATCCGCGCTTCCGTGTAGCGGTAGGCAGCGGCGCTATCGCCGTCGATGTTGCCGAAATTGCCCTGGCCATCGACGAGGGGATAGCGGACGTTGAAATCCTGGGCGAGGCGAACGAGCGTGTCATAGATCGAGCTGTCGCCATGGGGGTGGTAGTTACCCATGACATCGCCGACGATCTTGGCGCATTTGCGGTAGCCGCCTTCGGGATCCAGCCGCAGGACGCGCATGCCATAGAGGATGCGCCGCTGGACGGGCTTCAGACCGTCGCGGACATCGGGCAGCGCGCGGGCCGTGATCGTGGAGAGCGCATAGGCAAGATAGCGCTTGGAGAGCGCTTCGCTCATCGGCTCGTTGATGATCCGGTCCTCTGGGGGCTCGGTGGTGCGTTTGGACATTCTGGCCTCTTTGCAGGTCTCGCCACATTCTGGTGCAGGTTTGCGGGTCAGGATGCCCCGACTCGCCAAGAAACAGCGCAGGTTAACAGAAACCGGCGTTTGGTTAAGGAACCTCAAAGGCAACTGCTGCAGATATGCGTGGAATCAGCATTCTTCTCACCTACGCTTTCCTGCTGGCGGCGATTGTGGTGATTATCGTGCGCGCCCTGCCCGCCCGGCATAACCCGTTTGCGCCGATTGACCTGGCGAGCCGCCCCGGCGTGGCCATTCAGGCGCAGCTGGCGCGGCTGAAGGGCGACCGGGAGGCCTGTTTCACGGCGCTCGACGAAGCGAATGTGGGCTACACGCCGCTGGAGGACGAGCCTCGCGGGGAGAAATGCGGCCTGTTTGATGCCCTGACCCTGGACCGGACACTGACGCCCTATTCCGCCACGCTGCAGATGACCTGCGCGCAGACAGCGGCGGCCTATATGTGGGAGCGGCATGTGGTGCGCCCGGCGGCTGTGGAAATCTTTGATTCGCCGGTAGCGCGGATCGAGACCTATGGCAGCTTTTCCTGCCGCAACATTGCCGGCACGCGGCGCCTTTCCCAGCACGCTTTCGGCAATGCGCTGGATGTCTCAGGCTTCCGGCTGGAAGACGGGCGGCTGATCGATGTGGAGGCCCATTGGGGCCAGCGCGGCAAGGAAGGCAAGTTCCTGAAGCGCGTGCATGAGGGGGCGTGCGGGATATTCTCGGTCACCCTCGGGCCGGAGTATAACGCGGCGCATGCGGACCATTTTCATATGGATATGGGGCCGGGCGGGATTTGCCGGTGAGGCAGCAATAGGGCCGGAAAGCGATGCTCTCCGGCCTTCTTTGAGCGTGGGCGCTGCTCAGTTTACCTTGCAGCGATAGCCCTCGCGGTTCACCTCGGCGACATTGCCTGCCCCGCCGCAGACGCGGACGGCGATGTCGGTATTCTCCTGAACCTTGGTGGAAGTCGCCGAATTGTCGGAGACGGAAATGCAGCCCGTCAGAGCCAGAGTGAGCGCGGCGCTGGCGGCGATCAGGATCGGTTTCATGTCATCAGCCTTTTTGTTGATAGCTATCAACTCCCCAACGGGACGTTTGGCGAAGGCGAATGAATGATCGGTGAATGGGGGGTCAAGCCTGCGGGGCAATGCGCCTGAGCAGCCGCTCCCGCTCTGCCGGAAGGCCGCGATGGATGGAAGCGAAGAGGCGGTTTTCGATGAAATGGCCGGTGAGGCGCAGGCCTGCCGGAATGTCGCCGGGGAAGATTTCGGCGCGGCTGTCGATCAGGAAGGCGGGGAGCGCGAAGAGCCGGTCGACATACTGCTCAGCTTCGGAGCCGCGCACGGCTCGTCCTGTGCGCGGGGAAACGTGGGTGAGGCCGTCATTGGCGCCGCTGACGGCGCATTCGTCGAGGTCAAGACCAAAGCCGAGCGCGGAGAGAAGCCCAAGTTCCCAGCGCACATAGAGCGCGGGCCAGACTTCCGGATGGGCCAGCTCGTCCAGCAGCAGCGTGGTCGCCTCATAGAGGCTGGAGCCGGCGGCGTCGCCTTCATTGAGGCCGGCGCGGAGGAGCGCCGTGATCGAAGCGAGCGCGGCCAGGGCGGCAGGATCATCCAGCAGGCGGGCGGCGCGGTCCTTGCGGGCTTCGGCGACATCGAAGCGGCCGAGCTG
>NZ_NCJT01000435.1 GCF_002282565.1 Hyphomonas sp. 34-62-18
GGCTGATCAACGTGCTGACCGATCATGGCCTGAAGGGCCTGGCCCAGGTGCACACGCTGGAGGCGGCGAAGAAGACCGATTTCACCGTCGCGGAAGTGCCCATCGAAGAGGGCTTCAACCTTCCAGACCTCGCGATGATTTCCGAAGCTGACGTGCTGGGCGACCGCCTGGCCGCGCCGCGCCGCAAGCGGAAATCAGCAAGCTTCATTACCGATGCGACCTCGCTGACGCCGGGCGACCTTGTGGTCCATGTTGATCACGGCGTCGGCAAATATGTTGGCCTGAAAACGCTGGAAGTGACCGGCGCGCCGCATGACTGTCTGCAGCTGGAATATTCCGGCGGCGACATGATTTTCATCCCGGTAGAGAATATCGATCTTATCAGCCGCTATGGCTCTGAAGATGCCGAAGGCCAGCTCGACAAGCTGGGCGGTGCCGGCTGGCAGACGCGCAAGGCGAAGGCCAAGAAGCGCATTCTGGAGATGGCGGCCGAGCTGATGCAGATTGCCGCCGCGCGGGAGCTGAAGCGCGCCGAAGCCGTGCAGAGCGGGCAGGGGCTCTATGAGGAATTTGCTGCGCGCTTCCCCTATGAGGAAACCGACGACCAGCTGTCGGCGATCGAAGATATTCTGACAGACCTTTCCTCCGGCAAGCCGATGGACCGGCTCGTCTGCGGCGATGTGGGCTTCGGCAAAACCGAGGTCGCGCTGCGCGCCGCCTTTGTGGCCGCAATGAACGGCAAACAGGTGGCTGTGATTGCGCCAACGACGCTGCTTGCCCGCCAGCACTTCAAGACCTTCCAGGAGCGCTTTGCCGGCTGGCCGCTGAATGTCCGCCCGCTGTCGCGCTTTGTCAGCGCGCGCGAGGCGGTGGAAACACGCGATGGCCTCGCTGAAGGCACGGTGGATGTGGTGGTCGGCACCCATGCCGTGCTCAGCAAGGACATGAAGTTCAAACGCCTCGGCCTGATGATCGTGGACGAGGAGCAGCGTTTCGGTGTGAAGCACAAGGAACGCCTGAAAGAGCTGAAATCGGACGTACACGTGCTGACGCTGTCAGCAACGCCTATTCCGCGTACGTTGCAGATGGCGCTGACCGGCATCCGCGATCTCTCGATCATCGCCACCCCGCCGGTGGACCGGCTTTCCGTGCGCACCTACATCACGGAGGAAGACACCGTCACGCTGCGTGAAGCGCTGCTGCGCGAGAAATATCGCGGCGGTCAGGCTTTCTATGTGGCGCCGCGTATTCAGGATCTCGACAAGCTGGAAAATTTCCTGCGCACGCATGTTCCAGAAGTTTCCTTCATCGTGGCGCATGGCCAGATGGCAGCAGGCGAACTGGAAGACATCATGACGGCCTTCTATGAGGGCAAATATGATGTGCTGCTCTCAACCACGATTGTGGAAAGCGGGCTCGACATTCCGCGCGCCAACAC
>NZ_NCJT01000436.1 GCF_002282565.1 Hyphomonas sp. 34-62-18
CAGATGATCGACATGCTGGAAGAGGCGAGCCCGCGGGATCTCAACACAATCACACGCATGCAGCGGCTCAAGACCGGAGCGTTGATCTCGTATGCGCTCGAGGCAGGCGCGATCATCGGGCACGCCCGTGAGGCCGAACGCAACGCTTTGGCGGGTTTCGCCAATGATCTGGGCCTCGCCTATCAGATTGCCGACGATATCCTCGATGCAGAAGGGGACGAAAGCATCGTGGGGAAGGCCGTTTCGAAGGACAAAGACGCCGGAAAGGCGAATTTCGTGACCCTTTTGGGGGTCGACGGGGCGCGGCAAAGGGTGCGGCTGCTCGCCGCGCAAGCCAAGGAACATTTGGCGATTTTTCGTGACAAGGCCCACATACTGCTGCATTCCGTTGATTATGTGCTGAACAGACCCCGTTAAAGTGGGGCACGCGACGACCAGAAAAGCACGCTGATATGACCGAGACACGCCCGAACCGCCTCCTGGACGCCATTGATTCGCCGTCCGACCTCAAAGGCCGCAGCCGCGCCGATCTGAAACAGATCGCCGAAGAAGTGCGACACGAGGTAATCGATGTCGTGTCGGTGACCGGGGGACACCTTGGATCGGGTCTCGGCGTTGTCGAATTGACTGTCGCCATCCATGCGGTGTTTGACGCGCCGGCTGACAAGCTGATCTGGGACGTGGGCCACCAGTGCTATCCGCACAAGATCCTCACCGGCCGCAAGGACCGGATGCGGACCCTTCGGCAGGGCGGCGGGCTTTCCGGTTTCACCAAGCGCTCCGAGAGTGAATACGATCCCTTCGGCGCGGCGCATGCCTCCACCTCAATCTCGGCAGGTCTGGGCTTTGCCAAGGCACGCGACCTGCAGGACAAGAACAATCATGTCATCTGCGTGATCGGGGACGGGTCCATGTCCGCTGGCATGGCGTATGAGGCCATGAACAATGCGGGCGCCGACCGCTCGCGGATGATCGTGATCCTGAACGATAACGATATGTCGATTGCGCCGCCGGTTGGCGCGATGAGCCACTATTTCTCCCGGCTTGTTTCCTCGCGGCCCTATCGGGGGCTGCGCAGGATTGCCAAGAAAGTGATCCAGCCGATGGGGCTTGAGTCCCCAGCGCGGCGGGCGGAGGAATATCTTCGCGGCTTTGCGATGGGCGGTACGCTGTTCGAGGAAATGGGCTTTTATTACATCGGTCCAGTAGATGGACACGATCTCGATACGCTTCTGGATCTGCTCGAAAACATCAAGACGATGCAGGATGGGCCCATCCTGCTGCATGTGGTGACGCAGAAGGGCAAGGGGTATGCCCCCGCCGAGAATTCTGCTGACAAGTATCACGGCGTTTCAAAATTCTCTGTTGTCACCGGGGAACAGGCCAAGGGCGCGGCGGGGCCACCGGCATACCAGAAGGTGTTTGGTCAGACGCT
>NZ_NCJT01000437.1 GCF_002282565.1 Hyphomonas sp. 34-62-18
CCCAGCATCAGCGCGCCCCACACCGCCAGCACCACGAAAATGCCCTCCCACGGCGCCACATAGAGAATGAGCTGGCCAATGGTGGGCGCAATGATCGGCACGATCATGAAGATGGTCATCACCAAAGACATGAAGCTCGCCATCGCCCGGCCGGCAAAGAGATCGCGCACGACCGCGGCGGCAACCGTGCGGGCACCCGACGCAAAGATGCCTTGCAGGAAACGTGCGGCCAGAAGCGCCCAGAAATCATGCGCCATAATGCAGAGAAGGGCGGTGAGCACATAGCCAACCAGGCCCACGAACAGTGGCGCCCGGCGGCCGAACCGGTCTGTGAGCGGACCCCAGATCAGCTGCGGCGCGCCAAAGCCCAGCACATAGGCAAAGATGATCAGCTGCTGACGGTTCTGGTCGCCGCCATCTGCGGTGAGGCCGGTGGCGCGGGCAATCTCGCTGAGCGCGGGCAGCATAATGTCGATGGCGATAGCATTGAGGGCCATCAGGCCCGCAACGATCGCCACGAATTCAACTTTACGCATACCTGTGGGTGGGGGCATGTGCAGGCCTTCGGCCTTGCCCGCTTCACTTCCGTCCATTGGTCCGGTCTTTCCAAATTCCGGCGCGCGCCAGGCTCTCGGCCAGACTGCTCGTCAACAAGCGGGCCTTTTGAACCCATCTTTCCCGCTTGGCCAGAGTTGGGGCGCACATTTGAGCGCCGAGGATAGCTACTCTATTTCAGAGCCATGAGAAGAATTTTCGCAAATTTGTTTACGGCGTGGGGCGCTGGATCTGGCCTGCCAGGTTGAAGATCACCTGATCGGCATCGAAGAAGGCCACATCATCGGGCTTTGCGCCTTTACCCATCACGATCTCGGCGCTGGCAATATAGCTTGTCTGCTCCCGATAGCTGACCGGTCCGTCCCAGAAGGGATCGTAGAATCCAAACCGGCTGTAGCGGACGGTCCGATAGGGATCATAGAAGTAAGCCGCGCGCGGACCGAAATAGCGGTAGTTCAGGTAGAAGTGATCATAATAGGGCGCGTAGGCGGCGCCCGAGGGGATCACGCGGGTGCTGGCATCGGTATCCCGGCGCACTACACGGAAATGGTCATAGCCGTTCTGCTTGGTCAGCTCCGCCGCGCGGAAGAGAAGATAGGTTTCCACCGTCTTCCGGTCGGTCAGCGAGTTGCCCGAGAACTCCACCTGATAGCGGTTGTCCTCGATTTTCATTTCCGCATAGCCGCGATCGGACTGGCTTGCGGGCTGATAGGGCGTTGCCGTGGCGCAGGCCGCCGTAAAGGCGAGCGCGGCGACGGCAGCGGCAAGGCTAAGGCGTTTCATGGCACGGCCTCCAAGAGTTTCTTTCCCACTATATAGTGTGACTCCAGGAAGATGAACGCCAGCCAACACGCAAGTTCACAACAACGTGACGCGC
>NZ_NCJT01000438.1 GCF_002282565.1 Hyphomonas sp. 34-62-18
CTGGAAGCCATCGTCGAGGCGCGCGAAGCCACGCCCGAGCAGCTGGCCGTGCGGCTGTGCAATTCCGGCGTCATGGCGGGCCGGGCGGGCGATATGTTCCGCCTGCTGGCGAAGGTGACCAACAACAATGCCAAGGGCGAGTATTACCTGACCGACCTTGTGGGCCTTGCGCGCGGCGAGGGGATCGGCTGCGCGGTGGCTGTTTCGGGTGAGGATGATCTCATCGGTTGCGATTCCAAGGCAGACCTGGCCGAGGCCGAGGCGATCTTCCAGGGGCGCCGGCGCCGCGCGCTGATGGACGCGGGTGTGACCATGGTGGCGCCGGAAACCGTGTTCCTCTCCCATGATACAGAGATTGGCGCTGACGCGGTTATTGAGCCGAATGTGGTGTTCGGCCCCGGCGTGAAAGTGGCGGGCGGGGCTCAGATCCGCGCTTTCAGCCATCTGGAAGGCGCTATTGTGGGCGAAGGGTGCAGTGTTGGTCCCTACGCGCGCCTGCGGCCGGGCACGGTGCTGGGCAGAGGCGTCCATATCGGCAATTTCGTGGAAACCAAGAACACTGCGATGGGCGAGGGCGCGAAGGCCAATCACCTGGCGTATCTCGGCGATGGCACAATCGGCGCGGGCGCCAATATCGGCGCGGGCACGATCTTCTGCAATTATGATGGCTATCTCAAACACCAGACCGATGTGGGCGCCGGGGCGTTTGTCGGCTCCAATTCCGCCCTCGTTGCGCCGGTGCGGATCGGGGATGGCGCTTATGTCGGCTCTGGCAGTGTGATCACCAAGGATGTGCCGGATGACGCGCTGGCCGTTGGCCGGGGCCAGCAGGTGACCCGCGAAGGCTGGGCAAAGAATTACCGGGCGAAGAAAGCCGCTGAAAAGGCCGCCCGCACAACCGGCAAGGACAAGCAGAACGGATAGCCCGCCATGGCCAGCGATACCGAAAAGCAGAATGCCGCAGCCGCCGCGATGGATTTCGTCGAAGAGGGCATGACCATCGGCCTCGGCACAGGCTCAACGGCGAAGTTTTTCGTGGAGATGCTGGCCGATGAGATTGCCGACGGGCTGATCGTGCGCTGTATCGAGACCAGCGTTCAGACGCGTGACCTGGCGCGCAGCCTTGGCATTCCACTGATCCCGTTCGAGCAGGTGGACCGTATCCACCTCACCGTCGATGGCGCCGATGAGGTTGGCCCCGGCGGCGTGCTGATCAAGGGCGGCGGGGCGGCGCTACTGCGCGAGAAGATTATCGCCAACGCTTCCGATCATATGGTTGTGATCGCGGATAGCTCCAAAGAAGTTCCGCATATCGGCGCGTTTCCGTTGCCCGTGGAGGTGACGCCGTTCGGCTACACGATCACGGCGAAAAAGGTGCATGACGCGCTGGTCGCGTCTGGCGTGGAGCGCCCGCGTATTGAGCTTCGCAAG
>NZ_NCJT01000439.1 GCF_002282565.1 Hyphomonas sp. 34-62-18
GATTACAAATCAGATGCTCTACCAGCTGAGCTAAGCCGGCACTTGCGCGGTGGCTACAGGGGTTGAAGGGGGCGGTCAAGTCAGCTTTCTGACATGCCCACCCCCGTGCTTGCCACCTGCAGGTGTAGCTGTTTTGGTGCGCGTGCCCGCTTAGAAAGTCTGCCTGCATTGCCTGCCGCCACCTCCCGCGCCCTGATGCCCGATCTGCTGCGCGCTTTCGCGCTGATCGGGATCGCTGTAGTGAACGTGTCCGGCTTCGCAGTGCCCGCTGCGGATGGCTTTTACCGGGGAGGCCTGGAGACCGGCGCAGACCAGATCGCTTTCAAAGCCATGGCGGCACTCTTCCTGATGAAATCCTATCCGCTCTTTGCGATGATGTTTGGCGCAGGTCTTGCCTGGCAGATGGACGCGGCCACCCGCCAAGCGGCTGACGGCGGCGCCCGCTATTTCCGGCGTATGGCTGCGCTGGTGCTGCTGGGAACGGTGCATTTTGTTTTTTTTTGGTATGGCGACATTCTGCTGACCTACGGTCTGCTGGGGTGCCTATTGTTCACCCTGCGGGGCGCTTCGGCAAAGGCGCTGCTGCAAATCGGGATATCCCTGATTACCCTGAACACGTTGATCCTCTTTCTCTTGGCTGCGGTAATCGGCGCGGGCGATGCGTATGCGCCAGAGGAAATGGCGAAGGCGCGCGATCCTGAGATCGATGCGGCTCAGGTGCAGATCTTTACGTCAGGAAGCTTTATGGACGCAGCGGCATGGCGCCTGTCCCAGCTACCGCTGGTTCTCCCGGGCATCCTGATCCAACAGGGCATTGCCGTCTTTGGCTATTTCTGCCTCGGTCTCGCGGCGGTCAAAGCCGGTATTGTAGACCAGCCGAACGCGCCCGTCTGGAAGCTGGCGCGGTGGGTTTTTCTCCCTGTGGGGATGCTGGGCAGCCTGTGGGCAGCCAACCTGATGGCGAGAGCCGAGACCATCATTTCAGGTGAATACATGCTGGCAAATGCCGTGATGATGGCTTTCTCGGCTTTCTCTGCGCTTGGATATGCGGGCGTCATTGTGCTTGCCGCCAAGGGCAGCCCCGGTCCTATCCGGCGTTTTCTGGCACGTGCCGGCTCCGCGTCCCTGACTGCGTATCTGCTGCAGTCCCTGATCCTATCCTTCATCTTCGCGGGCTATGGTCTGGGACTATTCGGGCAGATGCCCGCCGCTGAGGCCATCTTCATCGCCCTTTGCGTGGGTATCACTTCCCTGCTCTTCACCGGCATCTGGCGGAGCTTTGCCGCGCGAGGGCCTTTGGAAGTCCTGCTGAGGCGAGTTACCTATTGGGGCCGCGCCTAGAGCTTTCCTTTACCAGCGAGGGCGTTAAAAGGCGCGTTCTCCAACAGAAAGGCTCTGAAAAGGCCCCATGACCCAGCAACGGCGCATCCT
>NZ_NCJT01000138.1 GCF_002282565.1 Hyphomonas sp. 34-62-18
AGATCCGGACCGAACAGGCCCGCCTCGACGCTGCCGAAGCGACCATTGCCTTGAAAAAAGAGGAAATTGAACGCCTCGCCGCCGCCAAGCGCAGCCAGTATGAAGGGCTCGCCGGAGATGTTTCCGCTCTCAAGGCGCGCGCTGAAAAGCTTGGCCGCGAAGCCGATACCCTGCGGGATCTGCTGGCAGCGCTGGAATCCGCTGCGCCGGCCGCCCCCGGCATGAAGCCGAAACAACGCCCGCAACTCGCCGCCCTGAAACCGGCGCCGAAGTCTTCTGCGCCAGGTTCGAAGGCAGCGCCGATCAAATCTTCGTCAAAACCCCTCGGCAAAGCCGCCCTCGGCGGCCTCCTGCAGCCTGTAGCGGGAGATGTGCTCAACCGTTTCGGTGACAAGCTTTCTGGCGGAAGCACTGCAGAATGGGTGAGTTTCGAGACCCGCGCCGAGGCTCAGGTCATCGCACCTATCGGCGGTACAGTGGAATATGCCCGGCCGTTCCGCAGCTATGGTTCGATGCTGATTCTGCGCACAAGTGACGGGTATCATGTTATTCTCACAGGGATGAGCCGGATTTACGTATCCGAAGGCCAGTCCGTTACTGCCGGTGAGCCGGTGGGGTTGATGCCTGACCGCACTGACCCGCCACCGGAACTCACTCTGGAATTAAGGCTTGGCGACCGGGTGCTTAATCCTGCAGAGTGGTTAGCGCGTGGCGGCTGATCCGCCGTGTGAGGATGAAGATGGAGTGGAATATGCGTTCATTGCTGACCGGAACGGCCCTGGGCGGAGTTCTGGGAGCGTTGGCGGTGGGTTTTGCGGCGATGGCCTGGCCTCAGGGGCAGGATGCCAAGGCGCCTGAAGATCCGCGCGTTGCCACCTATCAGCAGATTGAACTGTTCGCGGAAATCTTTGCCCGCGCCCAGCGCGACTATGTCGTGCCGATCGACGAGCGCGAAGCGATGGAAGCGGCCATCAACGGCATGCTCACCTCGCTGGATCCGCACTCCAGCTACATGAATCCGGAAGACTTCAAATCGCTTCAGGTCCAGACATCCGGCGAATATGGCGGTCTCGGCATTGAAGTGACGATGGAAGAGGGCTTCGTGAAAGTCATCTCTCCGATTGATGACACGCCCGCCCAGCGCGCTGGCATCCAGCCTGGCGACTACATCACCGCCATCGATGGCAAGCCGATCATCGGCCTGACCCTGAACGATGCCGTGAAGGAAATGCGCGGCGAGAAGGGCACCGAGATCGAGATCACCATCCTGCGCGAAGGCGTCGATCCGTTCCCGGTGAAACTGGTGCGCGATGTGGTGCAGCAAAAATCCGTCACCTGGAAGGAAGAGCCCGGCGATATCGCCTATATCCGCGTCTCCACCTTCAATGAGCGTACCGGAACCCTGCTTGAAGAAGCGGTTCAGGGGATCAATCGCGAGATCGGTCCCAAGCCCGCCGGTATCGTGCTTGACCTGCGCAACAATGGCGGCGGCCTCCTCGATGAAGCGGTGAAAGTTTCCGACTTCTTCCTCTCCGGCGGTGAAGTTGTCTCGACGCAGGGGCGCCGTCCCATCGATGTCGAGCGCCGCAATGCGACCAAGGCAGAAGTGTTCAAGGGCGTTCCGATGATCGTTTTGATCAATGGTGGCTCGGCTTCGGCGTCCGAGATTGTTGCCGGCGCGCTTCAGGATCGCGACCGCGCGCTTGTCGTCGGCACTACCAGCTTCGGCAAGGGGTCGGTCCAGTCGGTCGTGCCGCTGGGCGCTGATCGCGGGGCCATCCGCCTCACCACGGCGCGCTATTACACCCCGTCGGGCCGCTCTATCCAGGCGCTTGGTATCGAGCCCGATATCATGATCACCCAGGTTCAGCTGACCGAAGAAGAACTCGCCCGTATCCAGCGTTTCTCCGAGGCAGACCTTCCCCATGCGCTGGCAAACGAATCAGGCATTGAGCGCTCGAAGCTTCGGATGCCCGATGAGCAGCCGCCGGAAGGCTATGAAGGCGAAGATTTCCAGTTGGAACGGGCGCTGCAGCTGCTGAAAGAGGGCAGGGCGTCGGCTTCCCGCCTCGCCATGCAGGAAGATAAAGCAGGTTAACGATTTCCACTGCATAAAGGCGCAATTCCTTTAGAGGCTGTAAGCATCTGTTTGCCTCCTGTTAACCCTGCCCGGCGATCCTGAACGCTGCTTTCCCGCCGCCAATGGATAATACGAGGTCGATACATGGGTTACCGGCAGTCAGAGCCGTCACCGCTGAAGACCGGTCTTATGCATGCAGGCATGAGCCTGGGCGTGTTTGGCGGCCTCGCCCTGGCCCTGGGCACCGGCATCCATGTCACCGCCGATCCTGAGGCGGCCGGTCCCCGTCAGACGATTTCCCTGTTTGGCACCTCCTCCGGCGATGCCGATGAGAAAGGCGCTGCCTTCGCCGCCATTCGCGCGGCCGACTATGACGAAGACTATGTTCCCGCCGACTATCCTGAAGGCGGAATGGAGCTGGCCTATACCGAACTCGACGGTGAGGGCATGCGCATCGACATCACCGGTGGCCAGGGCGGACCGATTGTTGCGCCCGCCGCCGGTATCCGCATCAATGGCCGCCTGGTGCAGCCTGGCCAGTCTTTCGGCGAAGTGGCTTCCGGCGCGCCCGCAAGTGAAGCTGCCACCGGTGCTCCGCTGAAGCTCAACACCGCCGAAGCAGCGCCGAAACCGGCCAGCAAGGCGCCGGCTGACGTCTATGCCCGGCCGTTCTCGAATCCGGAAGGTCGGCCCGTCGTGTCCCTCGTGATCGGCGGGCTCGGCATCAACTCAACCCAGACAAAGCTCGCGATTGACGCGCTCCCGGCGGACGTCACCCTCTCCTTTGCGCCTGATGCCAGCCGCCTGGATTACTGGATCAAGGTGGCCCGCGCAGATGGCCATGAAGTGCTGATCGAAGTGCCGATGGAAGCGTATGAATATGGCCGGATGCGGATGCACCCGGACACGCTGATCGCCGGTGCCGGCGAGAAGGCAAACCTCGCCAGGCTGAACCAGGTGCTGAGCCGCGCCAGCGGCTATTTCGGCGTCATCAACTATCAGGGCGCCAAGTTCGGCGCCGATACCGCCTCCATAGAGCCCGTCTTCGAGGTGCTGGCCGAACGCGGCCTGGCATTCATTGATGATGGCAGTGTCCACAAGGCCTTCTTTGGTCAGGTGGCAGACACCCAGGGCCTGCGCTTTGCGCGGGCTGCCGGACCGGTCGATACCCGCCAGTCTCCGCAGGACATCGCCGCAGAGTTCATGGAACTTGAAACCATCGCGCGCGAGCATGGCGGCGCGATCGGTGCGGGCTTTGCTTTCCCGGTGACGATTGAAGCGGCCTCGCTCTGGATCGACACGCTGGAAGAGAAGGGCTTCGTTCTCGCCCCCGTGTCTGCCCTTGTGCCGCGATCGGCAGAACCGGCGCCCGCGCCCATGGCAGAGCGCCGCGAGCTTCGCACTGGCAGCGCAGGCAAGGCTGGTCTAAAAACCGGCGGGTGACCCAGCCAAAACTTGATCCTCAGCTTTATCGCGCCAATGTCGGCCTCGCCATGTTCTCGAAGGCGGGGCATGTGTTCATTGGCCGGCGCATCAACGGCCGCGGCCCATTTCAGTGGCAGATGCCCCAAGGGGGCGTGGACCCAGGCGAAGACCCTCTGACCGGGGCCTTGCGGGAACTGGAAGAGGAAATCGGCGTGCCCGCCAAGCTTGTCGATGTGCTCGAAGAAACCAGCGACTGGCTTTACTATGATTTTCCGCCGGACCTGAAAAAGCGCATGCCCGGCCCGTATCTCGGCCAGCGGCAGAAATGGTTCGCGTTCCGCTTCAAGGGCTCTGACAGCGATGTGCGCCTCGACCGGCATACGCCCGAGTTCGACGCCTGGCGCTGGGCAAATTTGGACGAGACGCCAGACCTGATTGTGCCCTTCAAGCGGCCCGTCTATCAGGAAGTGGCCGTGCGGTTCCGCCAATGGGCAGAGCCGGTACTGCCGGGCCGGGTGCCGCAAGGCTAAACATGTGGGGGTAGGGGATTTGGGCGATCTGTTGATGATCCACGGGGTAGGCTGTGATGGTTCTGCCTGGGACCGGATGAAACCTCTCTTCGAGGCGAGCGGCTGGACCTGCCATGCGCCTACGCTTTTCCCGGACCGGCGTGTCCGGGAAAATCCGCCGGCAAACCTCTCAGACCTCGGCCTGCAGGATTATATCGGTGCGATGCGGGCAGAGGCCCAGCGCATCGCGGCCGCTACCGGCCAGAAACCTGCCGTGATCGGACATTCCATGGGCGGCCTCATCGCGCAGGCGCTGGCCGAAAGCGGAGACGTCTCCAAGGCCGTTTTCCTGACGCCTGCGCAGCCCAAAGGCTGCGCCGTCATTGGCCCGTCGGTCGCATGGACTTTCTTCAATGTGATCCTCTCGCAGGACCGGAAAAAGGCGCACAAGGTGTGGAAGACGGGCTTTCGCTACGGCGTGCTCAACTGCGTTCCCAACCAGCGGCACGACGAAATTTATGCCGGCGCGCTTTATGACTCTGGACGGGTTTATGGCGATATCACCGATGGGATCGATATTGACGAGAAGAAGATCACCCTCCCGACCCTGACGATTGCTGCCTCGAAAGACCGGGCAACACTGGCCAAGGCGGTGCGCAAGGTGGCGGCCAAATATGCTGCCAGCCCGGTGCCGGGGGATTTCATCGAGTATCCGGATCACGCCCACTGGATTGTGGACGAGCCGGGGACTGACAAAGTGGTGGCCGACATTGCCGCCTGGCTCAGGAAAGCACCGGCATGATTGAACAGGAAGACGCGCACGGCGTCCACGACTATCTCTCCGATCCGCGCAATGCCGATGTTCTCATCTCTGTAAACGGAGAATTGAAGCGGCGGAACGAGGCGGTCGTTTCGGTATTTGATTCCGGGTATCTCCTGGGCGATGGCGTGTGGGAGGGCCTGCGCGTGATGAATGGCGGCGTTGCCTTTCTCCCGGAGCATCTGAAGCGGCTTTATGCCGGGGCCAAGACCATCGACATGGACATCGGCCTGACGAAGGAAGAACTGACAGCCCGCCTGATGGACTGCCTGAAAGCAAATGGCATGACAGATGGAGTGCACATTCGCCTGATGGTGACGCGCGGTATCAAGAAGACGCCCTATCAGGGCCCGCGCTTCACGATCGGCAAGGCAACCATCGTCATCATCCCGGAATACAAGACGCCGGTGCCTGCCGTGATCGAGAAGGGTGTTTCTCTGTTCACGGTGCATGTGCGCCGCACCGGACCGGCCGAGCAGGACCAGAAGCTCAACTCCCACTCCAAACTCAATTGCATCATGGCGTGCATCCAGGCCGACAAGGCGGGCGCCGACGAAGCGCTGATGCTCGATCCTGCTGGCTTTGTGGCCACCTGCAACTCCACCCACTTCTTCATCGTCCGCGACGGCGAAGTCTGGACCAGCCCGCCAGAGTATTGTCTCGGCGGCATCACGCGCGGAAATATCATCCGCGTCTGCCGCGAGGCTGGCATTCCCGTGTTCGAGAAGCGCTTCTCGCTGTTTGATGTCTATTCCGCAGACGAAGCCTTCATCACGGGAACCTTTGCGGGCGTGACCCCGGTTCGCGAAGTCGATGGCCGCCAGATCGAGCATAAGGATGGGCCCGTCTCCCGCAGGGTGCGCGATCTCTACAAGGCGCTCCAGGCCCGCAGCCTGACGCCGATCAGCTGAGGGCCTGCCAATGCGGATTGCGATGTGGTCGGGGCCGCGAAACCTGTCGACAACGATGATGCGGTCCTTCGGCGCGCGCAGTGATACGGCAGTGATCGATGAGCCCTTCTACGCAGCTTATCTGAAGCTGACTGGCCTGCGCCATCCGATGACGGATGAAATCCTTGCCCGGCATGAAGCTGACCCAGGCAAGGTGATTGATCGTCTGACGGGCCCTGCGCCTGATGGCAAGCCGGTCTTCTACCAGAAACACATGACCCACCACATGGTCAGCGCCATCCCGATGGACTGGCTCGGCAGGATCGAGCAGCATGTCATGTTGATCCGCCATCCCGCGCGGGTGGTGGCGTCCTATGCGCGCAAGATGGAAACGCTCAGCGCGGAAGTTATGGGATTTCCCCAGCAGGAGCGCCTCTGGGGCCAGATCACCGAAGCAAAAGGCGCCGTGCCCGCCGTGGTGGATGCCGACAATATCCTCGCAGACCCCGAAGGCGTCCTGCGCCGGCTATGCGCTGCGATTGGCCTTGCCTGGGACCCGGCGATGCTGTCCTGGTCTGCCGGCCCGCGCCCGGAAGATGGTGCCTGGGCGCCCCACTGGTATGATGCTGTCTGGCGCTCCACTGGTTTTGGCGATCCGCCCGGCCCATTGCCGGAGCTTTCCGGTGAGGCCGCTGCAATCGCGCAAGACGCGCTCGCAGGCTATCAGCGCCTGCTGGCGGCGCATGTCTGACCACAAATGAAAACGCCCCGCCGG
>NZ_NCJT01000139.1 GCF_002282565.1 Hyphomonas sp. 34-62-18
GGGGCGCGCGGCTTGGCGGCGTGGATCATGGCCTTGATCCAGCCTTCCAGCGGCAGGGTCTCGATATAGGCGGCCGCCTTGCCCTCCCCTGGCTCGGAAATCTTGCCGGGTTCAAAATAGGGCGGGTTGGCGAAGACGAGGTCAAAGCGGTTTTCATAGGGCTTAACCCATTCTGACGCTTCGGTATTTTCGATGGTCACGCGCGCGCCAAAGCCGTTCAGATCCGCGCCGCGCCGCGCGCAATCCGTTTCATTCCGTTGCAATTCGAGACCCGTGAAGCGCACGTCCGGCATGCGCCAGGCCGCCGTCAGCAGCGCGCCGCCACAGCCGCAACCAAGTTCCAGCGCTTCGCCTTTACTGAGCGTCGGCAAGGCGGCGGACAGGAGGAGAGAGTCGAAACCGGCGCGGAAACCCCTGGCCGGCTGAACGAGGCGGACCCGGCCCTGATAGACGGTATCTTCGGTGGTCTCGCCAGTCTCGCCGGGGCCGGTCATAGCCGCCTCAGGGCGACTTCGCTGACGAGATGGTCTGCCCCCTTGCGCAGGATGAGATCGGCGCGCGGGCGGGTGGGCAGGATATTCTCGTGCAGGTTTCTCAGGTTGATGTTCTCCCAGAGGCCAATGGCGGTTTGCAGGGCTTCGGCTTCGGAGAAAGTTGAATAACGGTGGAAGTAGGATTCCGGGCTGCGGAAAGCTGTTTCCCGCAGGCGCATGAAGCGGGCGATGTACCATTCGCGCAGCAATTCCTCGTCCGCGTCGATATAGATCGAGAAGTCGAAGAAATCCGACAGGAACGGCACGATCTTGCCATCGCGGGGCAAGTCCCGCGTCTGCAGCACGTTGAGCCCTTCGAAGATGAGAATGTCCGGCCGGTCGACGGTGACGTATTCGCCGGGGATCACGTCATAGGTCATGTGGGAATAGACCGGCGCGCGGACATTGCGCTCGCCCGACTTGATGGTGGAGAGGAAGCGCAGGAGCGCGCCGACATCATAGCTTTCCGGGAAGCCCTTGCGCTGCATCAGCCCCTGCGCCTGCAGGACGGCGTTGGGATAGAGGAAGCCATCGGTGGTGACGAGATCGACCTTCGGGCTGGCGGGCCAGCGGCCAAGCAGTTCCTTGAGGATACGGGCGGTGGTGGACTTGCCCGCCGAGACCGAGCCTGCCATGCCGATGATGAAGGGCGAAGGCGCAGCGTCCGGCGTGCTGAAGAAGGCGCGGCGCTGGTGGAAAAGGCGCTGCATGGTCTCGACATGGGCCGAGAGCAGCCGGGAGAGCGCCAGATAGATGCGCCGCACTTCGTCCAGATCGACCGGGTCATAGAGCGAGGAGAGCCGGCGGACTTCATCCTCAGTGAGGGTGAGCGGCGTATCGGCGCGGAACTGGGCCCATTGGGCGGCCGTGAAGACATGGTAGGGCGAATACCTGCCCGCCGGTTCAAGCTGTTGCATGGGCGTGATCCCGTCCGCTCCGAAATATGCCGGCAAGGCCTGGAGGCCCGCCGATGGTATAAGGGTTTCGGCCAAGCGCGCTACACCCCTAGTTAAATTCGGAATTTTCTCTTCAAGACTTTGACGAAGCGTTCAAGTCCGACGCGAGGGAAGGAAAAAGCCGTCCCTACTCCCGCCGCAGCTCTGCGAGCAGCGCGTCTGCGCGCAGCTTGTGATCTGCCTTAACCATCAGCCTGCGCGGAAATGCGCCGATATTGCCCTCAACGGCTGAGATGTGCTGGTCGGCCACGAAGCTGTCTATGCCCGCCTCTGACAGCAGATGCTGGGCATAGGACAGTTTCACCGGATCATTGGTTCGCAGCACTTCTTCCATTACGGGAGCTGGCCGCGCAGGTTCATGTCCACTGATCGGGCGTCATAAACCGTGGCCTTGTCGGGCTTGGGGTTTCCGCCGGTGACGATTTCAAGCACGGCGGTCGTCTTGCCGCTGGAGCCGCCGCCGAGCGGGATGCCGAAACCGACGCCTACGCCGACGCTGGACGAGCGGCCATAAGAGCCGCTGCCGCCGCCGATGCTGATCGAGGAACCGCTGCTGCGGCCCGCTTCGGTGTCGACATATTCGGAAGTGACTTCAAACCAGTCCTTACCCTCCATGAGGGTGATTTCCGAGGCGCGGAGCAGCGCCAGGTTGCGTGCCTTGGCCGGATCCGGGTCTGTATAGGCGATGCGGTGGCGGCCAGCCTCGATCTGCTGGGAGGTGTAGCCCATGGCGCCTTCTTTGGAAGCAGGGCCATAGGTTGGCGTTGTGGCGCAGGCGGCCAGCGAAAGCGCCCCGAGGGCAAAGACCAGTTGTTTCATGGGTTCCATACCAAGCTAAACGCATCTACCTGTCAGGTGGTTGCAGGCTATCCTATTGCCGCGCCCGCGCCAATGCGCTCAAAGGCGTGCGGCCCGGTGCCACGTCGAGTTGCCTGGGTATTTGCGTAGATTTACTTATCAAGAATACCGCCACTGCCGGAGTGCCCCCTTTGACCCTCGCGCCAAAACCGAAGAGCAAGGCCCAGCTCTCCTCGATCACGGAGCGTATGCAGGCACTTGTGGCGGATGACCTGACCGCCGTGGAACGCCTTCTGGCAGAGCGGGCGGCAAGCCCGGTGGCCGTGATCCCCGATCTTTCCGGTTACATCGTCTCGGCCGGCGGCAAGCGCCTGCGCCCGATGATCACCCTGATCGCCGCCCATGCCGTGGGCAAGGCAAATCCGGCGACCCATGCGCTGGCCGCGGCCGTGGAGTTCATCCACACCGCCACGCTGCTGCATGATGATGTGGTGGACGAGAGCGACCTGCGCCGGGGCAAGCCCGCCGCCAAGGCGATCTGGGGCAACAAGGCCTCGATCCTGGTGGGCGATTTCCTGTTTGCGCGGGCGTTCAACCTGCTGGTCGAAGCCAACAGCCTGGCAATCCTGAACCGGCTGGCGACGGCCTCCACCGTGATTGCCGAGGGCGAAGTACGCCAGCTGGCGGCGATGCAGTCCCGCGACCTGCCGACGGAAGAATACCTCGCCATTGTGGAAGCCAAGACGGGCGCGCTGTTTGAAGCGGCGGCTGAAACCGGGGCCATGTCTGCCGGGGGCGAGTCCCATGCCGCCGCACTGGCCACCTATGGCAAGAACCTGGGCCTCGCCTTCCAGATTATCGATGACGCGCTGGACTATGGCGGCACGACTTCTGTGATCGGCAAATCGGTGGGCGATGATTTCCGCGAAGGAAAAATCACACTGCCGGTGATCATTGCCCGGCGCCGGGGATCGGATGAGGACCGGGCCTTCTGGGACCGGGCCCTGAACCCGGAAGCGCAGGAAGATTCAGACCTGGCCCATGCCGTGCACCTGATCCGCGCGACGGGGGCCGCCGAGGCGACCGTGCAGGAGGCCGAAGCCTATGCCGCCCTCGCCAAGGGCGCGCTGCGCACGCTGCCGGCTTCGGAATACCGCGACGCGCTGGAAGACCTGGCCGATTTCTGCGTAAGCCGGGCTTACTGAGCTATCTGCCTTCGGCGGCGAGCCGGCGGCCGAGCGTGACCCGCTGCCAGATCCAGAGGGCGCAGCCGACACCCAGCAGAATGGCGAAGAGGCCGAAGGCGGTGCCTGCGCCCTGGCGCGCGCCCGTGATCGCGGCGAGCGATGTGATGAGGCAGAAGCCCCACCAGAGGCCAGCGACCTTCAGATGGCTCCAGCCGGCGCGCAGGAACAGCTGATAGGCATGATCCCTGTGGGCCTGCATCAGCGGGCGGCGCAGGCGGGCGCGCCAGATGAGCGTGAGGAACACATCGATCAGGATGGGCAGGACGAGGGTGGCCGGGACCCAGGCCGAATGGATCACTGCGATCGAGAGCCCTGCCCCGCCGATCAGCGCGCCGATGGCGAGGGAGCCGGTATCGCCCGCATAGAGGCGGCCGGCGAGATTCCAGGCGAGGAAGCCGCAGAGCGCGGCAACCGCCGCAATCATCAGCAGGAAGAGTATTCCCGGCGCGGCGCCAGGGGGCGGCGCAACGATAACCGCGAGCGCGGCGAGGAGGATGGCGGAGGACCCCATGGCGATGCCATTGGCGCCGTCCATGAAGTTTACGGCGTTGGCCATGACGAACAGCCAGAGCGCCGCGCAGACGATGCCGATCACAAAAGGCAGCGCGAGCCCGGCTTCGCCGAGAGCCGGCAGCCAGAGCTGTGTGACATGGGGCCCGTAAATGGCGGCAAAGAGCGAGGCAGCGGCGAGGACGAGGAGCTTGCGGCCTGCCGGAAGGTTGAGCTTGTCATCGGCAAAGCCGAGGAGGCCCGCGATCAGCACAAGGAGCATCGGACCGGCCAGCGCGCTCTGCGCCAGGGTAATGAGGGGATTGCCGAGACCGCCGGGCATCAGGAGGCTTGCCGCGCCGAGGGCGGCCATGAGGGCGGCCAGCACGCCGAGACCGCCCGCGCTGGGCACGGGCCGGGCCTGCGTCTTGCGGCCGCCATCGGGCGCATCCTTGGGGCCGAGACGGATCATCAGGGCGCAGACGAGGAAACTGGTGAGAAGCGGCAGCGCCGCCCAGACAAGCGACAGCGGGATCATGGCGCCGCGCCCAGGCTGCAGGCCGCCGACCACCAATGCTTGCGCGCCGCATCACTGCGCTGGACAACCATGGCCCGCTCGGCAAAGGCGATCGCCTCGAAAAGCGCAAAGCAGGTGGCGCCCGAACCGCTCATCCGGGCGAGCAGAAGGCCAGGCTGAGCGCGCAGGAAGGCTAGCGTTTCGGCAATTTCCGGCACCATCGCGATGGCGGGGGCTTCCAGGTCGTTGCGCTGCTCTGCCAGCCAGCGGGCAAGGGACTTGGCGTCCTCAAAGGCCGGGAACGGATCGATCTCGGCAAAGCCGGCGCCGCCGCCCGCCGCGTCATGGGCGCGGAAGACCGGGCCTGTGGGGCACACAATACCGGGATTGATGAGAATGGCGGCGAGCGGCGGGAGGGCCGGTTGCGGCGTGACGCGCTCCCCTTCCCCACGCATCAGGGCGGGCTGGCCGGAGAGGGCCACGGGCACATCGCCGCCCAGACCGGGTGCGACGGCGGCGGCATGGGCGGGGTCTATGTCCCAGAGTTCCGTCAGCAGGCGGAGGGCAATGGCCGCGTCGGACGAGCCGCCCCCGATGCCAGCCGCCACAGGGAGCCATTTCTGGAGCGTGAGCCGGGCGCCCTGTCGCGTGCCTGAGGCTGTCTGAAGCGCGCGGGCTGCCTTGAGGACGAGATTGTCCTCAACGCTTCCGGCGGCGGCCGCGCGGGGGCCTGTTACCTCGAGCGTGAGCGTGTCTGCGGCTTCGGCCGTGAGATGGTCTGCTGCGCGGGAATCGGCGAAGACGACGAGGGAGTCGAGGTCATGCCGGCCATTGTATTTTGGCGGGCCGACATGCAGGTAAAGGTTTACCTTGGCAGGCGCCCAGCCGGAAAGGCTTGTGTCCGCGATATTCATGAGCGCCCGCCTTCAAGGCGTTTCCGGCGCGCTGGCCGGGGGCGCAGCGGGCGTAGACACCGCTTCGGGCGCGTCTGGCCCGAGCTTTGAATGCAGCTTGGCATTGATCCGTTCCCGGTCTTTCTCGGTGGGATCCAGCGTCAGGGCGCGCTCCCACTGAAACGTCGCTTCAAGCCGCCGGCCGACGCGCCAGTAGGCGTCTCCCAGATGGTCGTTGAGAACAGGATCGCCCGGCATGAGTTCGACGGCGCGTTCAAGATAATCGACGGCTTCCTCATACTGGCCGAGCTTGTAATGGGCCCAGCCGAGGCTGTCGATGATATGGCCTGACAGCGGCTCGAGGATCACGGCGCGGCGGATGAGGGCGAAACCTTCTTCGAGATTTTCGCCCCGGTCGATCCAGGAATAGCCAAGATAATTGAGCACCGTGGCGCTTTCCGGGCGCAGTTCCAGGGCGTGTTTCAGATCCGCCTCAGCCGCCTGCCAGTTGCCCTGACGCTCCCGCGCGGCGCCGCGGGCGAAGATGACGCGCCAGTCTTCCTTGGCGCCATCGGCGGCAATCACTTCGCTGAGGATCGCCTCCCCATCCGCATAGCGCTCCAGGGAGATGTAGAGATCGGCGAGTTGAAGCTGCAGGCCGCGATCGGGCGTGCCGGCGAGAGCTTCGGCGGCAACGCGGAGGGCTTCTTCGCTCTTGCCCTGCGCGTTCAGAAGGCTGGCGAGCTGGCCCTGGGCGTTGGCATAATAGGCGGACGAGGCGGGCACTTCGCGCAGCACACGGATGGCATCCTCGCGGCGGCCGCCATTCTCCAGCGCCTGCGCCCAGAGGGAGCGGGCCGCATGCAGATCCGGGTCCAGCGCCAGCGCCAAAACAAAATAGACCGATGAGAGATCATCATTGGTCTGATACATCAGCGAAGCGGCCGGGACGTACAGCGACAGGGCCGCGCCCTGGCGGGTGGTCAGGCGGCGCGGCTTGATCTTCTCCCCTGCCTCGATGCGGCGGGCGAGCTCGGCCAGGGCCGCATTGGTGCCCAGACGCGCTCAAAATTGGCGAGGGCATCATCCTCGGCCCCGCCTGACATCTGCAACAGGGCCAGCATGTAGACCGTGGGGCTGTCATAGCGCATGTCGCCCGTCAGCCCCTGCTCCAGATAGCCGGTGGCAGCGGCAAGACCGTCGGTGCTGAGCGCACGCCAGGCCGAGATGCTGTTGGCAATGCCCCGGTTGAAGGGCTGGAAGGGCGACTCCTCCAGATAGGGCCGCGCCTCTCCCGGCTTGCCCCGCAGGATGGCATCAACCGCCAGAGTGAGCCGGACGAGGCTTGCTTCGCTGCCCGCCCCCAGCGCGCGGCTGGAAAGCCCGGCGGCCAGCGGATAGTCGCCCGCCAGCAGGGCGGAGAAAACAGCGCGCTCTGCAATCGATGCCTGCTCAGGCATCTCATCAATGATGGCCGCGTAGCGCCGCGAGGCGGTTTCCGGATCGTTCGTCAGTGAGGCAATCCGCGCGATCATGAAGTCCCGGTACGACTCCGCTTCCGGCGGGCGGTCGCCGGAGAAGTTGTAGGAAGGCCCGTGCGCACGGGACGTTGCGCAGGCCCCAAAGGTGAGCAGGCTGGCCAGGAGGATCGGCGAAAGGATGCGTTTCATGCGCCAAACACTTGCAGTATCCGCAGGGCGCTACAAGTAGCGCGCAGCGCTGTGCCACGCGCCATTTGGGCGCTATTGGGAGGCGAGGCGCATGTCCTGCCGGTCAAAATAGGCGTCGATGGCATTCTTGATGGCGCGCACGGAGGCCTGGCGCCCCTTCTCGGACTGGAGCCTTTTGGCGTCGTCGGAGTTTGTGAGAAATCCAAGCTCCAGCAGCACGGCAGGCACATCTGGCGCGAGCAGAACGTAAAAGCCGGCGCTGCGATGGGTGTTGCGCAGAACCGGGCCTGCCTGCTCCAGCTCTGGCAGCAGGAGTTCGGCAAACTCGGCAGAGCGGGTTTTCGTTTCGCGCTTGACCAGATCGGAGAGGATGCCCGTCAGCCTTTCCGGGGTGCCATCCTCGATCGGGATCACCCAATTGTTCCGGCTCGCCTCCCGGTCGATCCGCCCCTCGCCGCGCGCGGAGATTGTGTAGACCGACGCGCCCGCAACCGAACTGGAACCGGCCGCATCGGCATGCAGCGAGATGAAGAGTTCCGCGCCCCAGTTCCGCGCCATCGTGACCCGGTCCTCATGGTCAACATAGACATCGGTGTCCCGCGTGAGCTTGACGACATAGCGGCCATCAGCCTCGAGCAGGTCTCGCAGGGCGAGCGCCGCTTTCAGGGTGACATCCTTTTCGCGGCCGCCGGTGATGGCCATGGCGCCGGGATCCTTGCCGCCATGGCCGGCATCGATCACCACGACATGGCCCTTGCTGCGCGGGGGCGCCTTGCGGCCCGCCGACTTTGCGGAGCCAGCGCTGGCCAGCAGAGCGGCCTGTTTTTCAGCGGCCTTGGCTGCTTCGGATTCCGCCTTCGCCAGCCGCCGGGTATCCCGCTTGGCAATGCTGGAGAAGCGGGCGTCAGACACGGTGTCGAGATCGACGATCACGCGGTAGGATTTTTCAGTGCCGGTGGGCGGCAGGCGCAGGACACGCGCGACCGACATGGGCCGGTCGAGCTCGAACTCCAGCCGGCCTGGGTTCAGCGACCAGACTGTGACGCCGCCGGTGCCCAGGCCTTCGGCCGAATAAGCGTTCCCCCTTAGCGGGAAAATGATGCGCCGCACACTGCCGGTCTCGCTGACATAGGCTTCGGCTTCTTCGGGGGCGTCGGTCCAGATCGTGATTCGGGTGGGGGCGCCATCGCCCACGACGCGCACCTGCGATACATCAGCCATGGCCCCAAAAACGGCGCCAAAGCAAAGTATTAACAGGACTGAAACGATACGTATCAGCATCAGCTCGGCAAGTTGGAGGGGGCGGTGGCTGCCCGGTTTTCGGTCACTTACGTGGATACCCACAGGAAGATTAACCCAGCCTTGACCAGAGATTAGCGGTTACAGCATCCAGCGCGGGAATTTGGCTCTTTCAATTGCAGGGAAAATTGGGCACACTTCCAATGTGGCCGCCGTAAAGGGTCGGCCCAACGGTTTCCCAACAGCGCACCCCGGCCCGGCTTCCCCGGAAAGGCAAGCGGGCGGCGCGCTCCGGAAAGCAGGAAAAATGCGCACTGGTGCCGCGAACACTGCAGGTTTGATCGACTCGCCGAGGCGAGACGGCTCCCTGCGCCCGCAAGGCGCCTCCCTCACCACTTATTCCGGCCTGCCAGCCAACCAGAGGCGCCCTGCGCCCTGGCGAGCGGCGCCGGACCGAAAGGTTCTGTTTAATGAGCAGACTGATGCTGATCGATGCCGCCCACCCCGAAGAAACGCGGGTGGCAATCGTCAACAATGGCCAGGTTGACGATTTCGACTTTGAGGCAACAGGCAACGAACAACTCCGCGGAAACATCTATCTCGCAAAAGTGACCCGGGTGGAGCCTTCGCTCCAGGCGGCCTTTGTCGAATATGGTGGCAACCGCCATGGGTTCCTCGCCTTCAGCGAGATCCACCCCGATTACTACCAGCTGCCCGCTGCTGATCGCGAGTTGCTTCTGAAGGAAGCCGCCGAAGAGGCCGCAGCTGCCATCGAAGACGATGATGACGGCCCGTACGTGCCCCATGGCATGAGCGCAGAGCTGGAAAATGGCGGGGGCGCCGAGGCGGCCAGCGCCGATGACAGCGACGACGAAGACGGCGAGGACGACGACAGCGATGCGGACGCCTCTGCCGATGCAGAGGGCGATGGCGACGATGAGGGCGAGGGCGAAGAAGCCCGCCCCCGCGCCGCAAAGCCCGAGCGCCGCAACGGCCAGAAAAAGACCCAGCGCACGCCGATCTCCAAGCGCTACAAGATCCAGGAAGTGATCCGCCGCCGCCAGGTGATGCTGGTGCAGGTGGTGAAAGAGGAGCGCGGCAACAAAGGCGCGGCCCTGACGACCTATCTGTCGCTGGCCGGGCGCTATTCCGTGCTCATGCCGAACACCCCGCGGGGCGGCGGCATTTCCCGCAAGATCGTCAACTCGGCCGACCGCAAGCGCCTGAAATCCATCGTTTCAGAGCTGGATGTGCCGGAAGGCCAGGGCCTGATCGTGCGCACGGCCGGCGCCAAGCGCACCAAGGCCGAAATCAAGCGCGACTATGAATACCTCTCCAAACTGTGGGAACAGATTGTCGAGAAGACCCTCTCCTCCGAGGCCCCGGCGCTGATCAATGCCGAGGGCGGCCTCGTTCACCGCGCGATGCGCGACATGTTCGACAAGGAGATCGAGGAAGTCTGGGTTCAGGGCGATGAGGCCTATCGCGAGGCCAAGGACCTCGCCAAGATCATCATGCCGAGCCAGGCCAAGAAGGTTCAGCAATGGCGGGAGGAAGACCCGCTCTATGTGGCCGAAGCGGTCGAGAACCAGCTCGATTCCATCTATTCCCCGGTCGTGCAGCTGAAATCCGGCGGCTATCTGGTGATCAACCAGACCGAAGCCCTCGTCGCCATCGACGTGAACTCCGGCAAATCGACCCGCGAGCGCAATATCGAGCAGACCGCCGTGCGCACCAATCTGGAGGCTGCCGAAGAGGCCTGCCGCCAGATGCGCCTGCGCGACCTGGCCGGCCTGATCGTGATCGACTTCATCGATATGGAGGAGAACAAGAATAACCGCGCCGTCGAGAAGCGCCTGAAGGAATGCCTGAAGGTGGACCGGGCGCGGGTTCAGCATGGCCGCATTTCCCAGTTCGGCCTGATGGAAATCTCCCGCCAACGCCGCCGCCAGGGCGTGCTGCAGGCGACGTCTGATCCCTGCCCGGCCTGTAACGGCACAGGGCGCCGCCGCTCGATTCCCTCAGCTGC
>NZ_NCJT01000440.1 GCF_002282565.1 Hyphomonas sp. 34-62-18
CCAAGCTCGGTCTCCACCCCATTCATCCGCATGATGATGTATTGCTGGATGAAGGTCAGCACGTTCGACCAGACCCAGTACATCACAAGGCCTGCCGCAAAGCCGCCGAAGACGAACATGAACACGATCGGCATGGCCATGATGATGCGCGCCTGCATCTTGTCTGGCGGCGGCGGGGAAAGCGACTGAAGCGCCGCCATCGTCGCGCCATAGAGGATGGGCAGGATACCGATGCCGATGATGATGCCAATGATCGGGATACTCTTCACATCGGCGCCGGACCAGAACGGGATAAGGCCGAACAGGTTGCCGATGGCCGTGGGATCGGGCGCCGAAAGGTCCTTCATGTACCAGAAGGGCGCATGGCGCATTTCCAGCGAGATGTAGAGCACCTTGTAGAGCGCATAGAAGATCGGGATGGTGAAGAGGATGGGCAGACAGCCGCCAATGGGATTGGCCCCCTCCTCCTTGTAGAGCTTCATGAGTTCCTGCTGCTTGCGCTGCGGATCGGCAGCAAAGCGCTCATTGATCTGCTTCATCGGCTCCTGCAGCTTCTTCAGCTTCGCCATGGATTTGAAGCTGGCATTGTAGAGCGGCACGAGCGGCAGCTTCACAAGCACCGTGAACGCCAGGATCGACCAGCCAAACGAGCCGAGATGGCCGTTCAGCCAGTGCAGCACATAGAAGAAGGGCTTGGTCAGGAAGTAGGCCCAGCCCCAGTCGATGGAATCGACAAAGCGGGGCAGGCCGGATTTCTCATAGCCCTGCAGAACTTCAAACTGCTTGGCACCGGCAAACAGACGGTTCTCGACGGTCAGGCTTGCGCCCGGCGCAATCTCGACCGCCTGGCCTTCGGTGCGCACTTCCAGCGGGCCGCCACGTGCCAGGCTTGCCCGGTTGACGCTTGCCGTGAACGGACGCGCCTGCTCGGGCACCAGCGCGCCCATCCAGTACATGTCTGTCAGGCCCCACCAGCCGCCTTCGTCAGAGAAGAAGGTGCCTTCTTTCGACTCGCCGCTGATCTTCTTCGCCTGGAACAGCGGCTTGTATTTCTGCAGGCGCAGGTCGCCCTCCACCACGCCCATCAGGCCCAGATGCGCCGGGCCACCGCTCGCAGCAGAGGCAGGGTCGGTGATTTCAAGGAAACGTTTCCAGTCGCCATGACGCTCCAGCGAGCCGATGGCGCGCAGGTTCCGCGCCGCACCGGAGGTATTGGTCAGCGTGTCGCGGAAGGTGAACATGTAATTGGCATCGATCGAGATCTCCCGCTCGATGGTCATGCCTTCGGCTTCAAGGCGCAGGGTGATCGGCGTGCTGGTCGTCAGCTTCTCGCCGGCAATCTGGGTCCAGGCAGAGTTGCGGCCCGCCACCAGCGTGTTGCCATCAGCCCAGTAATAGGTGCCGAAATAGCCCCCCTCTGTCGC
>NZ_NCJT01000441.1 GCF_002282565.1 Hyphomonas sp. 34-62-18
GGCACCGATGATGTCTGGAGGCTCCACTTCAGGTCATAGGAAACGGTATAGGCCGTGCCAGGCTGCCAGGGCGTCTTCGGTTTCCAATAGGCAACAATGTTGTCGTTGTATTCGTTGACGGTCGGAATTTCGACAAGGGTCAGCTCCCCCTCGCCCCACCCGGTCTTGGGCTGCACCCAAACGGTCGGCCGGTGATGATAGCCCGCTTCAATATCCGAATAGTCATCGAAGCCGCGCTTGCGCTGGACAAGGCCAAACCCAAGTGGAGGGCGGTCTGCCAACACAGAGACCTGCAGGTCTTTCGGATTGAACAGCGGGCGCCAGACCCATTCGCCATTGTACATCTGGATCGAAAGCCCCTCAGAGTCGTGAACTGCCGGGCGGAAATCGTTCTGATGCTTCCGGATGTCATGCGGCGAGAAGAAGTACATCGAGGTGAGCGGCGAGATGCCGACAGTCGAAAGCGCCTTGCGTGGGAACAGGGTGGCCGTCACCTGCATCTTCGTTTCGACGCCCGGCGTCACCGAAAACTCGTAAGCGCCGGTAATGCTTTCCCCATCGAGCAAGGCATAGATGCGGATCGTGTCTGACCCCGGCGCAGGCTTCTGCAACCAGAACTCGCGGAAATATGGGAACTGCTCGCCTTCCGGTGAGGCCGTGCCGATGGAGATGCCGCGCGCCGAAGCGCCGTAGAGGTTTCCGGCGCCCAGCGCGCGGAAGAAGCTGGCGCCACGGAAGCTGATCAGCTCGTCCCATTTGCCCGCAATGTTAAGCGGCGTCACAACCCGGAAACCGGCAAACCCCAGCAAACGCTTTGCTTCATCGGTCAGCGGCAGGTCATAGAAATTGAAGTCGTCGGCCGAATAGGGCCGGGGCACTTCTTTGCCGTCCTCAACAAAATTGAGACGGATGGCGTAGTTGAAGAGATAGCCACGCGGGTCTGGCAGAATACGAAACTTGTCCGAGCTGTCCTTCCAGAGGGCCGCTTCCGGGCGCAGCTGGATGCGGCGATAGCCATCATAGTCGAGCGCACCGGCCTCTTTCGGAATACCAGGCGGCGTCTGGAAGGGGCGGCTGGCCAGGATTTCGGCTTTGCGGCGAACATCCTCAAAGTCGAATTCAGGCGTGGCGGGCGGCGGCGGCGCAGCGGAAGGGTCCTCCTCCGAAGCCGCCAGCGCAGCGGCCGCTTCAGGGCTCAGCGTTTCCACGACAGCATCGGGGGCAGCCGCCATAACGGGTTCAGCCGGCGTTGCGCCCGCTACTGCGGTTTCTGCCGGCTTTGCGGGCACTTCTGGGGCGGGGTCAGCAGAGGGAGAACAGCTGGAAATGAGAAGCCCGGCCATTGCAAGGCCGCACACAATCCTGACCGGGACGCTCGAAAAATGGCTCAAGCGCGAAACTCCTTTACCAACACCTGCCCGC
>NZ_NCJT01000140.1 GCF_002282565.1 Hyphomonas sp. 34-62-18
CATCACCGGCATCAAGCGCGAAGTCTCAGACCGGCACAAACCCGCCGGCGTCCAATCCGGCTCATTCGGGGTTGCCCGGACGTGCGATTCTGGTGTCCACTGGTGGGGATTCTTGTCATGGTGCTGACCCCGTTGGATTTGCGCATGAGCGCCTGGACAAGTGATCAGTTCCCAGAGTGCCTTTACAGGATTCCGTTACTTTCTCTTCCCATCGCTATGGCCCTGACGCTTGCCGTCCGTGGACTCGGCGCAACGCGCCTTACGCTTGCAGGCTCTGCGATCGGAGCAGTCTCAGGCTCGCTGGCGGCCATTGTGTACGCCGGTTGCTGTCCGGCTGATTCAATTCTCTATGTTGTAAGCTGGTACCTCGCTTCAGTGTTGTTGTGTGCAGCGGCCGGTGCTGTGGTTTTGAGCAGGATGCTTAAGTGGTAGTGATCGAATTTGCTCGCCGTAGCAGCGGCGGCCTCAGGTGACCTGGTCGCTTACGACGCGGCAAACGAAGTGATCACGCGCAAATTCCACCTGCTAACCTCGCGGCTACCATAGTGAATCGGGGACTTTGCGATCCCAAAGCGGAGGATGCGTTGCTGATCGATCGAGGTATCAGGGATGACGAAAGACCTTGCAGGGCGCAACAGATACCTCTTACTGCCACGGTTTCGTTCTGAGGCTGTCTGGCTGGTTCGGCTGGCAGCAAGATAATGTCGCATCAACGCTGCCGAAGCCTTCGGCTGCAGTTGATTGATCAGTCACTCCGGAACGAGCCAACAGCTACCCAACTGTTTCGAATCCACACGATTTTCAACATTGCAGTCCGCAGGGCGAGTCTGGAAAAGCCTGGGCGATATCATTGTCTTGCCGATCGGCTTAAGCGCGATGCGTTAATGATAACGGAGACAGAAGAGAGAGCCATCGCGGCAGCTGCGATCATGGGAGAGAGCAGGGTGCCGGTGAGGGGGTACAGGACGCCTGCAGCAATGGGAATGCCGGCAGCGTTGTAGGCAAAAGCAAAGAAAAGGTTCTGCCGGATGTTCCGCATGGTTGCCCGCGAAATAGTCCGGGCCCGTACAATGCCTCCAAGGTCTCCCTTGAGCAGTGTGACACCGGCGCTTTCTATGGCGACATCCGTGCCGGTGCCCATCGCGATGCCCACATCCGCGGCCGCCAGGGCAGGGGCGTCATTGACACCGTCGCCCGCCATGGCAACGACCCGGCCGTCGGCGACCAGGCGTTTCACGATATCAGCCTTCTGGGCAGGAAGCACTTCGGCTTCGACGGCATCGATACCGAGTGACCGGGCGATTGCCTCAGCGGTGGTGCGATTATCGCCGGTCGCCATGACAATATGCAGGCCTGCATCCCGAAGGGCTTTGAGCGCGCCCGGCGTCGATGCCTTCACCGGATCGGCGATCGCGAACAACGCAACTGCCGCGCCGTCGACTGCAAGGTAGATGGCAGTCGCACCGTCTTTCCGGCGGCGTTCTGCAAGCGCCCTCAGCGCGGCTGTGTCGATGCCGTTTTCGCCCATGAAACGCTCGGCGCCCAAGGCCACTTTTTGTCCATCGACGATCCCTACGACGCCCTTTCCTGTGGGCGAGTCAAAGTCTGAAGGTTCGGAAAGCGCAAGACCTTTGGCGTGCGCGGCAGCGACGATCGCGGTGGCCAAGGGATGTTCGCTGTGACTTTCCAGGCTTGCGGCAAGGCGGAGGGCGGCCGTTTCATCCGCGCCAGGCGCCACATCCATTCCGACAAGCGCGGGTTTGCCTTCTGTCAGTGTGCCGGTCTTGTCGATGAGCAGTGTGTCGACCTTTTCCATGCGTTCGAGCGCCTCGGCATTCCGGATCAGCACGCCGGCCCGCGCGCCCGCACCGACACCGGTCATGATCGACATCGGTGTCGCAAGACCGAGCGCGCACGGACAAGCGATGATCAGTACCGAGACGGCGGCTATGAGACCGTAAGAGAAGGCAGGGTCCGGCCCGAATATGAGCCAGCCAAAGAAGGCTGCTATGGCGACAACGATCACTGCCGGAACAAACCAGCCCGACACTTGGTCGGCGAGGCGCTGGATAGGCGCGCGGCTGCGTTGCGCGTCGGCCACGAGATGGACGATCTGGGAGAGCATGGTCTCGCTGCCGACCCGCTGCGCTTCAACAATCAGGCTGCCGGTCTGATTGACGGTTGCGCCAATCACGCGGTCATTTACCGATTTGGTCACCGGCATTGATTCCCCAGTGACCATCGACTCGTCGATGGAGGAGCGCCCTTCGGTGACGACGCCGTCTACCGGTATCTTTTCCCCGGGCCGCACCCGCAGGCGATCACCAGCAACGACCGTCTCGAGCGGTACATCTTCTTCATTACCATCCGCATTGATCCGGCGGGCCGTTTTCGGCGCAAGGTCAAGCAGCGCCCGGATCGCGCCTCCTGTCGCTTCCCGCGCCTGCAGTTCGAGCACCTGCCCGAGCAGCACCAGCGTGATTATGACGGCGGCAGCTTCAAAATAGACCGGAACCGTGCCGTGCGCCGAGCGCAGTTCGGTCGGGAACAGGCCCGGCGCAATTGCCGCGACCATACTATAGATCCAGGCCGCACCTGTGCCGAGCGCAATCAGCGAAAACATGTTCAGGCTGCGGTTTCTGACCGACGCGGCTCCCCGCGCGAAGAAAGGCCAGCCTGCCCAGAGCACCACGGGCGTTGCCAGAGCCATCTGGATCCAGGGATTGATCGTGGGCGGAATGAACCGGTCAATACCGAAGACGTGCCCACCCATTTCGATGACCAGCAGGGGTAACGACAGCACCACGCCGAACACAAAGCGCCGTTTCATGTCGCGCAGCTCGGGATTGGGGCCATCGCCTGCGCTGGGCGTCATCGGCTCGAGGGCCATGCCGCAAATCGGGCAAGCGCCGGGGCCGTCCCGCACGATCTCCGGGTGCATGGGGCAGGTCCACTGACTTCCTGCAGCTGCCATCTTAGCTGGTGTCGCGCTGGCATGACCGTGGCAGCCAGCCCCGTGGCCTGAGTGGTCATGCATATCCGCCTCATGCGCCGTGAAGGCATTCATGTAGGTGGCGGGATTTGCTTCAAACTTGGATTTACAACCTGCGCTGCAGAATACGACCTCGGCACCTTCATGAATGAGCCGGTGCGGGGTGTCTGCCTTCGGGGTCATGCCGCAGACCGGGTCGCGCGTCGGTGACGGATCCGCTGTTGTCGTAGTTTCGCTTGAGGACATGCCGAGCTCCTGCGTGTTTTTTGCTACGTTTTCAAATATACCCCTATACCGTATCGGTCAATTACCCCGTGGGGGTATAGTTGATCTTGCCGGCGCTCTTCAGCCATCGCCTAGGAACGGCCGGACGAGCTGACCTGTATAGGTTGAGGGATAGTCCGCTGCGTTTTCGATCCCAAGGTCGCCCGAGAAAAAGGGGCGATCCGCATCGAAGTGGGCCGTTCCGAGCAGCCTGTCCCAGAATGTCGTGAAGAGACCAAAGTTGACGTTGCCCTCAGCCGAAGATTTGAGGTGATGAAACCGGTGGACGGGCGCAAGTGCGAGCACATGGCGAAGCGCGCCGATCTTCATGTCGGTGTTCGAGTGCTGGAGGAGCAGCTGGACCGCCACCGCGAATGCAAGCAGTACGGCGACGTCCAGCGGCATGCCAGCGAGAATGAGCGGCGCTGTCCCTGCCATCAGTTCGATCGCCTGATGGACGGGATGTTTCATGAGGCCGTTGAAGCCGTACATTCGCGTAACGCTGTGATGCACCGCATGGAAGCGCCAGAGGAACTTGTTGTGATGGCTTGCCCAGTGAATGACGGTGATACCGGCGTCGGCGACAAGTATTGCAAGCAGCAGCTGAGCCCATAGCGGCCAGCTGCCGGGCCAGATCGGAGGGAAGGGTACGATGGCAGCCATGATCGGAATGAGGAGCACCGACACGGCAATCGAACCTTCATTGACGAGCGCGTGAAGTCCATCTCTCAAAGTATCGCCCTTTGGGTGGTTCCAGTCCTCATGGTACGGAATAAACCGCTCAGCAAGAAATGACATCGCGATTGCCGCGAGCAACAGCCCCGCAAGACTAGCTTTGGGCGCACCTGAATGCACGAGTGCGATTGCGGCGCCATTGAAGGTCAGCAGCATCAGCGGCGCATAGGTCCACTTGGTGATTTGCTTTAAAGTGGGCATGGGGATTCCGTTTGACTGCGCGCAGGCGAGTGTCGCCTCATCTGATCACAGGGTAACGGGCGCGGCTCAGCCGTCTTGAACGATTCAACAACCTTGCCGCGTCGGGGCAATCCGGACTTCCAGGCCAGAAAGTCCTGCGCCGGGCGAGACACCGAACCAGCGGCGCATGCGGCGCGTGAAATGGGATTGATCGGAAAAGCCGCCGGCCTCAGCCGCCTGAGCCAGACTTGCACTGTCTGAAAGTGCGCGCGCTGCGCGCTGCAACTGCCGCCATTGGAGAACGTGGGAGATGGGCGCCCCGAATGTTGCATGTGATATCTGGCGCAGGCGACTGGGCGACACTCCAAGGTCGTGCGCAATCGAGCCTGGCGTGGCGGAGGCCGGGGCGCCATCAAGCAGCCGTGTCAGAGATCGTTCTGGCTCTGCGGATTGTTCTCCAATCGAGAATGCGCCCATCAGGTCAGCCGGCGAGCCGGTTTCGTTCAGCGCATCCAATCCGGCTGACAGGCGCGAATCTGCAAGACTGAAGCCGCGTTCGTGACCCGAACCCGCTGGGGCGGCCCTTGCGCGGTCAAAGTAGATGCTCCGCAACCTTGTCTCGATTGGACCGATGGCATGTGCACATCCCGACGGTATGATCACGTACTGCCGAGGCGGGATGATCCGGAGTCTGCCGAAGCACTCGACTTCAAGCGGCCCATCGATCCCCGCAGTCAGCTGGTGAGCGAGATGGGTATGGGGCGCGTTGGCGCCCGCCACGCCTTGCAGAATCGCCCAACCGTCTCCGATCGTGAGCGAGCCACGCCAGCGCCCGGCCTGCATCAATGACTGTCACTCTCGGATATCTTGGCCGACGACCAGTGTATGTGGACAATCTGCCAGTCTCCGTCCGTCTGTTTGAGGACCATCGTCTCCATCAGACGACTGTTGACGGCCTTGCCCCGGAACGCACCGGTGGACACAGCTTCGGTCATCACTGTTGCAAGGCCTTCGCCTTCAAAAACGTGGCGGCTGAGGACCTTTGTCTCAACCGCTTTTGAGAACTCGATATCTGCGCCCATATGATGGGAGCGGTATTCTTCGAGAGAGCGCTCGATTCCGCCGCTCTCGGCGATCTGGACATCGGGGGCCATCAAAGCGGACAGGGCAGCTGTGTCGCCCGAATCAAGTGCCGCAGCAAAGGCATCGACGATCCCGGCCGGGGGGGCCGGTGTGTCCGGGTGCGCGCTTTCATGGGCAAAGGCAGGGCCCACTGCACCCAGGAGAGCTGCAGCAGCGATGGCGACGATGTAGGTTTTCATTTGAGTTTCCTTATTCAGCAGGGCCAGAAATGGTCGTGGCAGCGGCGATCATGCCGAGGATCAGAGTAAAGAGGATTGCGTCCAGCCGGAGCGTGGTCTGCAGAGTCGCGCGTCCCTCGGCGGGTTCGGCGGCGAGCTGATGGGTGACGCGGGTCATGTTGAGCGCGCCGAGCCCGAGGATCAGCAGTGCGGCCAGAAACTTAGTAGTTATGAGCCGTCCGTATCCGGAGCTGAGCGCCGATGTCAGGTCGCCATTGATCCGCCAGAAAAGGTAGACGCCGGATACAAACAGCAGCGGCACGATGAACCGGGCGACACGGCTGAACGATTCCGCTCGGGCAAGAACATCTCGGTCAGTCAGCGCAGGGGCAGGCCAGAGCGTAACGGGCGCCGCCAGCCAGAAGCCGGCGATCAGGACATGGACCGCAACGACCCACGGGGCGAGCCCCGGCGCCTCAAGACCTGCCGTATGCCCCGTGAGGCCAAAGCCTGCGCTAATGCTGACAGCGGCGAGCATCGGAAGAATACGACCTTTCGCCATGCTTGCCGCAAAGAGGAGGACAGCGCCCGCGAACAAGGCCAGCGCAGGTCTTCCGCCGCCGGCCCAGGTCCACCCGAACTGATCAAGGGACAGCGCCGCGCCGAGGCTGCCGCCCATCTGTGCGTTGAGAATGAGCAGCCGGATCAGCGCGGTGGCAGCCACCATGGCGGCGAGCCATGTATAGGCGCGGCGGTTGGTGTGCAGTCCGAGCGCCCCGTGGAGCGCCGCCCCTATCGCTGCGAGGCTGGCGCCATAGAGCAGGACCTTAGTTGCAAGATTGGCAGCGTCCAGCAGGGGCATATCGGTCCGGCCTACTTCAGTTCGAAAGTCGATTTGCCGGTCATCGCCGCTGGCGGGATTTATGATGGCCGCGGCCTGGCCGCCTCCCTTGCGCTCGGCGCTCAGGGCGTCTGGATGGGTACCCGCTTCATCGCC
>NZ_NCJT01000442.1 GCF_002282565.1 Hyphomonas sp. 34-62-18
AGCCAACCGGGGATCGAGGCGCCGCAAAGACCGGCAATCCGCTTCAGGCCATTGAAGTTCGGCTGCAGCATGATGCCGGGCACAATCGGCATGGTAACGCCGCCGGCGCGTGCCTTCTCCAGGAAGGACAGATAAACGTCTGGCTCAAAGAAAAACTGAGTGATGGCGCGGTCTGCGCCGGCGTCCTGCTTGGCTTTGAGGAAGGCAATCTCAGCGTCCCAGCCCCGGCTCTCCGGGTGAAGCTCCGGATAGCAGGAGACGGAAATCTCGAAACACTTGCCAAGCTCCGGGCGATGCGCCCTCAGCCCACGGATCAGATCTACAGAATCCGTAAATCCGCCGGGATGCGCTTCAAACTTCGCGCCCATCCCGGCCGGCGGGTCGCCGCGCAGCGCAACAATATGCCTGACGCCCGCCTGCCAATATTCCTCGGCCACCGCGAGCACTTCTTCTTTTGTCGCCGAAACACAGGTGAGGTGTGCTGCCGGGCGCAGCGTCGTTTCCGCCACAATGCGGCGCACCGTGTCATGCGTGCGCTCGCGGGTTGATCCGCCTGCCCCATAGGTCACCGAGACGAAAGCGGGCGCCATCGGCTCCAGCCGCTGGATGGTTTCCCAAAGGCGCGCATTCATAGCCTCGGTCTTCGGCGGGAAGAATTCGAACGACACGCGCACGGGATTGACAGCAGATTGCGAATTGTTGGCCGGACGGGTCACGCGGCTATCTCCCGGACTGAAGCAGGCTTGATAGCCCGCCAGATATTGACGGTAAGGCCCGGCGCGCCATTCTCCGGCGGCGCAAAGCTTCTCGGGGTCTCAAGCGTGAGACCGGCGTCACTGGCCCAGCTGGCCAGCGCATCATGGCGCACGCCCAGGCGGTGATGCCCGTGTTCCGTACGCAGAAATTCAAGGTCATGCGGGGCAAAATCGATCACCAGCAGCCGCCCGCCGGGCGCCAGCACCCTGCCCGCTTCCGCAATGGCATCGGCCGGCGTGTCCAGGAAGTGCAATACCTGATGAATGATGACCAGATCAGCGCTCGCATCGGCAAACGGCACAGCGGTCACATTGCCAAACCGCACACGCGCGTTGCGCGCATTGGCGCTTTCCAGATTGGCGCGCGCCACCGTCAGCATACGGTGGCTGAAATCGATGCCTTCAGCCTCCGTTACAAGAGGCGCAAACAGGGCCAGCATGCGGCCTGTGCCGGTCCCGAAATCAATCATCCGGTGGAAAGGCCCCGCCCCTGCCAGCTCCAGCAGGGCGGTTTCGATGGCGTCATTGGGATAGTGCAGTCCGCGCACCGTATCCCACGTTTCCGCAATGCTCGAGAAATAGGCTTCCGCTGAAGCAGCCCGCCCCGCCATCACCGTGCGCAGACGCTCAAGATCGGCCTCGATCTCCGGAACATCCGGGCC
>NZ_NCJT01000443.1 GCF_002282565.1 Hyphomonas sp. 34-62-18
CTTCATCCGCCCGCGGATTGGTCAGGTTGGGGTTCATGGCAGCGTCTTTCCCTGTGGGCTTTGCGAGCCAAAGCGCGGCTTGTTGATGGCAAAGGTGCCTGCCGATGTTGCGATCAGCTTGTCGCGCGTGCCGTGATAGGCCCAGGCGCGGGTAAAGCACACGCTCTTGGTCACCCGGTAGCATTCAGCCTCGCCGATGATGTCGAGCCCCTTTTCAGCCGGGCGCATGTAATCGATGCGCAGATCGATCGTCGCCACAAAGCGCAGCTTGGTCATCGCCGCCGTGCAGGCCATGCCGGAGAGATTGTCGAGAAAGGTGGTGATAACGCCGCCATGGATGACCCCCGTGTCCGGGTCGCCCACCAGGTTCTCCGCCCAGGGCTGCTGGCCCCAGACATGCCCACGCTCCACCTTCGTCACCTGAAAGCCCACCTCATTGCCCCAGGGCACGGCCGAGTTCATCAGGTCAACATGCTCGCGCATCACGGCGGCGATACGGTCGGGATCGTTTTTGTCATCATTCATCAGAGGCTTACCCCGCGTCCGGATTTGACGCCCAATTCAAGCCGGATAACATCGCTCTAATTCCAAAGAAACGGCAAACGTGACCCGCCCCGGCGGAAGAGGAGACGCCCCACATGGCATTTGACGCAGCGGCAAAGCCCAAGACCTGTATCATCGGCGCCGGTTGTTCCGGTTTCACCATGGCCAAGCGCCTGAAGGATGCCGGCCTGCCTTATGATTGCTTTGAAAAGTCAGACAATATCGGCGGCAACTGGTACTATAATAACCCCAACGGGGTCTCTTCCTGCTACCAGTCGCTGCACATCGACACCTCCAAATGGCGTCTTGCCTTCGAGGATTTCCCGGTTCCCGCGGACTGGCCGGATTTCCCCCACCACGCCCAGCTGCTGCAATATTTCCATGACTATGTGGATCATTTCGGCCTGCGCGAGACGATCACTTTCAACACTTCCGTGGAAGATGTGGCCGATCTGCCCGGCGGGCGTTACCGCGTTACCCTCTCAACCGGCGAGACCCGCGACTATGACGCCGTCTGCGTTGCCAATGGCCACCATTGGGACGCGCGCACGCCCACCTATCCGGGCAATTTCACCGGCTACCAGGTCCACTCCCACCATTACCGCGATCCCTTCACGCCGTATGATTTCCGCGGCAAGCGCATCATGATTGTCGGCGCCGGCAACTCGGCGATGGACATCTCGTCTGAGCTCTCCCAGCGCCCCATCGCCGAGAAGCTGTTCATCTCCATGCGCCGGGGCGTCTGGGTGATGCCCAAATACATGGATGGCAAGCCCGCTGACAAAGCCGTGCTTCCGCCCTGGATGCCGCCGTCCCTCGGCCGGTCGCTCGCCAAGAAGAAGATCAAGAAAACCATCGGCAATATG
>NZ_NCJT01000444.1 GCF_002282565.1 Hyphomonas sp. 34-62-18
TCGAAGATCAAACAGAAGCGGGAGAACCGCCTCCAAAGCGAGGCGAAGGATCACCCAAGCATAAGTAAGGGCGACGCGGCCCTGACCGGATGCTTACGGTTCATCTTGTCAGCCCGCCGATAGGATTTGAGTGATTTCTCGCGTGAAATGGCGCGGCTGATTTCGTCATGTGTCGCGTACCAGACCAAACGTGTGCAGCCCCACTTCTTTGAGAAGCCCTTGTACAACCCTTCTCTATGCTGCCAGATGCGCTGAACGAGATTGGACGTTACGCCGGTGTAGAGCGTTCCATTCTTCCGATTTGCCAGAAGGTATACCGCGATAATCCGATCTTCGTTTGCCATCTTGCGCCCAATGCAGATCTCTTGACCTTAAGATATGCAGTCTTGAGGCGCTGGTCATCCGGAGCAATTTGAAGAAACTACCGCCCCGTCTGCCCCCGGTGGCGCAGCTTGGCGTCGGCCAGCACGCAGGCCATCATCGCTTCGGCCACCGGCACGGCGCGGATACCCACACAAGGATCGTGCCGGCCAATCGTGCGCACATCCACTTCCTCGCCATCCCGCGTGATGGATTTGACCTCGTTGAGGATGGAGGAGGTCGGTTTGATCGCGATGCGGACGATCACGTCCTGACCGGTGGAAATGCCGCCGGCCACCCCGCCATTATTGTTGGCCAGGAAACGCGGCGCGGCATTGCCCGCGCGCATCTCGTCAGCGTTTTCTTCCCCGCTCATCGCGGCAGCGGCAAAGCCTGCGCCGATTTCCACGCCCTTGGCCGCATTGATGCTCATCATTGCGCCGGCGAGTTCGGCGTCCAGCTTGCCATAGACCGGCGCGCCCCATCCAGCAGGAACGCCGGAGGCATGCACCTCAACAATCGCCCCGGTCGAGCTGCCGGATTTGCGCACACTGTCGAGATAATCTTCCCACTGAGCAGCCATCGCCGCGTCAGGACACCAGAAGGGGTTCTCCTGCGTCTGCGCCCAGTCCCAGTTTTCCGGGTCGATCATGTGTGGCCCGATCTGCACCACGGCGCCGCGAATGAGGATGCCCTCGCCCAGCACCCGCCGCGCCACGGCCCCTGCGGCCACGCGCGCGGCAGTCTCCCGCGCTGACGAGCGCCCGCCGCCGCGATAGTCGCGCACGCCGTATTTCTGGTCATAGGCATAGTCTGCATGGCCAGGGCGGTAGCGGTCGCGGATTTCCCGGTAATCCTTCGAGCGCTGGTCGGTATTCTCGATCATTAGCGAGATCGGCGTGCCCGTGGTGACGGGGCCATCGGTACGGTCGTCCTCAAACACGCCGGAGAGGATTTTCACCTCATCCGCCTCCTGCCGCTGCGTCACGAAGCGCGAGGTGCCGGGGCGGCGCTTGTCCAGGAATTGCTGGATGAACGGGGCATCAAG
>NZ_NCJT01000141.1 GCF_002282565.1 Hyphomonas sp. 34-62-18
CCGGCGCGCAAGGCGGTCGAGGATGGCCTGACCCGTTTCGTGCCCGAGAACTGGACGAAGACCTATTACAACTGGATGGACAACATCCAGCCCTGGTGCGTTTCCCGCCAGCTTTGGTGGGGGCACCGGATTCCGGCGTGGTATGACGAAGATGGAAAAGTTTTTGTGGCGACTTCCGAGGAAGAAGCCCAGAAAGCAGCCGGCCCAGGAACGAAGTTGGTTCAGGACGAAGACGTCCTCGACACATGGTTCTCCTCGGCGTTGTGGCCCTTTTCCACACAGGGCTGGCCGGAGGAAACGGATGCGCTGAAAGCCTATTACCCGACCGCCACGCTCGTCACAGCGTTTGACATCATCTTCTTCTGGGTCGCCCGGATGATGATGATGGGCATCGAGTTTACCGGACAGGCTCCGTTCAAGGACGTTTACATCCATGCCCTCGTTCTCGACGAGAAGGGCCAGAAGATGTCGAAGTCCAAAGGGAACGTCATGGACCCGCTGGACCTCATCAATGAGTATGGCGCCGATGCGCTGCGCTTTGCGATGAGCCGCCTGGCCGGTCAGGGCCGCAACATCCGCCTGTCGAAACAGGTGGTGGAGGGCAACCGCAATTTCTCGACGAAGCTCTGGAACGCTGTGCGCTTTGCCGAAATGAACGAGTGCGGCGCGCCGGGACAGATTGATCCGTCCACAATCGAACGTCCCGTAAACCGCTGGATCCTCGGCGAGCTTGCAGCCTGCGTGGAGGACGTGACGCGGGGCCTTGACGAGTACCGCTTCAACGACGCTGCCGGCGCGCTTTACCGGTTTATCTGGAATACGCTGTGCGACTGGTATCTGGAACTGATCAAGCCGCTGCTGGCGGGCATGGATGACGGCGCCAAGAGCGAAACGCGCATGGTCTGCGGCTATGTGATCGATGAGGCGCTGAAGCTGCTTCATCCGTTCATGCCGTTCGTGACCGAGGAACTCTGGGAACGCCGCGCGCCTGGCCGGGCGAGCGATCAGGGTTTCCTGATGCTGCAGAGCTGGCCGAAGGCAACCGGCTGGCACGACCCCGCCGCCGCTGAGGAGATCACCTGGCTGATCGACCTGATCACCGAAATCCGTTCCCTGCGGAATGATCTTGGCGTGCCGGCTGGCGCCAAGGTGCCGCTTGCGTTCGTCAATGCCAGCAATGGTGACATTATGCGGGCCGAAGCGCATGAGGAAATTCTCCGCCGGATGGCCCGCGTGGACGATGTTACCCTGCCGAACGAGATGCCGCCCGGCGCTGTGTCTGCCGTAGTCGGATCAACGGTGGCTGCCCTAAGCATTGCGGATCTGATTGACGTGTCTGAAGCGCGCAAGCGCCTCGACAAGGAAATTGCAACGCTGGACAAGGACATCACCAGCACCGAAAAGAAACTCGGCAATGCTGACTTCGTGGCCAAGGCGCCCGAAGAAATTGTCGAGGAAAACCGGGAGCGTATCCGCGACTGGACTGCGCGGCGGGAAAAGCTGAGAGCCGCACGCAAGAGCCTTGAAGGGATCTGATCATGAAGACACTGACGCAGCTCGCCCTCGCCTTTGGAGGATTGATCGTGACCGCCTGCGCCAGTGTCTCCGCCCAGCCTCCTCCCGCCCCGGAAACGCAGGCGCCAGAGTGGCGCCTCGTCATCCATGGCGGGGCGGGCGTGATCCTTCCCGGCAGCATGACGCCGGAACTGGAAGCCGCATACATCGCGGCGCTCAACGTTTCGCTAGAGGCCGGCGCCAAGGTGCTGCGCGAGGGCGGGAGCGCGCTTGACGCCGTTGAAGCGGCCGTTCTGACGATGGAGGACGACGCCCTCTTCAATGCCGGCCATGGCGCGGTGTTCACCGCCGCAGGCACGCATGAACTCGACGCCTCGATCATGGACGGGCGCGACCGCAACGCTGGGGCTGTGGCCGGCGTGATGCGCGTGAAGAACCCGATCAAAGCGGCGCGCGCAGTAATGGAAAAGTCCGAACACGTCATGTTCGCCGCAGAAGGCGCCGATGCGTTTGCAGAGGCCCAGGGCCTGGAAATGGTGGACAACAGCTATTTCGACACTGATCGCCGACGCGAAGCGCTGGAGCGTGTGCTGCGGGAACGCGCGCGCACAGCGGCAGACCGCCATGGCACTGTTGGCGCCGTCGCGCTGGACCTCAACGGTAATCTCGCCGCGGCCACGACCACTGGCGGTATGACCGCGAAGGCTGCTGGCCGCGTCGGCGACGCGCCCCTGATCGGCGCGGCCACCTATGCGGAAAACGGCATCTGCGCCGTCTCCGCAACCGGACATGGCGAGTATTTCATCCGTGTCGGTGTCGCCAAGACGATCTGCGACCGCGTGAAACTGGCAGGCGAGGATGTGAAAACGGCCGCTGGCGTCGCACTGGATGAAGTGGCCGCGCTGGGCGGGGATGGCGGCGTGATCGTCATTGGCGGAAATGGCGATTATGGCTTCGTATTCAATTCCGCTGGCATGTATCGCGGCTGGATTGATGCCACGGGCTCTGGCACCGCGATCTATGGGCTGAGCGATGACGAATAGTCCGGCCGCGCGGCCGCTGACGGTTCGCAATGCCTTGCCGGGGGATCTGGCGGCGCTGGTGGCCTTGTCGCAGAAAACCTTCACGGACAAGTTCGGGCATCTCTACAATCCCGAAGATCTTGCCGGCTTTCTCGAAGAGTCTCACGGGGCTGCAGTCTACGCACGCTGGCTGGCCGATCCCCGGAATCTGATCCGCGTGGCGGAAACAGAAACAGGCGCGCTGGCGGCCTATCTGCTGTGCAGCCCGCTCTCACTGCCTGCGGAAAATGCCCTGCCTGGCGCTGTGGAACTCAAACGCCTTTATGTCGATACCCCGCTTCAGGGGCGCGGTCTCGGCTCGCGCTTTGTGGATGAGGCCCTGGCCTGGGCGCGGAGCAAGGGCGCGCCGGAAATCTATCTCAGTGTCTATTCGGAGAATGAAGGCGCCCAGCGCCTCTATGCCCGGTATGGCTGGGAAAAAGCGGGCGAGTTCATTTTCCCCGTGGGGCGCCACGAAGACCTTGAGTTCCTGATGCGCCTGCCCCTCTAACCCCGGAATGGGGGCCTTTCAGTGCGGGCCAACTCCCCCTAGACTTTCGGGCACATTCGACAGTTCGGGACGACTGGCATGACCGATATGACATCTTCGACGGAAGCCTCCTCAGGCAACGCGGCCATCCGGCAGGCGCTCGCGGGGCTGCCGGCCGAATTTCAGGGCTTCGATCAGATCTTCGAGGAACGCATTCGCCCGGCCTTGCTGGCGCGTGAAGCAGACCGGATAAAGGCCACGAAACGTGCCATCCTTTGCCGCTGGATCGCCGGAGGCATTTTGGTGGCGGCGATCGCTGGCGGTATCGTGTTTCAGCAGCTCTGGATCGCCATTGTCGTCGGGATGATCGCCATGATTATCTATGCGGGTGGCGAACACCTCGTCACGAAGCTGGCAAAGGAAGCCAAGGGGCTGATCGTGGTCCCCATCGCCGAAGAACTCGGACTGAACTTCACCGCAGAGCCGGGCACGGTGGAGTCGATTTATCGCCACAAGGAAGTGGGCGTTGTTCCCGGCTGGGACCGCTCCAAATATGAAGACCATATCACCGGCGTGCGCCGCGAGGTGAACTTTGAGCTGTTTGAGGCGCACCTTGAAGAAAAGCGTACGACGACAGACTCCAAAGGCCGTACACGCACCACATGGGTGACGGTGTTCAAGGGCCAGTGTCTGCGCCTCGATTTCCACAAGACCTTCTACGGACGAACGCTGGTGACCCGCGACGCCGGCTTCTTCAACCGTTTCGGCGGCGGCAAGGGCATGCAGCGCGCGGGCCTTGAAGACCCCACCTTTGAGAAGATCTTTGAAGTTTACACCACCGACCAGGTGGAAAGCCGCTATCTGCTGACCCCCGATGTGATGCAGAAGCTCGTGGACCTTGAGCAGGTGTTCAAGGGCGGTAAGCTGAAAGCATGCTTTGATGGCGGTGAAGTGCTGATCACTGTCCAGGGCGGCAACCTGTTCGAGCCGGGCAGTATGTTCAAACCGCTCGACAGCGCAGACCGTGTGCGCGAGCTGCTGGAGGATTTCAATGCGGTGTTCAATATCATCGATGAAATCACGGCGAGCCGTATCCGGGTGGAGCAGAACCACGCCTGACATGCGGCGATGGGATGGCGGCGCCGTTCAGCCACGCTTCATCGCCGCCGCCGATAATGGCCCCCATACGTGAGGAGCCTTCGATGACCCTTTTCCGCCCCCTGTTTCTGTCTGCGCTTCTGATCGCCGGCCCCGTCGCGGCCGCCCAGGCCAATGGCACAGCGGACATGCAGGCGTGCAAGGCAATGGCCGCAACCTTGACGCCGAAGCAGGCAGAGATTGCCGAAATGACGGCGAAGCGGGACGAAGCCGCGTCCGCCGTCGAGACCACGGGCGAAGCCTGGGAAGATACCGAAATTCACCGGCGCGCATCCGCAGGCCATGCTGCCCAGGCTGACACCGCAAAAGCCGCTTACGATGAAGCCAAGAAATTGCTCGCCCGGCATGAACTGGCTCTGCAGGCGAGCGTGCGCCAGTACAATGACGATGTGGCCGCCTTCAACAGCCGTTGCGCCAAGAAATAGGGTTCCAGCGCGACTGCAGAAACGAAAAAGGCCGGGCTCATCACCCGGCCTTTGTGTTTATGGCGTTACGACTTCGAAGGGCGGACCAGTATCGGACGGATCGAAGACCGACATCAGCGCCGCTGTGGCGCCCGGGTCGCCTTCAACTTTCATGATGCCCGCTTCCATCAGCGCGGCGGCCGTTTGCCCCGCAAACAGCATGGCCAGGAAAGCCGGACGCGGAATGGTTACCGTTGCGTCGACCGGGCCAGCGGAGCCCTCTTCATGGATCAGCACCGAATTGCGGATGGAAACGCGGCGTGTCTCTCCCCCGTCCGGGAACACGAAGGCCACGGATGTGGCAATGCCTTCTGCCTTGGCCGGATCAACGCGGATCGCCAGCATGTCAAACACCTGCGGTGTCGTAATGGCGCCGATCATGTCCGGAGAAACGGTCGTGATCTGACGATCAGTTGGAGCTTCCCGCGCTTCGGCGGCGCCGGTCAGATACATGTTCCGCCAGAGCGAGCCTTCGGCCTGATAGCCCATCTGCTCAAACGCTTTCGCCAGCAGTTCTCGGGCTTTCATATTGGTGTCGTCTGCAAAAACGATATGGCTCGCCACCTCGGCCGCCCAGCGATAATCACCGCCATCATAGGCTTTCTGCGCCACCTTCAGCGCCTTCTTCGCGCCGCCCATTGCCGCCACATAGCGCTTGCCGGCCTCTTCCGGCGGCCAGGGGTTGAGGTTGGCGGGATTGCCGTCATACCAGCCGAGATAACGCTGATAGACCGCCTTGGAGTTGTGAGACATCGTGCCGTAATAGCCGCGATTGTACCATTTGCTGGCCAGGCTTTCCGGCAGGGCAATGACCTCGGCGATCTCGCTGGCCACATAGCCTTTGTTCATCAGACGGATGGTCTGGTCGTGCAGGTATTTGTAAGCGTCGCGATGATGCGCCATGTATTCGGTGATCTCGGCCTGCCCCCAGCGTGGCCAGCCATGAGACACGAACATCACATCAGTCTTGTCAGCATAGAGCGCGATGGACTCGGTCAGGTAATCGGCCCAAGCTTTGGCGTCGCGCACCAGAGCGCCGCGCGGAGGCAACACATTGTGCATGGTCGCATTGGCGTTCTCTGCCAAGCACAGTGCGCGCAGATGCGGAATGTAGAAGTTCATCTCGGCGGGCGCTTCGGTGCCGGGGGTCAATTGGAATTCGATCGCAATGCCGTCGATCACCAGCGTCTCGCCGGTCTCGGTAATCGAATGGGTTGGCTGGATCAGGCTCATCGATCCACGCGGGATGCCGGTGCCGATGCCTGCGCCGCCCTGCCCCGCCGGGCCGGGCTCCAGGCGCGAGCCGAACTGGAAATTCGCTCGCCGGCTCATCGCACCACCCGCGATCAGGTTTTCGCTGACGGCATGATCCATGAAGCCTTCCGGCGCAATGATCTGAACCTTGCCGGCGGCGACATCTTCCACCGTAACGATGCCTTTGACCCCTCCAAAATGGTCGGCATGGCTATGGGTATAGATCACCGCATGAATGGGTTTGTCGCCAAGGTGCTGCTTCACAAGTTCGAAAGCCGCCGCCGAGGATTCGGTCACGGTCAGCGGATCGACGATGATGTAGCCCGTCTCGCCCTGAATGATGCTCATCACCGATATATCGAACCCGCGCACCTGCCAGATGCCGGGGACGACCTCATACAGGCCGTGTTGCTTCAGGAGGCCCAGATGCCGCCAGAGGCTGGGGTTCATCGTATCGGCGGTAGGCCCTTCGGTGAAAT
>NZ_NCJT01000445.1 GCF_002282565.1 Hyphomonas sp. 34-62-18
GCCTCGCTCTTTGATGAGAACGAGCCCAACCCCAAAGCCATGGCCATCCCTCCGCTCACGGACCGCACCGTCCGCGGCGGCTCCGCCATCACCGGCGCCTCCGCCGGCGCCCCCAGCTATGGCCGCAAAGTCGGCACGGGCAGGGACGTGAAGACCGGCACACTGCAGGATGTGAGGCCGTTGGGGAAGAAGTGACCCTAGATGGGCGAAGCGGCCCTATACTAGAGCGGCGCATCTATCTAAAATAGATGAACTAAGCTGCTACAGGGTAACTGTGATGAAGCATTCATTGGCAATTGTGATGTTGTTTTGTTGGGCAGCTCGAGCTTCAGCATATTGCTACGAGCCCGCGGACCCAGGGGATCCGCCGAGCTTGCCATCGTCATACAGTAAGCCCGACGTTCCATATTGTCTCTCTTCATACTCTTATTCAGGAGACCATGAGTGTTCGTCTTGGGAATTAGACAACTATTTTAGTGAGGTTGAAGATTATCAGCGGCAGCTTCGCAATTTTGTCCGAGAGCTGGAATCCTATCAGTCGGATGTCGAAGACTACATAGACTCAGCTGCCGCTTACGCCGCTTGCGAATTTGAAGAAGTTTCCAACCAGCATGAGTAAATGGCAGCTTATCTATTTGTGAAGTTGCGGGTCGCAATCCGTAGCGTGAGTTGAGCTGAGCGATACCCACCATCTACCGTATGCGGTGGGTATCCGCCTTTTGGGCGTCAACCCACGCTACGGAACGCGGGGATACAGCGCCCGCTTATCCAACAGCCCTATGAACCGGGTTCGTCTTCCCGGAATTTGCTCAGCAAACATCCGGGACCCAGAAAACCCAGCAAAACAAAGCCCTCCGCTGGATCCCGGTTTTTGCCTGCGGCAAAGCCGGGAAGATGGCCGCGCGCTTTTCTCAAGGCACTTGTCCGCCCTGGTTCCCACCGCCCCCATCCTCGGCGCCATGGACATCACCGCGCCCCGCCCGGAACTCTGGACCCGCATCGCCGCCCTGCTCGGCGCGCTGCGGATGCTCCTGCGCGAGGTCGTGCCGGAACACTTCCACAAGATTGCCGCCGAGGCCCGCGCCCAGCTCCTCGCCGCCACCGCGCTTGTCCGCCGCTACATCCATGTGCTCGCCGCTGAGATCACCCTGCCGGAGCCGCGTCCCGTTGGAGCGCCCGCAAAAAACTCCAACGAAACTCCAGGAGCCCGCCAATCCCGCCGTGAAGCCCTCTTCTGCCTCATCGAGCAGGCCCGCCCCTCCAGCCGCCCGTCAAGATCAGATGGCGCCGACACGGCCTTAGTGCAATGGGCGCTGATGATGGAGGCCGCCAGGCGGCTCGCCATCGTGCTGAACCATCCGGAAAAACACGCTCTGCGCCTCGCCCGGATGCTCCGCCGG
>NZ_NCJT01000142.1 GCF_002282565.1 Hyphomonas sp. 34-62-18
AGCTTTGCCTGCACCGCTGTCGCCGTCGCCGGGAAGGTCTGGTCCGGCGTGGTCGTCGCCAGCACGATCAGATCAATCTCTTCAGGCTTCATTCCCGCCGCGTCCAGCGCCCGGCGCGCCGCCTGCACGGCAATGTCGGAGGTCAGCTCGCCATCGGCCGCAATATGGCGCTTCTTGATGCCGGTGCGCTCCTGAATCCACGAATCCGTGGTCTCGACCATTGTGGAGAGTTCGTCATTCGTCAGAACACGCTCAGGCAGATAGCTGCCGGTGCCACGGATAAAGCTGCGCTTTCCCATTCTACGTATCCTCGTCTGGCGCCCGGCGCCGTTACTCTGCTGCCAGACCGCCGGTGCCGACACGCGCCATATTGGCTGCAATCTCGGTCCGGTAATCACTCAATGCCAGGTCCGCCGCTAGCCCGCAGGCGCGCGCAAAGCCGCGGGCATCTGCCCCTCCATGGCTTTTCACCGAAACCCCGCCCAGGCCGATCAGCACACCGCCATTCACATTGCTGGGGTCCATAAAATCCTTCAGCCGCTTCAGCCCGTCCATCGCCAGCGCCGCGCCCATCTTCGACACGAGGTTGGCCGTGAACGCTTCCCGCATCCGGCTCGCCAGCATCCGCGCGACCCCCTCGCCCGTCTTCAGCGCCACATTGCCGGTAAAGCCATCGGTCACCACAACATCCACAGCGCCCGCCGAAATGTCGTCGCCCTCGACGAAACCGCGATAATCCATGTTCAGCGGCGAATTGCGCAGCAGCTCATGGGCTTCGCGCACCTCGTCATGGCCCTTCATTTCCTCGGAGCCGATGTTCAGGAGGCCCACCGAGGGCCGCTCGATACCTAGCGTTGCGCGGGCAAATGCCTCGCCCATGATCGCAAACGTCACCAGCTGCTCGGCATCGGCCTCCACATTGGCGCCCACATCCAGCACCACTGTCCGCCCGCGCAGCGTCGGCCACAGCGCCGTCATCGCGGGGCGGTGAACGCCGTCCATCTTGCGCAGCTGCAGCATGGAGATCGCCATCAGCGCGCCGGTATTGCCGGCAGAGACAGACGCATCGGCCCGCCCCTCCTTCACCGCTTCCACCGCGTTCCACATCGACGTGCCCTTGCCCCGGCGCAGCGCCTGGCTGGGTTTCATGTCGCTGGTGATCTTCTCGGCGGCGTGAACGATGGTCACCTTGCCCGCCAGTCCCGGCTTTGCCGCCACCAACGGCGCCAGCAGCGCCTCATCGCCGTGCAGCAGCACATGCGCATCCGGTCGCTCCGCAAGAAACTCGGCGGTTCCGTCAATGGTGACGCCGGGCGCGGCATCACCGCCCATGGCATCAATCGAGAGCGTCAGGTTTCGCTGCATGGAGAAAAGACCGCAGTTACGGCGTTGTGCGTATTTTTGCGTGGTTTAAGTGGCGCCGCCCCTCAAAGCAACGGGAGAGATGCGCTCGGCCACACCCGTTTGTGGATCAGACCGCCGGCTCATTCCCGCCACAGGCGAACCCGCCGGAGAGGATTTCGGTGTCGCTCTGCCCTGCAAACAGCGCCTGATACCGCCGCACCGCCCCTGCCAGTTCGCCTGCTTTTCCGGCGCTGGTCACCCCGTTGCGTTGCAGAACATCTGTCAGCGCCGCCTCCGAATCACCTGCCCGCAACGCCTCCATCAGCGCCCGGCCAAGCCCGGAATGTCCCTCCGCCAGCGTGCGCACCTTGCGGGCGATGGAGTGGTCGCCCACGCCCTTCTCCCGGAAGGCGGCATCGAATCCATCCAGCACCCTGGCGTTCAGCCGCTCCGTCAGCTCCGCCGCCAGCGGCCCGCCCACATCGGCGAATCTGGCGCAGGCCAGCGCCGTCATCACGGTCACCATCTGCGCCCGGCCCTCAAAAGTGTCGGCCACGCCGCGCACTTCATAGTGTACCGGCATCAGCGCTTCGCGCACGAGGCGGCCATAGGCTTCGGCCACGGCCTTTTTGAGCGCGCCGCGTCTGCGGAACCAGCTGCCTGAAAAAGCGATCAACCCTGTACTCCAATGCTTGCCAAGCCCGGTTACCTGTCGCTAGGTCTGCGGTCAAAGCCTATAGGAGCCATAAATGGCGCGTCTTTCCCTTGTAGCCGCTGGCCTTCTTGCCGCACTGCCGCTGACGGCCTGCCTCAGCCCCGCGCGGGACTTCCACGGCTATATCGCAGATGAAGTCCAGCCGATCGATATCAAGCCGGGCGAAGACACCCGCTCGACCGTTCTGGCCCAGCTCGGCTCCCCCTCCACAGAGGGCCTCTTCGATACGAATGTCTGGTTCTACTATTCCGACATCCAGGAACGTTTCGCCTTCTATCGCCCGAAAGTGGTGGAGCGCAGCATCGTTGCGATCCGCTTCAGCGAGGATGACGCCGTGGATGAAGTCGTCCGCTACAGCGTTGATGATGGCCAGATTGTCTCCTACGCCTCGCGTGAGACGCCCACCCGTGGCCGCGAACTCGGCTTCTGGGAACAGATCTTCGGAACAGTTGGCGCGGTCCGCCTGCCCAATACGGACGAAGTCACACCGGGTAACCCGACTGGCCGCCGCCAGTAGAGCGCCCTCGAGCAGAAATCCGAAGGCCGCAACCGGGAACCCGGCTGCGGCCTTCTTCGTTCAGAAGGGGCAAGCGATGGCCGCCAGTGGCCACCGGGGCATCCTTTGACGCTTGGCGTGTCAACGGCGCCCCTACCGGGGCCTCATTTGTCCTGCTGAACCTCCCTGCACGCCCGGTTGCGTCGCCGGGCGTGTCTTCAAGCCGGCAAAATAATCCTGCCGCTCCGGCCGCCCAATCAAAAGCAGCCGAGCGCCGTATAGGATTTGCCGATATGTGCAGCGCACAAGAAAACCCCCGGAGTTTCCTCCGGGGGTTTCCATTCATTTCAGCACAGACAATCAGTGCCCGGCGAGAACTGCCAGCATGAGAAGCGCCACGATGTTCGTAATCTTGATCATCGGGTTCACGGCTGGGCCAGACGTATCCTTGTAGGGATCACCCACCGTGTCGCCTGTCACGGCGGCTTTGTGGGCTTCAGAGCCCTTGCCGCCATGATGGCCGTCTTCGATATACTTCTTGGCGTTGTCCCATGCGCCGCCGCCCGAGGTCATCGAGATGGCCACGAACAGGCCGGTCACGATCACGCCCAGCAGCATGGCGCCAACCGAGGCAAGCGCAGCGCCCGGCCCGCCGATCACCAGGATCACACCGAACAGAACGATCGGCGAAAGCACTGGCAGCAGCGAGGGAACGATCATTTCCTTGATCGCGGCTTGCGTCAGCATGTCCACGGCGCGGCCATAATCGGGCTTCACTTCGCCCTTCATGATGCCCGGCATTTCGCGGAACTGGCGGCGCACTTCATCCACCACGGACTGGGCCGCACGGCCCACCGCCATCATCGACATACCGCCGAACAGGAAAGGGAGCAGACCGCCGAACAGAAGACCGACCACCACATACGGGTTGGCAATCGAGAAGTCTGCGGTAACGCCGTAGAAGAACGAGCCTTCAGCCGCCGTTTGCGAGAAGTATCTCAAATCCTCCGCATACGCCGCAAACAGAACCAGCGCGCCAAGACCGGCAGAGCCGATGGCATAGCCTTTGGTCACCGCTTTGGTGGTGTTGCCGACAGCGTCAAGAGCATCGGTCGTGTCGCGCACTTCCGAAGGCAGCTCAGACATTTCGGCAATACCGCCTGCATTGTCCGTCACCGGACCAAATGCATCCAGCGCCACGATGATACCGGCAAGCGCCAGCATGGTCGTGGTTGCAATGGCAATCCCGTAGAGACCAGCCAGGTTGTAGGTCAGAAGAATGCCGCCGATGATGATCAGCGCCGGCAAGGCAGTGGCTTCCAGCGAAACCGCAAGCCCCTGGATCACGTTCGTGCCATGGCCGGACTCAGAGGCTTTGGCGATCGAGCGCACCGGACGGTATTTCGTCTCGGTGTAATAGGCCGTCACCACAACGATCAGCAGCGTCACGAAGAGACCTGCCACGCCGCACGCAAACAGTTTCCAGCCCGTGATCGCGGCCGCTTCCCCGGTCACCGGGTCGACAAGACCAAGCAGCGCGCCAGCACCTTCCAGCGTGCCGCCAAGACCGCCCGGAAGGACAGTGTGGATGGCCAGCGCAAGGCCGCCGATAGAGAGCACACCCGCTACGTTGAGCGCCTTGTAGAGCGCGCCCATCACATTGGTTGAGCCCTTCGACAGGTTGGCAAAGAAGGTGCCGATGATTGATGTCACGATACACACCGCACCAATGGCGAGGGGCAGCATCATGATCTCGGCGATGTAGGGTGTGGAGGCAAAATAGATCCCGCCCAGAACCATGGTGGCCACGAGGGTCACCGCATAGGTCTCGAACAGGTCAGCCGCCATGCCGGCGCAGTCGCCGACATTGTCGCCCACGTTATCGGCAATCGTCGCCGGGTTACGCGGATCATCCTCGGGGATGCCGGCTTCAACCTTGCCGACCATGTCGCCGCCAACGTCTGCGCCCTTGGTGAAGATACCGCCGCCCAGACGGGCAAAGATCGAAATCAGCGAAGCGCCAAACCCGAGCGCCACCAGCGCGTCGATGATTTCCCGCTTCTGGCCTTCATCGGTGAGGCTGAGGCCCATGGGGCCGGTCAGCAGGCCGTAATAGCCCACGATGCCGATCAGCGCGAGGCCAACCACAAGCATGCCCGTAACCGCGCCAGACTTGAACGCCATCTTCAGGCCTTCATTCAGGCCGTTGCGGGAAGCCTCCGTCGTGCGCACGTTGGCGCGCACCGAAACCAGCATACCGATATAACCGGCCGCGCCCGAAAGCACGGCGCCAATCACAAAGCCCACAGCCGCCTTCCAGCTGAGCAGGATCACAAGCGCAATGGCAACCACGACGCCGACAATGGCGATCGTGCGATACTGCCGCTTCAGATAGGCGTTCGCGCCTTCCTGAATAGCTGCGGCGATTTCCAGCATCCGGGCATTACCCGCTGGGGCTTTCATGATCGACTGGATCTGAACCCAGCCATACAGAACCGACAATATACCCGCACCAAGTGCGAGCGCGTACCATGTCATTAGGGCTTCCTCCTTGCGTTCCCCGAGAGAGAAACTCGGCCAGGTTATGTCCCGGTCCGGTTTCCTTTTTCTTCTTAGACTGTCATGCCTGCCAGCCGCGCCGGACGCGCGCAAGATGCATCGCGTCAGGAGCGAACGGGAGGCTGTCCGACTCGGCCATGCTCGAAGGCGAGAGTTTCCGGTAAGTTAACAGGTTTTCCACAGTGCGTGGCCGCCAGCCCGGCCCCCTCGGCCAGGCGCCCGATCCGGGTCACCTTGAAACCTGAATCCTGAATGAAACCAGCATGTTGAGGGTCTGCCGCAAACAGCAGCTGATAGTCATCACCCCAGGAGGCGAGGTCCAACATTTCCACAAGGCTTGCCGCCCCACCCGCAAACGGCACCTGGTCCAGCTCGATTTCTGCCGCCAGTCCGCTCGCTTCGGCCAGGGTTGCCAGGTCTCCCAGCAGCCCGTCGGACACGTCCATGGCGGCGCGTGCATGGCTGGCGATCAGATCGGCCGCCTCCAGCGGCGGCAGCTCGGGGGCTTGCAGCGCGTGCAGCCAGCGGGCCTCGCCCCGGCCTTCGGTCTTCCAGAGATACCCCCGCCGGGCTGCGCCAATCTCACCCGTCACCCAGACGTCGTCGCCCGCTTGCCCACCGCCCCGGCGCACCGGACCGGCGCCGAGACACTCCCCCGTCAGTGTCAGAGAGAGGAACAGCCCTCCGGGCGTCATGACTGTATCGCCGCCGGCCAGAAGGATGCCCCATCTGTCGAGTTCTGCACCCAAACTGCAACAGAATGAAACGATCTGATCCTGATTGCGCCCGTCTTGAGGCCATCCGAGCGTCAGCAGCGCCTCGCGCGGCCGGGCCCCGGACGCCAGGATATCCGACACATTCACCCGCACCAGCTTGCGCGCGATCGTCTCCACCGGGTCATCGGAAAAGAAATGCACCCCCTCCACCATCGCATCGACGGTGGCGATCAGAGGTCCATATCCCTTTGAAAGTTCAGCGGTATCGTCGGTCAGGCCCGCCGCCCCCGGTGCCTTTGCCAGCGGCGCGAAATAGCGGCGGATCCAGTCCTTCTCGGCCATCAGAGGCCCTTACAGGCCCTCGCGCCCAATCGCATAGAACCGGTCCCGCCTCTGCGCCCGCAGCTCGGCCGGCGTCATGCCCTCCAGCTCCTGAAGCGCGGCGTCGATCGCCTTTGCTGCAGCAGCCATTGCACGTTGCGGGTCACGGTGCGCCCCGCCGACCGGCTCTTTGACGATGCCATCGACGATCTTGTGCTTCAGCAACTCCGGCGCCGTAATGCCCATNNTAGATTGCATATTCCATCATCAGAACGCGGTTTGCCGCCGCGATGCCGATAGCCCCGCCGGACATGCCCTCGCCGATGATCAACGTCACAAACGGCACGCCAAGGGAAAGCCCGCGCTGGGTTCCCCGCGCAATCGCTTCGGCCTGCCCGCGCTCTTCTCCGCCCTTGCCGGGATAAGCGCCTGCCGTATCCGGGAAGGACAGAACCGGCAGATTGAACTTCTCTGCCAAGTCCATCAGGCGAACGGCCTTCCGGTAGCCTTCAGGGTGGGCCATGCCGAAATTGTGCTTCAGGCGCTTCTCGGTGGTGCGGCCCTTTTCATGGCCCATCAGAACGACGGAACGCCCCTTGAAGCGGGCGATACCGCCAATGATGGCCTCGTCATTGCCATACACCCGGTCACCGGCCAGCTCCTCGAAATCCTCGAAGACGGTGTTGATGAAGTCGGAAAGGTGCGGCCGGTCCGGGTGCCGCGCCACCTGCGTGATGCGCCAGGCGTTCAGTTCCGAATAGATCTGTTTCAGCTGCTTGACCGATTTGGTCTTCAGCTTGGCCAGTTCGTCACTGATGGAGGGGCCATCTTTACGGGCAGCAAGCGCCTCAAGCTCCGCGATCTTCGCGTCGAGCTCCGCAATCGGTTTTTCGAATTCAAGATAGGTTGCCATAGGGGTTTAACTAGCAACACCGATCCGCTTCGCCTAGCAGCTTTTCAGCCGAGCGTCTTGGTCAGCATGACGACCGCCGGCAGGATCAGCACCCCAAGGAGAACCGGAAAAACAAATAAAATCAATGGCAAAGTCATCTTGGCGGGCAATGCCATCGCCTTTTCCTCCGCCATCAGAATGCGCCGTTGACGCATATCAGCCGAGAAAACCCGCAGCGTCTGCCCCAGAGATGTGCCCATTTCCTCAGCCTGGCGCAGCATGGTAGCCAGCGATCCGGCCTCTTCGATTCCCATCCGGTCGGCAAAGGCGCGCCATGCCATCTTGCGCGATTTGCCCGCCCGCAGCTCCAGCGAGAGCGTCCGCATATGGCCCGCTATGATCGGGTGGCGCAGCTCCAGTTCTTCCCCCACCCGCTGCACCGAGGCGTCGAGGCTCAGCCCCGCCTCCACGCAGGCGACCATCAGATCCATCATATCGGGAAACCCGCCCGAACAGGCCTGCTTGCGCTGAGCGATACGCGTATCCAGAAACTTGCCCGGTGCCGCCAGACCAGCGAGAACCAAAGTGATCGAGGCCAGGATCGGAGCGTATTTCGGAAAATCCTGCAGATATGGCAGGGCGAAGAATAGGCCCACCTGAGGGATCACCACACACACGAAACGCGCAAAGAAGTACCGCGGGACAGCCTTCGGGCCGGTAAACCCCGCCATGTTCAGCTTTGCCCGGGCAGCACTCACCTCTGCTCCATCCGTAGGCGCAGCATTGTCAGCAATGCCCATCACCGCCTTACCAAGCCGGTTCTCCCCACGCTTTGCCTCAACGGGCGCCGCGCCTGGCCGTTGCATCAGCCGCCGCTCAATGTCTCCCGCATCCTGACGGCTGCGCACGAAGGAGATGAGCCCGGGCAAGGCCAGCAACAGGGCCAGAAACCCCAGAACAATCGGCACCACCGGGCCAGATGTAAGCACCGCAGACATCCTCCGTCCTCCTACATCTTGAAATTTATCATGCGGTTCATCACGAGATTGCCGATTCCCATCCACACCAGCAGCCCCGCAAAGCTGTACTGGATCAACGGCTCATGGATGACGCTTCCGTAAAATTCCGGGCGCAGCATGTGAATGGCTGCCATCACGATAAACGGCGCAGAGGTGAGGATCATCGCCGACACGCGCCCTTCGGAAGAGGCCGCGCGGACCTTGAGGCGCATGGTCTGCCGTTCACGGATGGTATTTGTGTTGGACTTAAGCAGCTCGGTCAGGTTTCCGCCCGTCTTCTCCTGCAGACGAACCGTTGCGGCGAACAGCTCGACATCCGGGTCGCCTGCACGCTCCGCCATGCGCTGGACGGCATTCGTCAGTGACATGCCGTAGGAGACTTCATCTGCCGTCATGCCAAATTCGGTGCCGATGGGGTCTGGCATCTCGCGCGCCACAAGGCTCACCGCCGTGGCCACCGGATGGCCGGCCTCAAGGCTGCGGCAGACGATCTGCAGCGCGTCAGGTAGCTGCGCTGCCAGCTTTTTGGCCCGCCCGACAGCGATATGGCGTATCACGACGATCGGGCCGGCAATCAAAACGACAATGAAGACAGGCACAGCCGCGACCAACCCACCGAGGTAGATGAACGCCGCTCCACTTGCCGTTACAGCGCCCGCAAGCGACATGGCGGCCCAGCGCGCAGGCTGGAACTTCAAGCCGGAGCGAACGATCAGACGATTGAGCCAGTGCAGCGACAGGGCCAGATTGCCATCGCGGTCGAGCCCGCGGCTCTTGCGCAGCTCCACCATCGCCTCATTGTGAGTGGCGTATCGCTCCTTGAACTGAAGGCGCCTGTTCACGATCTGCTGTGTACGGACGTCCGACACCACGCTCAACACAGATTGCACCGCAAGGACGAGCGCGCCAACGGCCATGATGGCCGGGATCGCCAGCCGCATGTCGAGCGTTGCAAGATCCGGCAGCGAGAACACGCTCCGCCCCTCCCTCTAGAACTTGCTCGAAGGGTCAAACAAGCCCGCCGGCATGAACACCCCCTTGCGCTCCATTTCGTCCATGAATTTCGGGCGCAGGCCCGTGGCGGCGAAATGGCCCAGCACCCTGCCCTCCGGCGACGTGCCCGTGCGTTCAAACTTGAAGATTTCCTGCAGCTGCACCACAGAGCCTTCCATACCGGTAATCTCCGCTATCGAGATCACCTTGCGGGAGCCGTCTGAAAGGCGCGTCGCCTGGACAATGAAGTTCACGGCAGACGCAATCTGCCCACGGATGGCCTCTTCGGAGATCTTCATGCCGCCCATCATCACCATCTGCTCAAGCCGGGTGATCGCGTCACGGGGATTGTTGGCGTGAATTGTCGCCATGGACCCCTCATGGCCCGTATTCATTGCCTGAAGCATGTCAAAGGCTTCTTCAGAGCGCACCTCGCCGAGGATAACCCGGTCCGGGCGCATCCGCAGTGCGTTCTTGACGAGCTCGCGTTGACGGATTTCGCCTTTGCCTTCGATGTTTGGCGGGCGGGTTTCCATCCGCGCCACATGAGGCTGCTGCAGTTGAAGCTCAGCGGCGTCCTCAATGGTAATCAAGCGCTCGTCTGGGCTGATAGCGGATGAGAGCGCATTGAGAAGCGTCGTCTTGCCTGAACCTGTACCGCCGGAAATCACGGTAGAAGCCCGGCATTTCACAGCGCCCAGGATAAATTCTGCCACAGGCTTCGGGATAGCGCCAAACTCAACCAGCTTGTCCATCGTCAGCGGAGACTTGGAAAACTTCCGGATAGAGACGAGCGGCCCATCAATGGCGATCGGCGCCACCGCCGCGTTCACCCGGCTGCCATCAAGCAGGCGCGCATCCACAAGCGGCTGGCTTTCGTCCACCCGGCGGCCAACAGCGGCGACAATCCGCTGCACGATGCGCAGAAGGTGATCATTGTCTGCGAAGCGCACCGGGGCCAGCTGTAGCTTTCCGCGCCGTTCCACATAAACCTGATTGCAGCCATTGATCAGGATATCGGCGATGGAATCATCCTTTAGCAGAGGTTCGATCGGGCCAAGCCCCGTCATCTCATCCATGACGGCATCGGCAAAGGACGCTTCCTCGGCCGCAGAGAGCGCCATCTCCTCCTTGCGGATGATTTCGCTGATGATCCCGCGCACACGCCGGCGCATCGTCTCATCATCCAGCTTGTCGAGCGCGGAGAGATCAAGCTCGTCTATCAGTTTGGCATGGACACGGAGCTTGGCGTCCAACAGATCAAACCCGGACTGTTCCGGCTTTGCGCGTTGGGCTGGCGGGGGTGGCGCCACGGCAACCGGCGCCGCATCGGCTGGCTTTGGCGCTGCGCTGGAGAATCCAAACCGGCTCATCGCTTGGCCCTCTTCGTCTTGTGGCTTGCCTCAAGCGCGGCCAATGCTTCTTCCGGGGCCAGTTTCCGCACCAGCCCGGCCACATCCGCCACCAGCGGACTTTTCGGTTTCACATCTGCAATCGGCTTGCCGAGGTTCACCGCCGTCCGCGCAGCATCCCAGTCAGATGTGATGGTCACGTCAATCTTGCGCTCTATGGATTTCTCGGCCTTCTCTACCGGGAAACCTGCCCGGAAATTCTTCTTCGGGAACATCCGGTTGAGAACAAGGCGCGCCTTCGTGCCATCCTTGCGAAGAACATCAATATCCCGGCACATATCTGCAGCGGCATGCAGGCTCGGTACCGTCAGCTCACTGACCACAATTGCCTGATCCACAGCCGCCAGCACCGGCTTTGTCCACGGCATCATATGGCGCGGCATATCTAGCATGACGTATTCAAAAGTGCTGCACGCCACATCCAGCAAGCGCAGGATCGCAGCTTCTGTCGCAAGCGCATCGGCATCCGGATCACGCGGAGAGGCAATAATCGACACGCCATCCTCATGCTGCCAGCACCAGGCGGCCATCAGCCTTGCGTCAAGCCGCTCCGGCGCTGCCGAAAGCGCCTTGAGATCAAGCTTGGGCACTGCTTCCAGGAAGGAGGCCGTCATCCCGTCAGCGAGGTTCAGGTCTACGAGGCAGACCTTGCCGGGCCCCACAATGCGCGCCAATGCAAAAGCGCTCTCGATGGCCAGCGTAGACACGCCCGCTCCACCCACGGCCCCGCGAAAAGCCCAGCAGACGGAAGTCTGTGGCGGCGCTTTTTCCTGCTCGGCCACACGCATCTCGCTGAGGCGCTCGAAAGCGCCGGCGATATCCCGTGCGCCAGCCGTGGAGGGAAGGATGTCTGACGCTTCAATCTTCATCAGCGCCCGAACCATATGCGCCGGCAACTGATCGGAAACGACAATCACCGCGCTGCCTGGCCGCTCCACCGCCAGCAGCAGCAGCAGCTGGTCCCAACCCGGCATGCCCTGCTCGATAAGGATCATTCCGCCGCCATGGCGGAGAACTGCTTCTGGCGGGGTCAAGGCGGATATATCCGAAAGCTCTGCGCAAACAGGCGCAAGCGCCGCCACCAGATCGCTCCGCACCAGCACAGCCAGCGCTGGCAGCGCCCCTTGCGCGCTTTCTGCCCCAGTTATTTGGGCCGCAGCTACTGCTCCGTAACTCACTCCCCACCTCCTGCACCGCTTGCATCAGCGAGTTTTTTTGTCTTCCCCTCATTCAAAGCCTGCACCGCTTTTGCCGCGCGCACGCCGGAACTGGCTTCCACTGCCCGTGAGTTGGGAAGGTTCACATCCCGC
>NZ_NCJT01000446.1 GCF_002282565.1 Hyphomonas sp. 34-62-18
AAGCTCGGCACCCCGGCAAATGGCCCGGCCAGCACGCCGCCCGCATCGGCGCGCGCAATTTCGAACGTCTCCGTCACGATGCCATTGATCTGCCCCTCAACGGCCCGCGCCCGCGCGATGGCCGCCTCCACTTCCGCCAGCGCTGTTGTCTCTCCTGAGGCAATGGCCGCCGCGATTGCCACCCCGTCCCGGAAACCAGGCGCAGCAGTTGCCGTTTCTGGGGCGGGCCCGGCCACCTTGGGCGAGCAGGCGGCAAGAGCGAGCGTGGCGGCGCCTCCGGTCAGGGCGGCGCGGCGGGTCAGCTGCGGCATGAATATCCTCCAGGACGGCTTATCATGCCGAAACTGCCCCCGCTTTGCCTGTCAGGCAAGCGATGCGTCAGCTGCCGCCTTCAACGATCACGCCGCACGCAACGCGCGCGCCGGCCCCGCCGATGGGCTGCGTGATATGGTCATCACGGGAGGTGTGGATCACCAGCGCAATCCCGTCGCCCTCAAGGGCCGGGGCAAGTTCAAACAGCGAGGAGAACGCTTCCAGTCCGGCAGACCCGTCTGCCGCGGCCCAGATGTTTGGAAGGTCGCCCATTTCCGGCCCTACGGGATTGAGCAGACCATGCGTCCCTTCCGCCTTGCCATGATGGCCGCCGGAAAGCGTGAAGGTGCCAACATCGGAACAGTCCGCCTTCTCGTGAAGGTGCAGGCCATGCCAGCCCGGGGTCAGACCGCCTGCATTGATGGTCACCTCCATCAGCACGCCGTGCGGGCCTTGCTCAAGCTTCGCCATGCCGATCTGCGCGCCGGTGGCGCCGATGATCTGCGCCATGGCGCTGGCTGTGGCCGGCGGAGTGGCTTGCATATCATGTCCGGCATGCCCTTCATGACCGGTGGCAGCATCAGTCGCTGTTGCGCAGCCTGCAAGCGCCAGGACAGAGGCGGCCAGAGCAATTTGTTTCAGCATGGTGGTTTCTCCTTGTCGATTTCCAAGGGACTATAGGGCAAGGATGCGCAATGCCAGAGTCGTCTCTTCCAGAAAAAGACCGTGCTGACCGGGTTCTGGTCGCGCGCGGCCTGTTTGAAAGCCGCGCCGCCGCGCAGGCGGCCATCGCTGCCGGGCGGGTGAAGGTAGATGGCCAGACGGTGCGCAAAGCGTCGGAATCCATCTCGCGCGATGCACAGATCGAGGCTGAAGCGGCTCACCCCTATGTGTCGCGCGGCGGCCTCAAGCTTGAAGGCGCCTTGCAGGCCACAGGGTTGTCTGTGGCCGGGCTGCGCTGCCTGGACGTGGGGCAGAGCACCGGCGGTTTCACCGACTGCCTGCTGGCACATGGCGCTGCCCAGGTGATTGGCGTGGACGTGGGCCACGGGCAGTTGCACGAGCGGCTGCGCGCCGACCCG
>NZ_NCJT01000447.1 GCF_002282565.1 Hyphomonas sp. 34-62-18
GCAGACGGCGCCGCCATTGATCACTTTATGTCAAAGGGCTGGATCGGGCGCACCCACAAGGGTTGCTTTCGCGAACTCCTGCCGGGCGACCTGCGGGAAAATGTTGTCCGCTTTGAAACACTTCCCAGACAGGAAGCCCCCATGGGACTTGGTGAAGCGGCGGATATATTTGGAGATGGCAGCGTACTGGCTGTGCCTCTCCCTGGCCATATGCGCGGCCACACCGGCTTCCTCTTCGCCAACCCCGTCACCCCAATTCTGTATGCCGCCGACGCTGATTGGCTCTCCCGGGCGATACTGGAAGACCGCTCACCCGGCTATCCGGCAAAGGCCATTCTGGATGATCCGGTGGCTGCCAGGCAGACCGCCATCCGTATCCGGAACTTTGTCTCTCTGGGGGGGCGCCTCGTCCTCTGCCATGATCCGGAGGTGCCCGAATGAACCCCTCCGCAGCATTTTTCACGCTCGCAGCATTTATCGAGGCCCGCCGCCGCCTTATGCTCTGGAAAGACCGTGAAGGCCTTCTCCGGGCTCAGGAAAAACGCCTCTATGCTTTCTTGCGCCGCAAGGCGGTCAAAGTGCCTGCGTTCGAAAGCATCAGGGGGCGCTTCCTGCAGGATTGGCCGATCATGGACAAGGCCGCTCTGATGGCGAACTTCGAGAGGTACAACCGCCTCGGCCTCACCGCTGCTGAGGGCTGGGCCCATCTCGAAGCAGGCACCGCGCCCAAAGGTTATGCCATCGGCGCCAGCACCGGCACGTCAGGAAATCGTGGGCTCTACATCGTCTCAGAGCGAGAGCGGTATCGCTGGCTCGGCACCATCCTCTCGCGCGCTCTGCCCGATTTCCTCGCCCGCCGCCACCGCGTGGCCATAGTGCTGCCTGCCAACAGCCGGCTCTATGACGCAGCCAACGAAAGCGGCCGCCTGCAACTGCGCTTCTTTGATCTCGGCCAAGGCATAGAGGCACAGTTTGCACCCCTCGCAGAGTTTCAGCCTACGGTCATCGTCGCGCCCCCGAAATTCCTGCGCGCCCTGGCAGAGAGCGACACACAACTCGCGCCGCAAAGGATCTTCTCCGGCGCAGAAGTTCTGGATGAGGAAGACCGCCGCATCGTTGAAAAACGCTTCGATATCATCGTGCGTGAAATCTACATGGCCACTGAAGGCCTCTTCGCCATCGCCTGCCCGCATGGCACGTTGCATCTTCTGGAAGACCAGGTGGCGTTCGAATTTCTGCCTGTCGAAGGCAGCAGCAATCTGGTCACGCCCCTGATCACCGATTTTTCCCGCGAGACGCAGGTGATGGTCCGCTACCGGATGAATGACGTTCTCGAGCTTGCGCCCATTCCCTGTCCCTGTGGCCTGCCTCACCGGGCCGTCCAGCAGGTACA
>NZ_NCJT01000143.1 GCF_002282565.1 Hyphomonas sp. 34-62-18
GGCACCTTTGCCATCAACAAGCCGCGCTTTGGCTCGCAAAGCCCACAGGGAAAGACGCTGCCATGAACCCCAACCTGACCAATCCGCGGGCGGATGAAGTGGACGCCATCCTGAAGCGCGTGCCGTTCGCGCAAACCCTGGGCATGCGCTGCGAGGTGCTGGGCGACGAGATGACGGCCATCCTTCCCTTCCAGGAAAAGCTGATCGGGAATGTGACCATCCGCGCGCTGCATGGCGGGGCGATTGCGTCTTTCCTGGAGCTGACGGCGATGCTGCAGGTGTTCCTCGTGTCCGACATGCCGCGCCCGCCCAAGCCGATGAACATCACCATCGACTATCTGCGCCAGGGCCATGCGAAAGATCTCTATGCGCGCGCCTATGTGATGAAAATGGGGCGGCGGATGGCGTCTGTGCGGGCCGAGGCCTGGCAGGAGAACCGGGCCGACCCGGTCTCGGCGATCATGGCGCACTTCATGGTGGCGCAGGACTGACGCTGCGCTGATGGCTTCACACGGGGCGCCGGGATGGTATCTTTAATGCCGAAGCGCGGATGATCCGTTCTCAGGCATAGCAGACAGGCCCGGAGGCGGGCTGGAGATTGGTGGACATATGAAACACGCCTTTGTAGCCCTCGCCCTTGGCCTGACAGCCTGTGCCAGCGCGCCTTCTGCCGCCTATGCGGATGACCTCGACTTCATGAGCGGCTGCTGGCGCAATGATGAGCGCACCTACAAGGAAGTGTGGACCAAGCCGGAGCATGGCTATCTGTTTGGCTATGCATTGAACCTCAATGGCGAGGTGGCGACCTTCTTCGAGCAGACGCGGATCGAGCTGGGTACGCCGGCAAAATTCAATGCCTATCCTGGCGGCTTTGGCCCGTCTGAATTCACCGAGACGAGCCGGGGGAAGAACACGGTGACCTTTGCCAACCCGGAACATGATTTTCCGCAGCTGATCACCTATACGCGCGATGGCCGCCGGATGACGGCGACGATTTCCCGCATGAATGGCGACCGGGCACAGACTTTCCAGTTCCGCCGCTGCTAGGCGGGGCTTATTGCTGGACGTCTTCGGCGGGCAGGTTTGGCTCGCCGCCAAAACGGGCTTCCCAGGCAGGCGTCAGCTTGCCGGAAAGCTCCGAGGCCGGAATGGTGATTTCATAGGAACCTTCCGCATACGGCCCGGCGTCATAAGGTGAGAACAGCACCGTGATGCCGCCGAACTTTCCGGCCTCGGTGGAGGGCGCGAGGGTGAAGTTCGTGCCAAACTTGCTGGCGGCATCAGCGTCACTGCCGAGAATTTCCTCGACTTCAGCCGGCACATTGGCCCGCGCAGCGTCATCATAAGCGCGCTCTGATTTGGCTTCGATCAGATGCTTCTTCAGGCTGGCGCCATAGCCGGCCATGTCGGTGACGACAGTATCCAGGGAAACGGGGTATTCATCGCTGCGCTCATGCACGAGGCCGGTGAGGATGTAGTTCGGGTGAGCGCCCGCGGTATCGACCATGGTGAACTGCTCGATGCCGATCACATCCCCTTCCTGGGCCGATTGGGTGAAGCGGATTTCCATCGAATAGGGACGGAACCAGCTTTCCTGGCCGGTGGCAGCCGCCTGCTCGCGCGCGGCGGCGCCGTCGCGAATGGCGTCGGCCTTGAAGGCCTCAAGCTGGCCCTTGGCAGACGTCATCAGATCTTCGGCCAGTGCAGACTGGAACGCAGCGATCCGGGAATCGACCACGGCACGGATGGTGTAGTCTTCGGTTTCTTCCTCGAAGATCGGGCTACCGAGATCCACCGGCAGCGGCGCGTTTTCAGATGCGACAACGGCCTCAGCGCCCGCGGTCTCTCCGGCAGCAGCGCCCTCCGAAGGCGCCTCGGATTTCGGGGCGCAGGCGGAGAGCATCAGCGCGGCGATCGAAGCGGTGAGGAGAAGACGTTTCATCGGATAGTCCTTACAGGCTGAGCAGTTCCGGATCGCCGCCCTGGGCGGTGATGTTGATACTTACCACGCGCTCTGTGGCGAAACGATGGAGATAATGGGGGCCGCCCGCCTTCGGGCCGGTGCCGGAGAGCCCCTCCCCGCCGAAGGGCTGGACACCCACCACCGCGCCGATCATCGAGCGGTTCACATAGGTGTTGCCGACCGGGCAAGCCGCTTTCACCGCATTGTGGAAGCTTTCCAGGCGCGAATGGATGCCGAGGGTGAGGCCATAGCCTTTGGCTTTCAGGCCCGCGGCGACGGCGGCGACATTGTCCGGATCATAGCGCAGGATGTGCAGGACGGGGCCGAAAGTTTCCTCACTGATCTGGTCGAGCGAGGAAAGCTCCACCAGGGCCGGGCCGAAGCCATACCCTTCAGCGCCGATCTTTCCAGCGTCGAGTTGATGGAGGATTTTCGCTTCGCGCCGCATGCGCTCAAGATGGCCCTCCAGCGCCTTACGGGCGTCGGCGTCGATCACCGGGCCGGTATCGGTTTCCGGCAGGGCCGGATCGCCGAGGGAGAGCTCGTTCATCGCGCCGATGAGGCCTTCGATGAGATGATCTGCGGTCGCGTTCGGCAGGAAGGCGATGCGCAGCGCCGAGCAGCGCTGGCCGGCCGAGCCGAAGGCGGAGATGATCATGTCGTCGATCACCTGCTCTCTGAGCGCCGTTGTGTCGACGAAGAGACCGTTGAGACCGCCGGTTTCGGCGATGAGCGGGATGATCGGGCCATCGCGGCCTGCCAGTGTGCGGTTGATGAGGCGCGCGGTGGAGGTGCCCCCAGTGAAGCAGACGCCGGAGACGCGGAGATCGCCGGTCAGCGCGGCCCCGACGGTTTCGCCCCTGCCCGGCAGAAGATGGAGCGCGTTTGCCGGCAGGCCCGCCTTGTGGAAAAGGCGCACGGCCTCGAATGCCGTCAGCGCAGTCTGCTCGGCAGGCTTGGCAACCACCGTATTGCCCGCGGCAAGGGCGGCGGCCAGCTGGCCGGTGAAGATGGCGAGCGGGAAGTTCCAGGGGCTGATGCAGCAGAAGACGCCGCGCCCATGGAGTGAGAGATGGTTCGTCTCCCCCGTTGGTCCCGGCAGGCGCACCGGGGCGGCAAACTCATGCTCTGCCTGCTGAGCATAGTAGCGGCAGAAATCCACTGCCTCGCGCACTTCGGCGATGCCATCTGGCAAGGTCTTGCCTGCTTCGCGCGCCATCAGGGCGATGAGATGGGCCGCGTTTGCCTCCATCACATCTGCCATGGCGTGGAGATATTCGGCGCGTTTCGGGCCGCCGAGGCGGTCCCATTCAGGCTGGTAGGCGGTGGCAGCGTCCAGCGCGCGGTTGATTGCGTCAGCGTCTGCCTCTTTTACCGCGCCTAGCGCCCGCCCGGTTTCTGCAGGCATACGGACAAGCTCTCCGCCGGTTTCGGCCTTGCCGGACACGATGGGGCTGGCAGCAAAGGCCGGGCCGTCATCCAGCGTCTTGAGGGCGGCGGCAAACTGGCCGCGCACGCCTACCTGGCTGAGATCATGACCAGCAGAGTTGCGTCGTCCGGCGCCATAGAGGCGCGGCGGCGTCGGGATGCGCGGATGGCGGCGGGGGCCGATTTCGACCTTCGCAATGGGATCCGCCACGACCTGCTCTGCGGGCACATCGGGATCGAGGAAAGAATGGACGAAGCTGGTGTTCGCGCCATTCTCAAGAAGGCGGCGGACGAGATAGGGCAAGAGATCTTCATGCGCGCCGACAGGGGCATAGACGCGGACACGGTTTCCGGCATCAGCCGCCTCGTAGAGCGGCTCACCCATGCCATGCAGGCGCTGGAATTCGAAGTTTGTCACGCCCGCCGCCTGCGCAAGCAGATCGACAGCGGCGAGGCTGTGGGCGTTGTGGGTGGCGAAGGCGGAATAAATGGCCGGAGACGCCTCCAGCATGGCCTTGGCGCAGGCGAGGTAGTGAACGTCCGTACCCTGCTTTGTGGTGAAGACCGGGAAGTTTGAATAACCTTCGACCTGGGCGTTCTTGATCTCGCTGTCCCAATAGGCGCCTTTGACCAGACGGACCATGAAACGGCGGTTGGTGTCCCTCGCCAGCGCAGCCAAACGTTCGATCACCGCGCGGGCGCGCTTCTGATAGGCCTGCACGGCAAGTCCGAGACCCGTCCAGTCTTTCAGGGACGGCTCCCGCGCCAGGCGCTCGAAGATCTTCAGGCTGATGACAAGGCGGTGGGCCTCTTCTGCATCGAGGCAGAGGCCAATGTTCGCCTTGGCGGCGGCCTGGCAGAGGGAGAGGACGCGCGGATACATCTCTGCCATCACGCGCGCTTCCTTGACGGCCAGGTAGCGCGGATGGAGAGCGGACAGCTTGACCGAGACGCCGTTGGCCTTCTCCGGCGGGAGGGCGGGGTCTTTGTCCGCCGCCACCGCGGCAATGGCGTCGTGATAGGCTTTGTAATAGCGGTTGGCGTCTTCGGTGGTGCGGGCGCCTTCGCCCAGCATGTCGAAACTGAAATGGGCAGCGTCTCCCGATTTCACCATGCGGCGGCCGCGCTTGAGGGCTTCCGATACCGTCCGCCCAAGGACGAACTGCTCTCCCATGATGCGCATGGCCTGCATCATGGCAGCGCGGATAACGGGCTCGCCGCTCTGACGCACGAGGCCGGAGACGAAATTGCCCGCGCCTTTCTGCGCGTTCTCCGGCGCGCCGATGACACGGCCCGTCAGCATCAGGCCCCAGGTGGAGGCGTTGACCAGCCAGCTGTCAGACTGGCCCTTATGGGCGCCCCAATCGCCGGAGCGGATCTTTTCGGCGATGAGATCGTCCTTGGTTTCAGCATCCGGCACGCGCAGCAGCGCCTCGGCGAGGCACATCAGGGCGAGGCCTTCGGAGTTGGACAGGCCGAACTCTTCCAGGAAGCTTTCCATCATACCTTTGCGGCGGCCCTTGGCGCGGGCGATCATGACGAGTTCCCTGCCCCGGCGGACAGCGCCTTCGCGGATCGGCTGGGGAAGCACCCCCTCCTTCAGCAGCCCCTCGAGAAGGGCCTCCTCATCAGCGAATTTAAGGGCGTCGAGCGCATCCCAATCGAGAGCGGTGTGCGGCAGGTTATCGGGCATGGCGTGGGTCCATCAGGCAGAGCTGGGGCAATATTCTGCCGCTTATACCGCAGCCTGCGGACAAGAATACCCCCATCCGGGGAATGCCTGAAAACACCCCTGCGCCGCAGTGCCCCCCTTTACGCCCCGCGCCAAGCCCGTCAGATTGCGCCCGCGAAAGGCCCGCGGGGGGCCCACAACCATGGAGCCGGCATGCGCATCATGCTCGTCACCGATGCCTGGGACCCTCAGGTCAATGGCGTCGTACGCACGATGAAGCGCGTCATCGCCGAGACAGAGGCCATGGGCCATGTCTGGGAGATCGTGCATCCGGGGGATGGTTTCGTCACCATGCCGCTGCCGACCTATCCGGAAATCAAGCTGGCCCTGTTTGCGCGCAGCAAGATCCGCGAGCGGTTTGATGCATTCGAACCCGACGCGGTGCATATCGCCACCGAAGGCACCCTGGGCATGGCCGGGCGCGCCGTGTGCCTGACCGAGAAGCACCCCTTTTCCACCGCCTATCATACGCGGTTTCCGGAATATGTATCCGCGCGCCTGCCTGTGCCGGTCAGCTGGGGCTATTCCTTCGTGCGCTGGTTCCACAAATATTCGGGCAAGGTGATGGTGGCGACGCCGTCGCTGCTGGACGAGCTGCGCCAGCAGCGCTTCATCAACCTCGTCTCCTGGAGCCGGGGGGTGGACACCGAGTTGTTCAATCCCGCCAAACGCATCGAGGAAGGCCAGCCGGGCGACCCGTTTGCAGGCCTTGCGCGCCCTATCTTCCTGAATGTCGGCCGGGTGGCCGTGGAAAAGAATATCGAATCCTTTGCCGAGCTGGACCTGCCGGGCACCAAGGTGATCGTCGGCGATGGGCCACAGCTGGAAGAGCTGAAGAAGAAGTACAAGGATGTCGTGTTCCTGGGCGCCAAGTTCGGGGAAGACCTTGCCGCCCATTATGCGAGCGCGGACGTGTTCGTGTTCCCGAGCCTGACAGATACGTTCGGGCTGGTGGTGCTGGAAGCGATGGCGGCAGGCACGCCTGTGGCCGCCTTTGACGCCACCGGGCCGCGCGATGTGATCCCCGGTTCGGGTGCAGGCACGATCACGCCAGTCGGCGGGGATCTGCGCCAGGGCGCCATCGACTGTCTCAGCCTCAGCCGTGAGACCTGCCGGGCCTATGCCGAGACCTATAGCTGGCGCGCCTGCGCCGAGGCCTTCATCGAAAACCTGCAGCCCCTGCCCGCGCCCGAGCGCAAACGCTTCTGGCAGAAGATCCGTATCCGGCGGCGGCGGCCACCGGCCGGACCGGGTAGTAGGCACGGACTTTCAATTCGAGTTGCTCGGCGAGGACCTGCTGCTTACGCAGGTCTTCCTGATGCAGCGGGATGAGGCCCTTCTCGATCAGGTAGCCATCATCGCCGGCCGCGCCATCGTCAACGGATGCCGCCACGAATTCGGAGAGGCCCTCGACGAGCGGCAGGTTCTGATCCTTCACATAGAAGAACATGATGCGGGCAAGGCCGTAATCGCCGGCAACGATGTTATCAAAAGTGGCTTCCACGCCGGCAAGACGGGCGCCTTTCACCCGGTCTCCGTTCTGTTCGAGGAAGGAGAAGCCGAGCACGCCGATCGCCTCTGGCGATTTCACCAGCGACTGGACGATGGCCGAATCATTCTCCCCGAAGTCGACCCAGACGCCATCGGTGCGCACTGTGTGGGCGCGTTCCTTGAAGGCATCTTCATCGGTGGCCTTAAGCTCCTTGAGCTGAGGAATGGCTTCAGCGCCCTTCTCCATGCCGAGTTCGACGAAAGCGTCACGTGTGCCGGAGGTTGGCGGCGGGCCAAGCACAACGATTGGGCCATCGGGGAGGTCAGGTGAGACATCGCGCCAGTTCATGTGCGGGTTGGGCATGAAGCCGCCCTTCCCGTCCGGGATTTCCTTGGCGAGGGCGAGGTAAAGCTGTTCCTTGGTGACGTCGAAATCCGGCCCCGCCTTGGAATTGGCGACCACGATGCCGTCATAGCCAAGGGCCACTTCGGTGATCTCCTTCACGCCCGCCTTGGCGCAAAGTTCGCGCTCGGAATCCTTCATTGGACGGGAAGCGTTGGCGATGGAGGGCGAGACGGGGCCGACGCCTTCGCAGAAAGCCTTGAAGCCACCCCCGGTACCGGTGGTTTCCACGATGGGGGTGGGGAATTTCGTCACGGCGCCAAACCGTTCGGCCACGGTGCGCGAGAACGGCGCCACTGTTGAGGAGCCAACGATCTTGATCTTCTGATTGCGCGCAATGGCAGGCACGGGCTTGGTGCCTGCCTCGCCGGTATCGAGCTGGGAGAGATCGCTCTGACTGCAGGCGGCCAGCGCCAGCAGACCGGCGGCCAGAAGGCTGATACGGCGAAAGAACATCGGGGAACCTCCGGGAACAGCGTCTGCGCCGCGGGAGGTGCGGTGTCTGGAACGCCATTTTACCATGTTTGCAAGCGCTATCTGGCGCAGCAGCGTTACCCTTTTGTGACAAGCTTATGTAATGGGCAAAATTTCTTCTTGCATGCCCGGGCATTGTACACTATTTCGACCCCTGAAATTCGATGTGGCGGACATCTGGGCTAACCCGATAAGGGGGGCCCCCTGTACTAACGCCCAAAGCTGGTTTGAAGCCCTTTGGAGGTTAGGTGTCATGCACACTTACGCTACTCCCTATCATATTGCTCGTGAGCAAAAGCCCGAGCTGCCGACCTATTGCTTCCGTCCGGAGCGCGTGACGGCGGCTGCCCAATGGTTCGTGGAGAAATTCCCGGCCCAGCCCTTCTATGCCGTGAAGGTGAACCCTGCCCCGCACGTCCTCGACGCGCTGTGGGAAGGTGGCATCCGCAGCTTTGACGCCGCTTCCGAAAAGGAAATCGAGCTGATCCGCGGCCGCTTCCCGGAAGCCCGCATCGCTTTCCTGCACCCGGTGAAACCGCGTCAGGCGATCCGCCGCGCCTACTTCAATCATGGCGTACGCATCTTCGTCACCGATTCGATGGCCGAGCTGCAAAAGATCCTCGACGCGACTGACTTTGCAAAGGATCTGACGATCCTTGTGCGCATTGCCGTGTCGAACGAAGGATCGGCCCTGCCGCTCTCGGGCAAGTTCGGCGCCAGCGCCGAGGAAGCTGCTGAAATCCTCAGCGTGGCCCGCCGCTATGCGGACGAGCTCGGCGTATCGTTCCATGTGGGCAGCCAGGCGATGAAGCCTTCTGCTTGGGCACAGGCGATGGCAGACGCCAGCCGCGTCATCATCGACGCCGGTGTGACCGTGGACATCGTGGATGTCGGCGGCGGCTTCCCGGCGATCTATGCGGACAAGAACCCGCCCGCGATGGACGACTATGTCGCCATGGTGATGCGTTCGTTCGAGAACATGTTCGTTCTGGAAAACGCTGACCTGTGGTGCGAGCCGGGCCGCGCGCTGGTGGCCGAAGCAGAAAGCCTGCTGGTGCAGGTGGATCTCTCCAAGGGCAATGCGATCTACATCAATGAGGGCTCCTATGGCGCGCTCTATGATGCGGTGCATGAGAACTGGGTGTTCCCGATGCGCGCGATCTCGGGCGACGGACGCAAGCTGGGCCGGATGGTGGAATACACCGTCTACGGACCGACCTGCGATTCGGCCGACATGCTTCCGGGCAAGGTCTGGCTTCCGGCCGGCCTGACCGAAGGCGACTATATCGAGATCGGCAATATCGGCGCCTATGGCCGCTCGATGGCGACGCGCTTCAACGGCTTTGGCGAGTCCGAGCTGGCGATTGTCCAGGATAGCCCCTGGCCGTCCCTCTATGGCTCGGCCGAAGGCGCCGAAGTCATCTCGATCGGCTCGATGGCCACGAACTGAACCTCGGGGAAACCGTAGCGGCGCAGCACGCGGACGGTTCCCTCTTTCCTTTCAGGCGGACTTGTGAGGCAGGCTGTGCCTCCCTGTCCGCCTGAATCGTTTCTGGCAGGCAGCACACGGATCGTCTGGCGGGCAATGGCGGCGCCGCTGTCGATATAGCTGACGGCGCGCGGCGCGGTGGCAATCAGCTGTCCGCGCACCAGCGGAAAATGCGTGCAGGCGAGCACAACCGTATCGATCTCGTCCCCGCCCGGCGCTTCGAAGAGGGGCGCCTGCGCGGCGGCGAAGGCTTCGGGCGGGACATCCTCTCCACGCGCATGCGCTTCGGCGAGCTTTACCAGCTCCAGGCTGCCATGGAGGATGACGCGCTTGCCGGCCGCAAATTCCTCGATCAGCCGCGCCGTGTAAGCGCGCCGGATGGTGCCGGGCGTGGCGAGCAGGCCGATTGTGCCGGATTCGGTAAGCCGGGCTGCCGGTTTGATCGCCGGCACCGTGCCGACGACGGGAATATCCAGAGCGGCGCGCACTTCTGCCAATGCCAAGGTGCTCGCCGTATTGCAGGCAATCACGAACCCATCCGGGCGAACCGCTTCCACCAGCGCCTTCGCGACCACAGGCAGCCGCGCGCGAAGGGCGTCGTCAGACTTGTCCCCATATGGGAAAAAGCCGGTATCGGCGGCGTAATGCACCGAAAGGCGCGGACCCAGCGCCCGGATCTCGCCCGCAACCGTTAGCCCCCCGACCCCGGAATCAAATACCAGAACACGCCCCTTGGCGGGCGAAGGCTCAAATAGAAGGGGCGGCTCTGCGGTCATGCGCACCAGTTAAAACCATTCCTCAGCGGCGAAAACGGGGCGGCCCGAGGCTTTTGGCATGAGATTTGTTGTGCAGCGCACAAGAGCGGCGTACAAAAAGAGGGAAGCTGATGGATACCAAATCGATGTTTGATATGTGGCTCGCGCCCTGGCGCGCCTCTCTGGCGCTCACTTCCGCATCGCTCGACACGATGCTGACCCTGCAAAAAAGCATGATGAGCTTCTCCTCGATCACCCTTTCAGATGGGTTTGACGGGGCAGACGAGAACTATCTGCGCCAGGCATTCCAGCTGACCGCTGACGCGAATGTACGCCGCTGGGCCGATGCGGCCGGCGTGCTGCAGGCAATGCCCGACTGGTATCACCAGGTTGCCAACGGCCCCGGCGCGGCCCTGACCGACATGTTCGACAAGGCGCGGCGCTCGCTGGACTGAAGCACAGATGAGAGACGGCATGCCGGATCAAAGGCTGCCAGAACCATGGACTTGCGCGCCTTCCTGATCTAGGCGGAAGGAATTGCCCTTCCCCCGCGAGATGGCCCAAATCCATGCCTCTTTCTCTTCAGCAGCTGAAAACAATCGAGCAGCGCCTTCTCTGGCTGGCTGCCTGGACCGTTCACAATGCCAACCACCTTCGCGAGAAGGCAGACGATGATGTGAAAGTGGGCGGGCACCAGGCGAGCTGCGCGTCGATGGTGTCGATCATGACGGCACTCTATTTCAGCGTGCTGCGCCCGGAAGACCGGGTGGCCGTGAAGCCGCATGCTGCCCCTGTGTTCCACGCGATGCACTACCTGATGGGCACCCAGACGCGCGAGAAGCTGGAAAATTTCCGGGGCTATGGCGGGGCGCAGTCCTACCCTTCCCGCACCAAGGACATTGATGACGTGGACTTCTCCACGGGCTCTGTGGGTCTCGGCGTGGCGGAGACGGCCTTTGCTTCAATCATTCAGGATTATTTGATCGCCCGTCCGTGGACGGATTTTGGATCCGGCAAGCGACCGGCTGGCCGTATGGTAGCGCTGGTAGGCGACGCAGAGCTGGACGAGGGCAATGTCTATGAATGCCTTCAGGAAGGCTGGAAGCACGGCCTGCGCAATACCTGGTGGATCATCGAC
>NZ_NCJT01000448.1 GCF_002282565.1 Hyphomonas sp. 34-62-18
CGTGCCCCTGTCGGAAGTGGCCCAGGTAGAGATTGCGCCCGGCCCCAACCAGATCAGCCGGGAAAACGGGAAGCGGAAGCTCACCGTGACGGCGAACGTCCGTGACCGGGATCTCGGCTCCTTCATCACCGAGTTGCAGGCCCGTATGGCCACAGACGCCGACCTGCCATCCGGCTACTGGATCGAATATGGCGGCACATGGGAACAGCTGGTTTCGGCCAGCCAGCGCCTCACCCTCGTCGTGCCGATTGCGCTCCTGACGATATTCGGGCTGCTGCTCATGTTGTTCGGCTCGGTCCGGGATGCGGGCATCGTGTTCACCGGCGTTCCCCTCGCCCTGACGGGCGGGGTTGCAGCACTCGCCTTACGGGATCTGCCCCTGTCAATCTCGGCCGGGGTCGGGTTCATTGCCCTCTCGGGGATTGCGGTGCTGAACGGCGTCGTCATGCTGAGCTTCATCCGGCAGAGACGCGAGGCCGGAGAGACGCTCGACGCAGCGATCTTCGACGGCGCGCTCCAACGCCTGCGGCCCGTCCTGATGACAGCCTTGGTTGCCAGCCTCGGCTTCGTGCCGATGGCGCTCAATGTCGGCCTTGGCAGCGAAGTCCAGCGTCCGCTGGCCACCGTCGTGATCGGCGGGATCATCTCGGCTACGCTGCTCACCCTGCTGGTGCTTCCCGCGCTCTACCGGATCGTCCATGCCGGAGAGCGAATAATCAAACCAACACCCGGCTCTCCTGAGCCCGTTCCGGCGGAGTAAGAAGATGACATATTTCATCCTGAAGGCAGCTCTCTCAGGCGTTCTCATCGCCCTCATTTCGGAGGTTGCGCGGCGGTTCCCAGGCTTCGGCGGGCTGATTGCCTCGCTCCCGCTGATCTCACTGATGGCGATCATATGGCTGTGGCGAGACACCGGCGGCGACATCGCCCAGGTCGCGAGCCATGCCCGCGCAACACTCTGGTATGTCGTGCCGAGCCTTCCTTTCTTCCTGATCCTGCCGGCACTCATGGAGAAAGGCGTGAACTTCTGGGTGTCGCTCGCGGTCGCCAGCGTCATCACGATCGGCCTTTACCTGTCGGCGATCTGGCTTTCTGGCCGGCTGGGCATCACTTTCGGACAAGGACAATAATCATGCGGACACTGATCGTACTGACAGGCCTCGCGGCACTAAACGCCTGCACAACTGACCCCTATGAGATAAAACCTCTGACGACAGAGCAATCTGATGCCGTAGAAACAGCCTGCGGCCATCGGCCTGTTTCCAAGCTCAGGGGCGCTCGCTCACCGCGCGAGGTCATCTACTCCGCGTGTCGAGGCGAGACGATCAAGGCAACGCGTACCCATGAGGATCCGGCAGATGCACGGTGAGTTAACGAAGCCAGCAGCCCA
>NZ_NCJT01000022.1 GCF_002282565.1 Hyphomonas sp. 34-62-18
GGCGATGTGGACGCGTTGCGGGCCATAGCGCCGGAGAAACTGGTGGAGGCTCTTGATACGGAGGATCCTGTCAACACCGAGTTTTCGGTGTATTTCGGCCCCGTCCTCGATGAGCGGCTGCTGACCCGGCATCCCTTCTGGCCGGACGCACCGGCGCAATCGGCCGACATTCCCATGATCCTCGGCAACACGCATGACGAGACGCGAAACCTGATCGGGCGAAGCCAGCCGGACTATTTCGATCTCAGCTGGCAAGACCTGCCTGCGGCGCTGACGCATCATATGCGCTGTGACATCGATGCCGATGAGGTCGTGCGGGTGTATCGCGCGCTATATCCTGAGCGTTCGCCTGCGGACATTTTCTTTGCGGCGGCGACGGCGGCCCGGTCCTGGCGCGGGCAGGTGGAGGAGGCCGATGCGCGGGCGCGTCAAGGCAGCCCCACATGGGTTTACCGGTTTGATCTGCCCTGGACGGCGGATGGCGGCCGATGGGGCGCGCCACATGCCGTGGATATCGGCTATTCGTTTCTCAACCTTGATCGCGCCGGCGCCATGGCAGGGCAAGCGCCTGTAGCGCAGGACGTTTCAAGGAAACTCGCCGGCGCGTTCGTCTCGCTGGCCCGGCATGGCAATCCCAATCATTCGGGACTGGCCGATTGGCCGGTTTATACGCTGCCTGCGCGTGAGACGATGATCTTTGGCGATCGTGTGCGTGTTGAGGAAGATCCTCGCGGGCAGGAGCGCGCGCTGTTTGCCAAGGTGCCCTTCATTCAGTGGGGCACCTGACCGGGCCCACCCGGCCTTCGCGCGCCACACCGCTTATCTTCCGCAAATGAAAACGCCGGCAGCTGTGACAGCTGCCGGCGCTTCTTTTCAGGCCGGGATGATGTGACGAAAGGGAGGAAACATCACATCATCCCTCACCTGCCGTTCAGTAGCGGTAGCGGAAACCAAGCAGGTATTCCGTGCCCGTATGATGATAGACGTTAACAAGGTCGCCGGCATCGAAGACCTGTTTCTCGAACTCGTCCGTCAGGTTGATGGCCTCAAACGTGATATCGAAATTGTCGTTCAGCTTGTACGACGACGAGAAATCGATGTTTGTGGTTGAGCCGTAGCCCTGCTCGTCACGCCCCGAAGCATTGGGCGCAACGGTTTGATACGCATCCCTGTAAGCTGCCGAGATACGTGCCGAGAGGCGGTCTTTCTCGTAATACAGGGTGGCGTTGTAGGCGTTGGGTGAGAAGCCCCGGATTTCGTCGGAGTCCACATAGGTGTAGTTGCCCTGGAAGCCAAAGCCGTCAAAGGGTGCCGGCAGGAAGCTGAAGGGCTGCTGATAGGTCAGCTCGAAGCCCTTGACGCTGGCCGAGCCGCCATTCTCCACTGCGCGGATTTCCACGAGGGGATCCTGACCGGCGTCGAGCAGGTTGCGCAGCGGGCTTGACGCCGGCGGCAGGCTAAGCGGCAGTCCCGATTGGCTGTAGGGCACTTCAAGCGTTGAAGCCCGCGTGAAGAAGCTGTCCACATCCTTGTAGAACAAGCTCAGTGCAATGAGGGATTCTTCCTGGAAGTACCACTCGAAGGAGGCATCATAGGTTGTCGCGCGGAACGGATCGAGGGCAGGGTTGCCTGAATTGTACCGGAACGATGGGCCGTTGAAGCTGTCCAGCGCGCCGCCGGGTGTCAGGTTGCCCAGCGATGGGCGTGCCATCACCTTGGCGGCCGCCAGACGAATGAAGAAATCGTCGCGCATTTCAAACGTGACGTTTGCCGAAGGCAGCGTGTCTTCATAGCTGCGCTCGACGGTCACGCTTGTGCCGCTGACCTGGCCGGTCGATGTGGTGGTGGTTTCAACATACCGTACACCCACATTACCGCGAACCGGGATCGTTCCAAGCTGGGTGTTGAAATCCAGCTGAAGGAAGCCGCCCAGGTCTTCTTCCTCGACACTGCGGTTGTTACCGGCCTGCAGAACACCCGGAATGCCATAGGCATCAATCAGGGCGGCAGCTGCCTGAACGTCGGCTGTCAGCCAACGTGTATCAATGCCGGAGGGGGCGCCAAGCCCGCTGCCGAACCCGCTGACATATTTCAGCATGTCTGCCGTGATCGGAAGACCTGTTGCGCCCGTCGGACAGGTTACATTGGGAAGCCCGCAGACGAGCGACCCGAAGGTCGATTCGCGGCGGTATTCCGTGGTGCGGAATTCGAACTGTTTGAGGCTGGCCCCGCCGCTGACCGTCAGCGCATCGTTCAGGTCATAGGCCAGCGAGCCGGCGATGGTTTCAAATGTGTTGTCCACATATTGCGGCCGGTCGCGGAACTCGGTGAACGCAAACTGCGACGGGTCGGTGACGTCCAGCGAGCCATAGTCAATGACGGGCGTGTTGCCATTCCCGCGGAAGTCATAGCTGAAGCCGGTGACCGGGCCGATTGCGTCCAAAAGGATTGTGGTTTGCACCGGATTGTCGAACTCGGACACAACGCTTCCGGCGAGAATGTTGCCGCGCAGACGGTCTGTGAACTCGTGATCCACATTGATCGTATACTGGGTAAGCTTTGTCTGCAGCTCATCGAACCGGTTTTCAGACCGGATCGGGTGTGTCCCGTTCGGCAGCGGGCTGACATTGAAGAGTCCGTATTCAATGGTATTGTTGTCCGGATTGATCGAATAGTCGATCACATCAAATCGGTTTTCCTGGCTCCGCATGAAGGTTTCCAGGTAGGATTCTTCCCGGCTGCCATCAAAGTCAGAGTGCAGAACATCCAGAGATACGGTGGTGACATCGGTCGGGCGGAACTGAACCGAGCCGGTGATGCCGAGACGTTCCTGTTCATGGGTCAGGCGGCCATAGCGCGGAATGCGCGGATAGTAGACGCCGGAATTGGTATCAATGAGGGAACATTCCGGCCCGGCGGGGCAGGCTGCGCCGCCAACGGAGGCGAAGTTACCATCCTGCCAGCGCACGGTCGAGAAACCTTCCTCGAGAATCGTGCGGTCCGAATAGGCCATCGACACGAGCGCGCCGAATGTGCCGCCTTCATTCTGCCAGGAGAGCAAGCCGGCATAGCGCGGGCTGGTTTCTTCCGACAGATCGTTGAAGCCCAGTTGAGCCGAGGCAGCGGCCGTGAGACCGGCATCATAGTCAAACGGACGTGCCGTCTGCAGATCAACGGTCGCGCCGAGGGAGCCTTCTTCAATGGAAGCAGAGGTCGTCTTGGTGACCCGCAGTTCATTGAACAGATCCGAAGCAAAGGTGTTGAAATCGAAGCCACGGCCGCGATTGGACCCGCCCGAGGAATCCGATGCGCCGCTGGTGGCCAGCGCTTCCATTCCATTGATCCGGATACGGGTGAAGTCTGCCCCGAGACCCCGGACCGTGATCTGACGCCCTTCGCCGCCGACGCGGTCAATAGAGACACCGGGGATACGTTGCAGGGATTCTGCAAGGTTGAGGTCCGGAAAGTCTGCGATGTCTTCCGCAGCGATGATATCGACGATGTTCGTCTCATTCCGTTTGACGGCAAGAGACTTCTGAAGACTGTCGCGGAAGCCTGTGACCACGACGGTCGCCTGCCGGCTTTCGCTCTCTTCGGCTTCCTGTTCCTGCGCAAGGGCAGGGGCGCCGCCAGCGATCAAGCTGACAGCCGCCGCCCCCATGAGCAGGCGGAAATTAAAACTGTTCTGTCTGAAACGCATGTCTGGTCTCCTCCCCAGGATATCGTCGTTTCGATTGGCCGTCTCCCTTCTTTGAGGGAGGTTCACGAAGTTGCCACCGGTATCATTATTCATTTTGCTACCGGTAGCAATTTAAAAGTTTACCCTAGTTCCATGTTTCTGTTTCTCTGTTGGTGTTGCGGTGAATTCAGCGCTCGCCCGGCGCGTCCGGTGCTTGTGCGGGAAGCGGCGATGCGGGCAGTAATCTAATATAGATTGTATCCATGCCGTCTGCTTCGACAGAGGCGGTCTGTCCCGGAAGGGCCGCATGAACGCCGGTGACGGCGCCGGTCGATACATACATGCCCTTGCGAAGTGGCAAGCCTCTGGCGGCCGAGATTTCCAGCAGCTGACGGAGGGATTCGATTGGCCCTCCCGGAATGGAGGAGGCGTCTGCGCGGCCCACTTCCTTGCCGTCGATCAGTGTCCGCATCTTCCAGCTGGCAGGGGAAGCGTCTCGCCAGCCGATGATTTCCTGGCCCAGAACGAGGCCGTTATTATTGCCGAAATCGGAGATGGTGACCAAGGGGCCGTGATCGTTAATCCCGGCAAAGCAGCTTGAGGCGATTTCTGCGCCGATATGCACGGAACCGGCGATTTCAAAGGCTTCTTCGAGGGTCCATTTCAGCTTTCCAGCGGGCGCGTCGTGGCCTGTTGTGACGACTATTTCGCTTTCAACAGCGCCAAACCCGCCTTCATAAATGTAGCAGTCTACGGGCGCGCCGAAGGACTGCGATATCTGTGAGCGGAAGATGGGGCCTGCCAGGCGGTCTGTGCCATAGGTGGCGTCCCAGGGCGGATTGATCCGGCCGACTTTCCAGCCTGCCAGCACGTCAGGCCAGAGGCCAATGGCGCGGTTTTGAATCGCATAAGCCTCAGCGAGCGTTTCCGGCATGGTGCCGGGATATTCGGCCAATGACTGGGCGCGCAGGCGGGCGCGCACGAAGCCGTCAGCGCGGGCATCTGCCGCGGCCTGATTGCTTGCTTCGGTTGTATCTCCGTGCGCCATCCCTTTAACCTGCATTCTGTGCCGCCGGACGTTTTGCGCCTGCGGGTCTCTTTGTGGATGTTCCCGCCGCTGCTTGCTGGACAGTGTAGGAAACCGGTGTCATACTTCTTGGAAAGTTCGTTCTGTCAACTGGTTTCTCAATCGGATTGAGGGACAATAGAAAGAAGGCGCCGGGTCAGAGCGCCGCCTGAAGGAGGATTTCATGGTCTTTCATTTTCGCGTGCCGGCACGCCGCAGCGCTGCAGTTCTTGCGGTGGTTTTGGGGGGATGTGCGGGGCTCGTTGCCGGGCCGCCGGTCAGCGCCGCTCCGGCCGTTGAGGTGGCCTCCGCGGCTGCGCCAGAGCAGGCCTGGTTTTTTCCGGAGATCGACTGGTCGGCCTATACCGATGGCGGGCGCGGCGGGGAAATCGTCCGGGTAACCACACTTGCCAATGAGGGGCCCGGCAGTCTTCGCGAGGCCATTGCGATGCAGGGGCCGCGAATCATCGTGTTCGAAGTCGGCGGTGTCATTGATCTTGAAAAGCAAACGATCGCGATCACCAACCCGGACATTACCATTGCCGGGCAGACAGCGCCCTCGCCTGGAATCACGCTCATACGCGGCGGCCTGGATGTGAAAACACAGGATGTGATCATCCAGCACATCCGTATACGGCCCGGCGACAATGGCGAGGCTCGCGGTTCCGGCTTTGCCGAAGATTCCATCTCGACGCTCAGCGCGAAGAATCTGATCGTGGACCATTGTTCGCTGACCTGGGCGGTGGACGAAAATCTTTCCGCGTCCGGCCCCCGCTTCACGGGCGAAACACCCGATGAATGGCGCGCGGGCACGTCCCGCAACATTCTCTACAGCCATAACCTCATCGCCGAGGGGCTGGCAGACGCCACGCATCCGAAGTTTGAGCATTCAAAAGGTTCTCTGATCCATGACAATGTGAACGGCATCCTGATCTATGGAAATCTGTATGCGCATAATTATGAGCGTAGCCCGCTGTTCAAAGGCGGCGTACACGGACAGATCGTGAATAACTTCATCTATGATCCCGGCCAGCGCGCGGTGCATTACAATTTGCAGGCGCTGGAATGGGGAAAGGTGCCGTTCGAAACCGGCAAGATGGACCTGATCGGCAATGTGATGCGTGCCGGCCAGTCGACCGTGGAGGGATTGCCGCTGGTGATGATTGGCGGGGACGGCGATCTTGCCCTGCACGCGCGTGACAATATTGCCGTCGATCGCTGGGGCAATCCGCTGCCGGAGCGTGGCCGCTATACAGCGGGGCCGGCGGAGTTCATTGATGCGCCGGAGGCGATGCCCCTGCCGGCAGGGCTGCCAGTGATGCCGGCCGTGGACGTTGAGCGGTTTGTTCTGGGCAATGCGGGCGCGCGGCCCTGGGACCGGGACGGCCATGATGTGCGCATTTTTGCCAATGCCGCCGAGGGGCGGGGCGAGATCATTGACAGCCAAGCCGAGGTGGGCGGGTATCCCGTGGTGGAGCCCACTTACAAGGCGTTCGATCCGGCCCTCTGGGATCTCGACACCATGCTGCCGAAGACGCCTGACGCGCTGGATTCGAGCGCCCGTGGCCGGGGGACCTGACGGGCGCGAGATGCCTGCCGCTTGCAAAATGTCCACCGGCGGGCAAAAGAGGACATTCCATCCTCCAACAAGGGTTTCCGGTGAGCGATAAATCAAAACCTGACCTCGATGCTGAAATTGCGGCTGCAGTTCAGGAGGCCGCCGAATTCAAGCAGCAGGGGCGGGCGACGATCAACGACATCGCCCGCATCGCGAAGGTCTCCAAGAAGACCGTCTCGCGTGTCATCAACGACAGCCCGCTTGTGAAGCCGCGCACGCGGGAGGTGGTGAAGGCCATCATTGCCGAGCTTGGCTACACGCCGGACCCGCAGGCCCGCGCGCTCGCGCTGCGCCGGTCGTTCCTGGTGGGGCTGGTCTATGACAATCCCAGCCCGCAATATGTCGTGAACATGCAGCGGGGGATCCTCGACGCGCTTGAGGAAACAGATTTCCAGCTCGTCTTGCGCCCCGTCAGCCGGACGGATGCGCACTATCCGGGGCGGCTGCTGCAGTTCATCCAACATCACAAGCCCTTCGGCCTGATCCTGCCGCCTTCGGTTTCCGAAGATGAAGCGCTGGCGCAGATGTTCCGCGACAATGACGTGGACTATGTGCGGATCGCGTCCGGAATGCTGGACGAGCCCTCCCGCATGATCCTCACCCATGACAGCGAGGGCGCCGCGCAGGCGGCCCGCCATCTGTGCGCGCTGGGGCATACGGACATTGCCCACATCCACGGCCCGGAATCCTTCCGCTCCGCGCCCGAGCGCCGCAGCGGGTTTCAGCGCGGCCTGGCGGAAGCGGGCGTCACGCTCAATCCGGATCTGACCGTCGAGGCGGGCTACACCTTCGACTCGGGCCTTCAGGCGATGGAGCGGCTGCTTTATGGCAAGCGGCGCCCGACGGCCGTATTTGCCGGCAATGACGAGATGGCGACGGGGGCGTATGTTGCCGTGCGCAAGGCGGGTCTGCGCATTCCTGAAGACGTGTCGATTGTCGGCTTCGATGATACGCCAATTGCCGGCCGCCTCTGGCCGGCGCTGACAACCGTGCGCCTGCCGATCCGCGAGATGGGCAAGGCGGCGGCCCGCCTGCTGCTGAACCAGGCGGCGGGCATTGAGCCCAAGGAAGTGATCAGCTTTACGCCGGAGATCGTCGTGCGCGACTCAACGGCAGTGGCGCCGCGCAAGGCCGGCTGACAGGCAGGCGGGAAAATCCGGATGCCGGGTTGATAACGGCTTGCAGCATGCGGCGGCTGGGGTTATGACACCGGTTACCAAACAGAATGCTGCGGAGGATACTCGCCATGAAAATCGCGCTCATCATCGAAAACAGCCAGGCCGCGAAAAGCAGCATTGTTCACGACGCGTTGACCGCTGTCGCCGAACCGCTCGGCAACCAGGTGTTCCATTACGGCATGTATACGCCGGAGGACAAAGCGCATCTGACCTATCCGATGATCGGGATTCTTGCCGGTATCCTGATCAATTCCAAAGCCGCCGATTTCATTGTCACCGGCTGCGGCACGGGCATGGGCTCCAACCTCGCCTGCAATGCCATGCCGGGGATCTTCTGTGGTCTCATCATCGACCCGACCGACGCTTACCTGTTCGGCCAGATCAATGATGGCAACGCCATTTCCATGCCTTACGCGAAGGGCTTTGGATGGGCGGCTGAACTGAACCTGCAGGACTGCTACCGCAAACTGTTCGAAGTCAAACGCGGCGAAGGCTATCCCAAGGAGCGCGCCGCCGTGATGGCGAAAAATCGCGGTATCCTCAGTGAGCTGAAGAAGGCCTCCTGCCACGACATGCTCACCGTGCTGAAGACGATTGATCAAGACCTTCTGAAGACGGCTATTTCCGGCGAGAAGTTCCAGGAATATTTCTTCGCAAACTCGCAGGACGAGGCGATTTCCAGCTATGTGAAGAGCGTGCTCGCGTCCTGATCGCGGGCTTCCGGCGCACACAAAAAAGAAACTCCAGGGGAGGCTTTCCGTGAACCTCAGCATGTTCAGTCTTGAAGGCAAGGCCGCGATCGTTACCGGCGCCAATACCGGCCTTGGGCAGGGCATTGCGGTGGCCCTGGCGGAGGCGGGCGCGAGCCTTTCCCTGGTCGGCCGGTCTTCACCGGATGAAACAGTCGAGCTGGTGCAGAAGGCCGGCGGCAAGGCGCATGTGATCATGGCAGACCTTGCCAGCCTCGATCCCGTGGAGCGGATTGTCGACGAGACAAAGGAAGCGCTCGGCGGCGTGGATATCCTCGTCAACAATGCCGGGATCATCAAGCGCAACGATGCCATCGACTTCACCGTCGAGGACTGGGACAGCGTGATGAACGTCAACCTGCGCAGCCTCTTCTTCCTCAGCCAGAAGGCCGCCCGCGCGATGATCGATGCCGGCCGGGGTGGCAAGATCATCAACATCGCCTCCATGTTGTCGTTCCAAGGCGGCGTCCGCGTGCCATCCTACACCGCGTCCAAGAGCGGCGTGCTGGGCTTGACGCGCCTGATGGCAAATGAGTGGGCGAAGCATGGCATCAACGCAAACGCCATAGCGCCGGGCTATTTTGCCACCAACAACACAGATGCCCTGCGCGCAGACGAAAAGCGCAACACCGAAATCCTCGGGCGCATTCCGGCAGGCCGTTGGGGGCAGCCTTCCGATCTGGCCGGGGCAGCGGTGTTCCTTTCGTCCCGCGCTTCTGATTATGTGCACGGAACAGTTGTTGCCGTGGATGGCGGCTGGCTCGCACGCTGAGGCGGGCCGGGGAGGGAGAGAGGCATGGCCGGGCGCGTTGTCTGCTTTGGAGAGCTGCTGCTGCGGCTGACGGCGCCGGGCGCGGAACGCCTGCTGCAATCCTGGTCGCTGGATGTGTGCGTGGGCGGGGCGGAGGCCAATGTAGGCGTATCGCTCGCCGCCTTCGGGCATGAGGTAAGCTTTGCGAGCATTGTGGCAGATAATCCGCTGGGCGCAGCGGCGCTGGGCGAGCTTCGCCGCCACGGCGTCCATACGGACACAGTCATCTCTGCGCCGGGCCGGATGGGGCTCTATTTCCTTGAGCCGGGCGCCGTGCGCCGCCCCGCGCGCATCACCTATGACCGCGCCGGCTCGGCCTTTGCGCAGGCGGCGCCCGATAGCCTCGATTGGACCGCCATCCTGAGCGGCGCAGACCTGTTTCATGTTTCCGGCGTGACGCCCGCGATTGGCGCAAATGGCGCGGCGGCGGTTGTGCGCGCAGTCAGGGCGGCGGTGGCCGCCGGGGTGCCGGTCTCTTTTGATGGCAATTACCGCGCCCTGCTCTGGGAAGCCTGGGACGGCGACGGGCCGGCAATCCTCAAGGAGATTCTCTCTTGCGCCACCTATGCCTTCATCAATGAGCGGGACATCGCGCTGATCCTGAAGGCAAGGTTTGAGAGCCGCCAGGCCGCCTTTGAGCACGCATTCGACGTTTTCCCGCGCCTTCGGGCGATTGCGGCCACAACCCGTCAACAATCCTCCGTAGACGATCAGGCGATTGCCGGGGAACTCGTCACGCGGGAAGGGCGCTGGACGTCTCCGGTGCATGAACTTCCCGGCGTCATTGACCGGATCGGGGGCGGTGATGCTTTCGCGGCGGGGGCTTTGCACGGGCTGCTTGAGGGCAGGGATGGGCAGTACACAATCGATTTTGCCGTGGCGGCTGGGGCGCTGAAACATTCCATTCCGGGCGATTTCAATCGCGCCTCCGTGGCTGAAGTCGAAGCCGCCATGGCGGGCGGAAGCCTGGACGTGAAGCGCTGAAAATCAGCGCCGAAACAGTATTGACACCGGTTACCATAACGCCACTATGGAACCAAAGAACAAGAACAGTCTGGCGCAGGGGCCAGCGCCCAATGGGGGCACGGAAACAGGCATGAGGAAGCCAGCTTCAGCAGATGCACACGGCGTGAGCCGCCGGACGGCGCTGGCGGCGGGGCTGGCGGCAACCGGGCTCGCCGCCTGCGGTGTCCGCGCCGGGCGCATGTTCCTGTCCACTGATACGCACCCGGAGGAATATCCAACCGTTCAGGCCGTGAAGGAAATGGGCCGCCTGCTGGAGGCGCGCACGGACGGGCGGCTCGGGATCAAGATCTATGCCGGCGGGCAACTCGGCTCGGAGCAGGACACGCTCGAAATCACCGTATTCGGCGGTCTTGATCTCAACCGGGTGAATCTCGCGCCCCTCAACTCGATCGAGCCGCTGACAACCATTCCCGCGCTGCCATTCCTGTTCAAGTCGAACGATCATATGCGCCGCGCGCTCGACAGTGACATCGGGGATGAAATCCTTGCCTCGCTTGAGCGACATGGGCTGATCGGGCTCTGTTTCTATGACAGCGGCGACCGCAATTTCTACAACACGCGGCGTCCAATTCGCACGCCGGAGGATATGCGGGGCCTGAAAATCCGTGTGCCGAGTTCCGATCTTTATGTCTCGATGATCCGGGCGCTCGGGGCCGATGCGACACCGATGAGCATTGCGGAAGTGTATCAGGCGCTCGTCCAGGGCGTGATTGACGGGGCGGAGAACAACTGGCCCTCCTATGATAGCGGCCGTCATTTTGAGGCGGCAAAATATTACAGCCTGACGCAGCATGTCATCGCGCCGGAAGTTCTCGTCATGTCGAAATCCCGCTGGGACAAGCTGGATGAGGCAGATCGTTTGCTGGTGCGGGCGGCGGCAAAGGAGTCTGTTCCCTTCATGCGGACACTTTGGGACCAGAGAGTGGAAACTTCCCGCAAGCGGCTCCTGGAAGCCGGCATCGAGGTCAATGAGGTGGACGACAAGGCGGCTTTCGCCAGCGCCATGCGCCCTGTTTGGGACCGGTATGTCGTATCGGAAAAAGCCAGGCGGCTTGTCTCCCGCATAGAAGAGATGGGGGATGCAGAGTGATCCGTATACTCGCCAATGTCACGCGTATCGCGGCAGACCTCCTCATAAAGGCAGCGGCCTTCGGGCTGGTGATGATGACCGTCATTGTCGGCTGGCAGGTGTTTGGCCGCTATGTGCTCAATTCCACGCCGTCCTGGTCTGAACAGGCCGCGCTCACCCTGATGATCTGGTATGTCGCGCTCGCGGCGGCGGCCGGCGTCCGGCAGGGCTTTCACATCCGGATTGTTGCGCTGGAAGAAGCAGTGTCGCCGGGCGTGCGCAAATGGATGCAGATTGTCTCCAACAGCATCGTCGGGCTTTGCGGCGCGGCGATGTTCATCTGGGGCGGCGAGCTTGTTCTGCGCACCTGGAGCCATGTGGTGCCCTCGCTCGGTATCCCGCGTGGGCTCACCTACCTTGCCTTGCCCCTTTCCGGCGCGCTGATGGCTTTGTTCGCCCTCGAACAGGTTCTGGAGCGCTTCGGATACAGTGCGGCCTGCCCCACCCCGATTGAGGAAACCGCCTGATGGAACTGCTCATTCTCATGGGCGTACTCGTCCTGCTGCTGGCCATCGGTGTACCGGTTGCCTACTCGCTGCTCGGAGCCTCGATTGCCACTTTCCTGGCGATGGATATCCCGCTGGTCGTCGTCTTCCAGCGCCTTGCGGGCGGGATCAGCGTGTTCTCGCTGATGGCCATTCCGTTTTTCATCTTCGCGGGCGATCTCATGTATCGATCCGGCATTGCCCAGCGCCTTGTGGAAGTGGCCGAAGCGATGCTCGGACGCACACGGGGCGGGCTTGGTCTCGTCAATGTCGGCGCCTCCACCATGTTTGGCGCGGTCTCCGGCTCGGCCATCGCCAGCGCGTCGGCCATGGGCTCCACGCTGATGCCGCTGATGAAGCAGAAGGGCTATGACGCAGACTATGCCGTCAATGTCACCGTCTCGGCTGCCATTGTCGGCCTGCTTATTCCGCCCTCGCACAATATGATCATCTACTCGGCCGCTTCCGGCATCGGCGTGCCGATCGGGGATCTGTTTCTTGCAGGCGTTATTCCGGGCATCGTCACGGCGCTGATCCTGATGCTGGTCACCTGGCTGGTGGCCGCCCGCCGGGGCTATCCGGCTGGCGCCTTTCCAGGTTGGCGCGGCTTTGTGCGCTCGCTTCTTTTCGCCATCCCCGGCCTCATGGCGGCGGTCATCATCATGGGCGGCATCCTCTCCGGCATCTTCACCGCGACGGAATCGTCCGCGATCGCGGTGATCTATACCGTCCTGGTTGGCGCCTTCGTCTATCGCTCGCTGGGATGGTCGCGCTTCGTGGACGCCGCCCAGCAGTCTGTGAAGGTCACCGCCATGGTGCTGCTGATCATCGGCGCGGCCACAGCTTTCGGCTATGCGCTGGCCGTGCTGGAGGCGCCTGCAAAACTTGCCGAACTCATCACCTCCATCACGCGCAATCCGCTCGCTGTCCTTCTCATCATCAACATCACGCTGCTGGTCCTCGGCACCTTCATGGACATGTCGCCCCTGATCGTGATCACTACGCCGATCCTTCTGCCGGTGGTTATGGAAGTGGGCGTGGATCCGGTCCATTTCGGCATCATCATGATGCTCAATCTGGGCATTGGCCTGGTCACACCCCCGGTCGGCTCGGTTTTGTTTGTCGGCGCGGCCGTGGGCGGCATCAAGGTTGAGCAGGCGGTGAAGACGATCTGGCCGTTTTATCTGGCGCTGATCGTTTCGCTGCTGCTCGTCACCTACATTCCCGCCCTGTCGCTGTCCCTGCCGGGCCTGTTCAATTAGAGGCACGTTTATGATCCGCCTGCTGACTGGAATACTGGTGTCATCTTTCCTGGCTGCTTGCGCTTCGGCAGCGCCACCGGAGCAGGGCTCTGCGCCCGCCATGGTCATCGTCTCGGAAGAGGACGTGAAGGTCGAAGAGGCGCCGCCACACGGAAAGATCGGGATGAGCACAGCCTGGCGCATATCCGACGCGGTTCCGGTTCGCGCCTTTGAATTCCGCAAGCGCGCCCTGCATCCGGGCAGCGCCATCGGGCTTCACCCCATCAATCATGACGAGATCTACTATGTTCTCTCCGGTGAAGGCGTGGTCCATTCAGACGGTGAGGAGCAAACGCTCACCGCCGGCATGGCGGCGTATCTCTACACAGGCGCCATTGTCGGCATACGGCAAGTCGGCGCAGAGCCACTGGTCCTGATCATCGCCTATCCACCGGGAGACTAGGCATGCTCTCCCGCCGCACTGTCCTGGCAGTTGGCATAGCGCTTTTGGCCGCCGCCTTCGCGTCTGCGGTTCCGCCAGCGCCCCCGGCCGCGATCGAGCCGGATGAGACGGTCCTGCTCTGGCCAATGGGCCCACCGGGAGGTGTTCCTGAGGGGCTGCAGGAAAGGATCGTCCATCGCGAGAATCCCTTCGGCCTGACAGACCGCGCAGCCCATGACGTGACCGCGCCCAGCCTTTCCATTTTCCATCCCCAAACGCCCGATGGTTCGGCAATCCTGATCATTCCGGGGGGCGGATACAAATGGGTGGTGGTCGACAAGGAAGGCTTTGAGGGCGCGGCGCATTTCGCAGGTGGGGGCGCGACCGTTTACGTCCTGCGCTATCGCCTGCCGCATCAGGGCTGGCAGGCCGGGCCGCGTGCGCCCCTGCAGGACGCCCAGCGCGCGATGCGCGTCATTCGCGCGCGCGCCGAGGAAGATGGGATAGACCCCGCGCGCGTGATGGTCATGGGATTTTCCGCAGGCGGACATCTTGCCGGCACGCTGGCAATGCAGTTTGACATGCCCACCTTTGCGCCCGCCGACGCGGCCGACACCCTCTCGGCAAGGCCCGATGCGGCCGCGCTGATCTATCCCGTCGCAACGATGACCGAGCCCTTCGCCCATCCCGGCTCAAGGCTCAACATGCTCGGCGCGGCGCCAACACCAGAAACGATCACCCGCTGGTCGCTTGAGTCCATGGCGCGTCCCGATATGCCGCCCGTTTTCCTCATGCATGCTGCGGATGACGCCGCTGTTCCGGTTGAAAATGCGCTGATGCTTCATGCGGCACTGCGCCAGGCGGGCGTGCCGGTGGCGCTGCATGTATTCGAAGCAGGGGGCCATGGGTTTGGCCTCAGGGGCATTGCGGGCACGCCCTTGCAGTCCTGGCCCTCGCTTCTGCACGATTGGGGCGTTAACAAGGGCATCTTCCGCAACGACAACTCCTGATCGCTGGACCTGACACATGAAGACGACACGTATCGAGCCGACCCTCGCGGCCGCTGGAGACTATCTGCGCCAGCAGGCGGCGAGGATAGCGGAAGATCCGATGACCAACTCGGTCTTCGCCTTTGCGCAGACCTTGTTTCAGGACATCGAGCGGGGAGATACCCAGCTGGATGAAATTGCGTCGCTGATCGATGAGGCCCACCTTCTGCTTGTCAGCCAGCGTGCCGGGCGATTGCGCGAGCAGCACGGCGGAGCCAGGCCGGATAAGGCGTGGGCCCACGTAAAAACCACTCTGGAAACCCTTGCCGAAAAGGGCTTTGAAACCTTTCGCACAAGCCTTGAACAGGCGCGCGGCGGCGTTGTGTTTACCGCCCACCCGACCTTCTCGCTCTCGCCGGAACTTCGCGCGGCGATTGCCGGGGCGGCGGTCAGCCCTGGCAAGCCAGCACGCCAAGCCCTCGAAAAAGCGCTGCAAGCCGATGCGCGCGGCTGGAACCGGGCGATCACGCTTGCGAGCGAGCATGGGGAGGTGCAGGTGGCGCTGCTCAACGCAGCCGCCGCCCAACAGCAATTTGCGTCGCTGGTGTTCGAAGTGGCTCAGGCCCATTTCCCGGATGATTGGAGACAGCTCCGCCCTGCATTGCCAACGATAGCCAGCTGGGTGGGCTATGATCTGGACGGCCGGACGGATATCCACTGGTCCCACTCCATCGCCTTCCGGCTGACGGAAAAGGCGGAGCAGCTGCGGCGCTATCATGCCCGCGTGCAGGCGATCCTGGAGCATCATCCTGCCGCCAAGGGGCTCGTTCCCCTGCTCGAAAGGCTTGATCTTGCGGCAGGCGAAACAGCGCTTCAGGCGGCGATGTTTACCGGTGATCTTCAGAATCCGGAGCATCTGGTCGCCGCTGCCAACCGCCTTACGGCTGAGGGGCCGGGCCGGCTTGTGGACGCTGCGGAGATCGTTTCAGCGCTGGACAGCGCTCTGGCCGAAGCTGAGGGTGAAGAAAGCCTCGCCCGAGACCTGCTCATCCTGCGGTCTCAGGTGGAGAGCCAGCAGCTTGGCACTGGGCGAATTCACCTTCGGGTAAATGCAGCGCAAATTGCCACGGTCATCAGCCGCGAACTCAATCTTGATGCGGATGAACGCAGCCTTGGCCGGATGGCGCTGGCAGAGCTCTCGCGCCGGGCTGCTGCGCCAAAGCCGGTGGACGTGAACTTCGCTGACCTGTTCCTGGAGCAGTCCACCGCGCGGCGGCAGTTCATGATGTGCGCGCAGATCCTGAAGCATATCGATGCCGGGTCGCCCATCCGTTTCCTGATTGCCGAAAGCGAAAACCCCGCCACGGTCATGGCGGCGCTTTACCTCGCCCGCCATTATGGCGTGAACGGAAATCTGGATATCTCCCCTCTGTTTGAAACACCTGAAGCGCTGGAAACGGGGGGGCGTTTTATTGAGCGCCTCCTCGATGAGCCGGAATTTGCGGCCTATGTCCGCCGCCGGGGGCATCTGGCAATCCAGCTAGGCTTTTCGGATTCCGGCCGTTTCATTGGCCAGATCGCCGGCAATATGGCGATCGAACGTATCCACAATCTGATCCTGCGTGCCCTTGCGCCGCGTGTGCCGGGCGCGGGGCTTTTGATTTTCAACACACATGGGGAATCGATGGGCCGGGGTGCCTGGCCGGGCAGCTTTGAACAGCGCTTCGATCATCTTCTGTCACCGTGGACCCGCTCAAATGCGCAGAAACTCGGTGTCCGGATAATACATGAATCCAGCTTTCAGGGCGGCGATGGCTATCTCCACTTCGCTACGCCGGAACTGGCCGAAACGGCCTTTGCGCATTGGTGCAACCATCTGTTCATGCCCGCCCCTGAAAGTGCCGGCGAAGACCCGTTCTATAAGCGGACAGATCTCGTCTGGGATTTTTACCGCGCCTTGCGCGCCTGGCATGAGCGTTTCTTCGCCAATCCCGATTATGGCCGTCTACTGACGGATTTTGCACCGGGCTTCGTCGTCACCGCCGGTTCGCGCCAGACGCGGCGCCCGTCCGGGGATGCGGGCCCGCGCGCTTTGCGCGCTATCTCTCACAATGCCGAGCTTCAGCAGCTTGGCGTGCCTGCGAACACAGCCGCGGGTATCGGCTCATCCTTACAGCGGGAAACAGACCGGCTGGTGGATCTCGTCAATGCCAGCCCCCGGATGCGCAGCCTTTTCCAGCTGGCCTGGCGGGCGCGGCTGCTGAGCAGCCTGCCGGTGCTGCGCGGCTATGCGTCGGTCTACAATCCGGATGTCTGGATTGCCCATGCCCGCGCGGCCGCGCCGGAGAAAACATCCGCCTATCGCAGTGTCTACTATGCCCTGCGCGATGGTGAGACATCCCTTTCGGTCAATCGGACGGCAAACCTTCTTGCGATCGATCTCGACCGTTTTGACCGGCTGCTGGCGCGCCTGGATGAGGCGCCGTCCACCGTCGCGCGGCATGAAGATCGCATCAATCTCCATATCGTCCATGGCATCCGCCAGGCGCTGATGATGCATGCCTTCGCGCTGGTCGGGCGGCTGCCCCGTATTTCGGAGCGTCACGATACCAGTCTGCGCGACATCATCCGTCTGGTGACCGGCCTGCGCATTGGAGAATGTGTTGAGTTGCTCGGGCGCATTTTTCCTGCTTCGCAAGACCAGCTGACGCGGCTTTCGGCGCTCACAGAGGCGGGCGGGGAAGATGCCGGCTCGGCGCGGTATGGCTATGACCATATCCATGACAGCATCATCGCCCCGCTGGACCGGATAGATCAGCTGCTGCATCGCATCAGCCTGTCGCTCAACCATCCCTATGACGCCTTCGGATAATCCGGGACGGGAAGGCTTGCGGCGCAATTCGAGGGAGGGGTCTGAATTGCTGGATCTGTTGCAGCCGCAACAGAACACAGTCTTCGGAACGATGTTGAACCACTAACCGGAACATGTTCGCGCTGCGTCAATCAATTGCCGGGAGATTGCCGGCAGGCTATCGGCAAAGCGAATTACAGGCTTTGTCATTGGCCAGATGGGTGGCGCATGAACACGGAACGGCTGGACTGGGATACTTTGCGGGTGTTCCGCGTCGTCGCGGAGCTCTGCAGCATGAGCGGCGCAGCAGCCAGGCTTGGTGAATCCCCGCCGACCATCAGCCGCAAGATCGACGAGCTGGAAACGACCCTCGGGGCGCAGCTGTTCACCCGCTCGACACGGGGCGTGGAGCTGACCGAAGCGGGCAAGGTGGTGCTGCGGTATGCCCATCAGATGGCAGAAGCGGCCAATTCCCTGAAGAGTGAAGCAGGCCCGCAGAGCACCCCGGTTGAAGGGCGGATTGTCATTTCAACGGGTGACGGGATTGGCCCTTACTGGCTGGCCCCCCGGATGCACGACTTCCAGAACAAGAACCCGCGCGTGCAGATCCAGATGCTGGTGAATGACGAGCCGGCAGATGTGATCAATGGCGATGCCGATATCGCCCTGCATTTTGCCGAGCCTAAAAGCCATGAACTGCTGCACCACAAGCTGGGCGTTCAGCATTATATCGGCTTTGCCTCCCGCGATTATTTCCGCGAGCGCAAACCGCCGGAAAGCCTGTTTGAATATTACAAGCATCGCTGCCTGATGCATTCTTCCTATGTGAACCAGGTGGAACGCTGGGCGCCGAAAGTGTCCGAGCTGCGGCGGATGATCGATTATGCGTTCGTCTCAAATTCCGGCACGGCCCTGATCCAGTCCTGCGCGGCCGGGGGCGGCGTGGCCATCCTCCCGTCCTTTATTGCCGCCATCGACGACCGCATCGTTCCGCTCGACCTGCCGGAGATCGCCCCCATCCAGTTCTGGGTGGCCTATACCGAGCGCTTCCGGCGGCGGCCGGAAGGGCAGATGTTCGTCGACTGGATCCGCAAGCGGTTCGAGCAGGAGGACGCGATGTGGTTCCGGGAACAGTTCATCCACCCGCGGGATGTATTCTCCAACGTGCACATCTTTCCGTCGGTGGCCGCCTCGCGCCGCGAACCCTGAAGCGCCCGCCATTGCGCGAGTGCCAGCTGGCGTCCTATGATCCTACCCAGCATTGATCTGGCAGCGGCAACGCGCCGAGGGGGATACCATCGACACAAATGACCGGCGCCCTGCCACCATCGTTGATGTCGCCCGGGAAGCGGGTGTGTCGTTCAAGACGGTGAGCCGCGTTCTCAATGGTGAGCCAAACGTGCGCGGGGAAACGCGCGCCAAGGTCATGGAGGCGGTGGCAAGGCTTGGCTATCGCACCAACCAGCACGCCCGCAGCCTGCGCGCCGGGCAGAGCCGCCTGATCGGTGTTTTCTATTCAAACCCGTCGCGGAACTATATCGGCGAAATCCAGATCGGCGCGCTGGAACGCGGCAATGCCGAAGGCTTCAGCATCGCATTCGAGCATCTGGAGGAAGGCCCGGAGGGCATCATCCCGCCAAGGGGCGGCGCGGCGCTGGCCGGCGTGGTCCTTACCCCGCCCCTCACCGAAGACCGCGCGCTCATCGACAGCCTGATCGCGTCTGAAACGCCTTTCGTGCGCCTCTCCCATACCGAAGCGGAAGGGGAGGTCGGCCACATCACCATGGATGACGAGGCCGCCGCGCGCGAAGTGATGGACCATCTCCTCGCGCTGGGCCACCGCCGCATCGGCTTCATCGCCGGCACGCAGAGCCATCCCCAGGCCCAGCTTCGCGAAGCCGGTTACCGTGCCAGCCTGGCCGCTGCCGGGATTCCGGTTGACGAGGCCCTCATCGCGCGGGGCACTTTTGATTATGAAACCGGCCTGCGGGCTGCCGCTGAAATTCTCGCGCGCACGCCCCGGCCTACGGCCATCTTCGCCAGCAATGATGATATGGCCGCTGCCGTGCTGGCCGTGGCCTTCCGCTCCGGCCTGCGCGTGCCCGACCAGCTTTCGGTCGCCGGCTTTGACGATACCCCGCTTGCCTCCATCGTCTATCCGGCGCTCACCACCATTTACCAGCCGAGCCGCGAGATGGCCTCGGTCGCCGTGGGGATGCTGCTGGAAAAACGCGCGTCGGACGAGCCGCAGACAGCCTGCCTGCCACACCGGCTGGTGGTGCGCGAAACCACCGCAGCACCCGAGGCCTGAGCCCCCCGTTCCCTGCGCCCCGGTTTTTGTGTAAGCGCGCTGGCTATGAGCAAGCCCATCAGCCAGATCGCGCCCCTTCCGCACATCGCCGCCACGAAACCCTATGTTCCGGGCGGCAAGCTGCATGGGGCGAAGGGGCCGGTGGCGATGCTCGCCTCAAACGAAAACCCCTTCGGACCCAGCCCGAAAGCCGTGGAAGCGGCGAAGGCTGTTGTCGGCGGCTCGCATGTTTACCCCGACCCTGATTATGGCGAGCTGCGCGCGGCAATTGCCGCAGCCAAGGGCATTGCGGACGTCTCCCGCGTCGTCACGGCCGCCGGATCAGATGAGATCATTCACCTGCTGACCCAGTGTTATGCCGGGCCGGGCGACGAAGTGCTGTTCACCGAGCATGCCTTTTCGATGTACCGCGTCTCCGCGGGTGCCCACGGGGCGACTTCGGTAACGGCGCCGGAAACGGATATGACCGCCGGCGTCAATGCCATCCTCGGCGCGGTCAGCCCGCGCACCAAAATCCTGTTCCTCGCCAATCCAAACAACCCGACCGGCACGATGCTCTCGGTGGACGACCTCAAAGCCCTGCAGGACGCGCTGCCGCCGCACGTGCTGTTCGTGGTGGACGGAGCCTATTCGGAATATCTCGGGCCTGGCTATGAGGCAGAGCTGCGCGACCTCGTCGACCGGCGCGACAACACGGTGATGATGCGCACCTTCTCCAAGATCTATGGCCTGGCCGCCATGCGCCTTGGCTGGGCCTACATGCCCGCCGCCATCGCCGCGATCTACCAGCGCATCCGGTCTGTAGGCGACGAAGCCTTCCTGAAGATGTCCCGCGACCATAACACGAAGTGGCGCGCGATCATGACCGATGCGCTGAACGCTCTGGGCCTGCCCACGCCGCCCTCGCACGCCAACTTCATCGTCACCGAGTTCGGCTCTGCCGAGCGTGCCGCTGCCGCCAACAAGCACCTCAAGGATAACGACATCCTCGTGCGTGCCATCAGTGGCTACGGCCTGCCGACCAAGCTGCGCATCTCGGTCGGCAGCGCAGAGGACAATCAGCGTTTCCTGGACGCGATAAAGGCGTTCACCGCGTCACGCTGATATTGTCTATGAGGCGCGTCTTGTCGAGCCAGGCGGCGGCCAGCAGGCGTGCCACCGCGCCTTCCTTCAGGGGGGCATCTGCCGGAAGGGCCAGCAGCGTCGCCGGGTCCACCAGCGTCACATAGTCGATCTTCCGGAAACCGGCCGCCATAATGTGCCCCTCTGCTTCCTTCAGCGCCTCGGAGGGCAGGGTGCCGAGTGACATCCGCACCGACGCCCGGTGCATCGCCGCAAAGATGGCCCCGGCGGCGCAGCGTTCCTCGGGGGAAAGATAAAGATTGCGGGACGACTGGGCGAGGCCATCGGCATCGCGCTTGGTCTCCCCGCCGATGATCTCTATGGGGAAGCCAAGATCGCGCACCATGCGGCGGATCACCTGCAGCTGTTGGTAATCCTTCTCCCCGAACACGGCCACATCGGGCTGCGCATGCAGGAAGAGGCGGGCTACAACCGTTGCCACGCCATAGAAGAAATGTGGCCGGTAGATTCCATCCAGAAGGTCCGACATCGATTCGACGCGAACGTTCGTCACCGATCCTTCGGGATACATTTCTGCAACACTCGGCAGATAAACGGCGGAGCAGTTTACGGTCGCCAGCTTGGCGACGTCCTCGGCTTCGCGGCGGGGATAGGTGTCGAAATCCTCGCCTGGGGCGAACTGCGCCGGGTTGACGAAAATGCTCGCCACGGTGCGCGTGGCCTTTTCCTTAGCTTTTTCAATGAGCGACAGATGCCCCTCATGCAGGGCGCCCATGGTGGGGACGAAACCAACGGTTTCACCTGCCTGTTTCCATGCCCTCACACGCGCCTGCAGCTCGCTGCGTGTGCGGATGATCTCTACCGAGTTTTCTTTCGTGGAATTCACTTTCCAGATGCCCTGCTTCAAGATGAAGTTAATGCGTTGTTAACCCATACGCGGGAATTTTACAGACATGACCCAGCGCATCGTAACCACTCTCCGCTCGCTCGCACTTTTCGGTGCTGTTTCGCTTGGCCTTCGCAAAGCAAACATCGAGGAAAGGCACCCCGAACCCATTCTGGGCAGTCTGCGCCCGGAGGATGAGAACGATGCCTGGATGTTCGAGAGGTCTGAGACCAACCTTGCCTCCGGTGCTTACATGCTGGAGCAGGAGTATTCCCGCGTCTCCGGTGCTCTTTCGGCGCTTCGCGGTGTGCTGTCCAGCCTCGCGCGCGTTCCGGAAGCTGCCGAAACGGTTTACAGCGCCCCGGCCGATGCGCCCCTCGCCATCGATCCGATGCTCTTCGACGAAGAGCGCGCTGCGATCCCAGTCCTCACCAATGTTGTCCCGTTCGAGGATGACGACCTCTTTGTCGAACATACATTCGCTCTGCCGCGGACCGGTGCCAGCCATGGGCTGCCCGTCGAAGTCCTGCAGCGCGTTGCCTAAGCACGCCTGACGTACGTTTGACCGGCGGATGTCCGCCGGAGGAGTTGTGGAGTTCCCCGGATGCCCGCCGACGGCGTCGCTCATATCAGTCGCGTTCCGGGTGCGGGTCTTGAGACCCCTGCGCGGGACGCGCGTGTCATTGTGATCGGCAATGAGAAGGGCGGGGCGGGCAAGTCCACCGTCTCCATCCACCTGTCCATTTCTCTCCTGCGTACGGGCAAGAAGGTCGGCGTGATCGATCTCGATGTCCGTCAGCGCTCGCTTACGCGCTATCTCGAAAACCGTGTCCGCTGGGCCCAGAACACCGGCGCCACGCTGGTCATGCCGGAAATCGTCCGCGTCGAGGCCAGCCAGGAGCGCGATCTAGACCGCGCCGAGATCGAAGAGCGCGAACGCTTCGAATTCGGCCTCGCGCGCCTGAAGCAGACTTGCGATTTCATCATCATCGATGCGCCGGGTGGGGACACGTTCCTGTCCCGCATCGCCCATCGCAGCGCCGATACCCTGATCACACCGCTGAACGACAGCTTTGTCGATTTCGACCTTCTGGGCGACGTGAACCCCCAGACGCTCGAAGTCCTCCGCCCCAGCTTCTATTCCGAAATGGTGTGGGATTGCCGCAAACGCAAAGCCCAGACCAGCCGCCGCCCGATTGACTGGGTGGTGATGCGTAACCGCATGTCGCCGCTTGCCGCCCGTAACAAGGAACGTGTGGGCGGCGCGCTGGAAAACCTCTCCAAGCGCATCGGCTTCCGCCTTGCGCCGGGCCTCTCCGAGCGCGTGATCTACCGCGAGCTGTTCCCCGCCGGGCTGACCCTGCTGGACCTTACCGAAGCTGGCTCCAACGTCGCCTTCACGATGAGCCACAAGGCCGCCCGTCAGGAACTGCGCGATCTCGTCATCGTCCTCCAGCTGCCCGAACTCGCTGGCGCCAGCATCGACTTCTGACGGTCTCCCCGCGTCACGCTTGCCACTTATCCACAGCTGGCTTACCCCAACCCGGACAATCGGACCCGCCAAAAGGCCGGGCCACATCCTTTTGGGGGAAACCAATGAGCCAGACCGAAATCCACGGGACCGTGGACCCGCGCTTTGCCGCCGTCCGCGACGCCTTCGCGCAGAACTTCACCAATGGGGACGAAAACGGCGCCGCCTTCTGCATGACGCTCGAGGGCAAGCCCGTGGTCGACATCTGGGGCGGCTATGCCGACGAAGCGCAGACCAGGCCCTGGCAGCAGGACACGATCGTCAACGTCTACTCCACCACCAAGACGATGACGGCGCTCACCGCGCTTTATCTGGCCGACAAGGGCGCCCTGAAGTTTGAAGACCCCGTCGCCAAGTACTGGCCGGAATTTGCCGCGAACGGGAAGGCAGACGTCACCGTCGCTCATCTGATGAGCCATTCGGCGGGCCTCTCGGGCTGGAAAGAGCCGCTTGTGCGCGAAGACCTCTACGACTGGGAAAAGGCCACAAGCCTGCTCGCCGCCCAGGCGCCTTACTGGACCCCCGGCAGCGCCCCCGGCTATCACGCCATGACGCAGGGCTATCTCGTCGGCGAAGTCATCCGCCGCGTGGCGGGCGAAACGGTCGGCACGGTGTTCCGCAAGCAGATTGCAGAGCCGCTGGGCGCAGACTTCCATATCGGCCTTCCGGCTACGGAGGATCAGCGCGTCGCCGATCTCACGCCCCCGCCAGCTTCCGGCACGCTGGGGCAGGGCACGGGCGACCCGCTGATCGCCAACATGGCGAGCAACCCGCCGATCAACCCGCTCGACACCCGCACCCGCGCCTGGCGCGCCGCCGAAATCCCGGCGGCTGGCGGCACAGGCAATGCCCGCTCGGTCGCCCTCGTCCACACCATCCTCGCCAATGGCGGCTTCGCCGGTGGCAAGCAGATCATGTCCGAAGCCGGCTGCCGCAAGGCGCTGGAGCTTCAAATCGAAGGCAATGACAAGATCCTCGGTATTCCGGTGCGCTATGGCCTCGGCTTCGGCCTGCCCGGCGGCGTCGCCAATTTCCCCAACCCCAACACCATCTTCTGGGGCGGCTATGGCGGCTCCCTCGCCGTGATCGACATGGATCAGCACGCCACCTACGCCTACGCCATGAACAAGATGGCCCCCACCACCACCGGCGACCTGCGCGCCTTCGCCATGCTGATGGCCGCTTGGCAGGTGTTCCTGGCGGGGTGAGCCGCGGTTCAAGCCGATAGCGCCCCCACCCCAACCCTCCCCATAGTCATGGGGAGGGGGCAGGTAGCTCTCCGCTGGAACGCCACCTCTCCCCACGCACCACAGGTCCCCTCCCCATGACTATGGGGAGGGATAGGGTGGGGCACCTCTCCGCGAAATACACCCCAATGGGGCCCCATCCTTCGTCACACTCGATGGCCGCAGGCCATCTGAGTGCCCATCTCCAGAACTTGCCGCTAGAACCAGCACAAATGTCCGGAGATGGGCTCCCAGATGCGCTGCGCGCATCGGGAGTGGCGAAAGAGAAGGAAGGGCAGCCCGCGCAGCCGTCCCCCTTGGCTTCCCGCCCCCGCGCGCCTATACGCGCGCCCCATGGCTACGTTCCCGTTTGAAATCTCCGCCCGCGAAGGCAAGGCCCGCACCGGGCGCCTGAAAACCCCGCGCGGCGACATCCGCACGCCCGCCTTCATGCCCGTAGGCACCGCCGGCACGGTGAAGGCCCTCTATATGGATCAGGTCAAAGGGGCAGGAGCCGACATCATCCTCGGCAACACCTACCACCTGATGCTCCGCCCCGGCGCAGAGCGCGTGAAGAAGCTTGGCGGCCTGCACGCATTCTCTGGCTGGCGCGGTCCGATGCTGACCGACAGCGGCGGCTTCCAGGTCTGGTCGCTCGCCCAGCTGCGCAAGATGGACGCTGACGGCGTCACCTTCCAGAGCCATATTGACGGCTCCACCCACCGCCTCACACCCGCCCGCTCCATCGAGATCCAGGCAGACCTCCTTGGCGCCGACATCTCCATGCAGCTTGATGAGTGCACGAATTTTCCGTGTACGCATGAAGAAGCCGAACGCAGCCTCGAGCTTTCCCTCAAATGGGGCGAGCGCAGCCTTGATGCCTTCGGCGCCCGTGACACCCAAGCCCTCTTCGGCATCATCCAGGGCTCAAACTTCCCGGACCTGCGCGAGCGCTCGGCCAAAGGCGTCACCGCGCAAGGCTTCGGCGGTATCGCGCTCGGCGGTCTCGCCGTCGGCGAAGGCCACGACCAGATGTGCGCCACCATCGACATGACCGTGCCCCACCTGCCAGATCACATGCCCCGCTATGTCATGGGCGTCGGAAAGCCGATCGACCTCGTCGAAAGCGTCGCCCGCGGCATCGACATGTTCGACTGCGTCCTGCCCACCCGCTCCGGCCGTCACGGCCAGGCCTGGACCTGGGACGGCCCGCTCAATCTCAACAATGCGAAATTTGCCGAAGACACGAGCCCGCTGGACGAACGCGTCAACTGCCCCGCCAGCCAGGACTATTCCCGCGCCTATCTTCACCACCTCTTCAAGGCCGGCGAATATCTCGGCCCCATGCTGCTCTCCTGGCACAACACCGCCTTCTTCCAGGCGCTGATGGCAGAGATGCGTGCCGCCATCGCCGAAGGCCGCTTTGAGGCGCTGCGCGCCGAGCTCAGCGCCCGCTGGGAAAGCACGAAGTCTAAGCCAAAAGCCGAAGGCTAGCGCAAAAGGCGCTACCGATACTGGATGCGGCTGTCTGTCTCGAGCAGCTTCAGCGCCTCGAAATCCGGCTGGGCCGGCGGCGGGCAGCCGAGTGCCTGGCCATAGCCTTTCAGATACGCCCGCCGCTGCGCGCCGATCTTGAAGGCCTGATTGTATTTCTTCTCATGGCTCTGCGCGCCCGTGGCCTGGCGCACAAGTCCGCGGAAAGGTATCCACCCGGTCGACACATTGCGCACCGTATCGAGCGCGGCATCGGCGGCCTCATCGGCCAGCACTTCGCTGTTCAGCCGCTCGTCCGGCGCCCCGCTGTCCCAGTCGCTGCCCAGCACAGCGTCCAGCTCGGCCACATCCAGGGTAATGCCGGCGCAGGTCATCTCCTCCGGCGGGCCATAAGGCGAAGTCATCCCCGCCAGAAGCTGTGGAATTTCCCGGCGGCGCAGGTTGAAGTCGTCCAGCGGGGCAGAGGCAGCGCTGGCCAGCCCGTCGCGCGTTTGAGACGCCGCCCCACTCGCCACAGAGCCGATATCCCGGCTCATCCCGCCATTTTCAGCCGTATTTTGCCCCCCGCTCGCGCAGGCAGAGAGCATCAGGGCGGCCAGAACGGGCAGTGCAAAGTGTCGCATTCACCGATCAGATGTGAAAAATATGGCCACATCAAGCCTCGGCGTGCAGGGAAGTGTTGACCGGCCCCGACTCCCGGCCTAAATGGCCGCTTCGGTCTTTCGAGGCCGCCGGTCGTGCCCATAGCTCAGCTGGTAGAGCAACTGACTTTTAATCAGTAGGTCACAGGTTCGAACCCTGTTGGGCACACCATCTTATCAATCGGATGAGCGCCTGGCGCAGACGGGCGCTTGCCGATGGCGCTTCACCTTTCACCTCAGCGCAAACAGGCCCGCATCCGGGTCCCTCCCGCCGTCTATGGCGGTGGCAACGATCTGCGCGGCAATCATGGAAAAGGTGATGCCGTTGCCGCCAAATCCCATGACAGCATAAACCCGCTCATGGCCCTCCACGCGGTCGATGATCGGAAGGCCGTCATCGGTGACGCTGAAGGGCGCCGCCCAGCGGAAGTCCGGCTTGCCAACCGGCACGCCAGTTAACGCCTCAAGCTTTGAGGCGATCTCCCGCGCCTTGCGCCGGAGCACAGAGGGCCGCGTGTTCTTGTCGGACGTTTCCTCATCTTCCCCGCCCGCTATGAGGCGGCCACTCGGATCGGCTCTGAAATAGAGGTAGGGGTCAGACGCTTCCCATACGATCGTATCCCGCATCCATTCGGGCATGTCGCTGATTTCCCGGGTCGCAATGGCCCAGGTGGAGGTCATCCTGTGCAGAGGGTTCTGCATCTTTTCGAGGAACTCATATCCTGTGCAGAACACGGCATGTTCCGCTGTCAGTACACGGCCATCTGCCGTGGCCAGCGCCACCCCGGAAGGCAATTCGGCAAAATCGCTTACCTCGACGGGCGCCGCTATGATGGCGCCGCGTTTCTGCGCGGCGCGAAGCAGGCCAGCGGCCAATTGCGCGGGATTGGCGCTGGCAGAGTCGTGGGAAAGGATCGCGCCATCCCGCGCCATACCATAGGTTTCCAATAGTCTGGCTGGCCCCAGAAATTCTGCCCGGATACCAATTCTGCGGCGCGCGGCCGCCTCTGCCTCCAGCGCTTTGCCATCCATCTGGTCGCCCGCGAGATAGAGGGCAGGTTTGGCTTCCATCCGGCAGCTGATCTTCAGATCGGTGGTAAGGTCGATAAGGTCCGCAACAGCCTTGACGGACCGGCGCCAGGCCGCGTTGGCCGCGCGCGGGGACATCTGCTTTCGAAGATCTGTCAGCGGAACATCAATCTCGTGCTGGATCATGGCCGTAGACGCCGGCGTGGACCCCACCACGGGGGCGCGCCGGTCGAGCACAAGCACGCTCTTTCCCGCGCGCGTCAGGGCTTCGGCCAGCAGCGCGCCGCTTATCCCGGCGCCGACGATGATGACATCACAGCCCGCTTGCCCGGCATCCGCGCGGTAATTCACCTTCCCGCCAGGAAGGCTCATCCAGAACGGCTCGCCCGTTCTCAGATCATCCTTCCGCGTGTTTTTGCCAGCGCGCGTCATTGGCAGGGGCCCGCCGCTTTGCCACCATCCGTCCAATTCAAGCCGCCTGGCATCACTCTACCTTTTTACCTTTTTCTTTCGATCCCAGGGCTGAATGCTGCTGCCGGGTTTCACACAGCAACCTAACGTGGCTCACCCGGCTAGGTTCCCTTGAAGGGCCCCCGCGCCGCTGGGCTGACCTTCCTCAACCCGCTTCAAGTCCAATAAAACTTCCCCGCAGATGTCACACCCGGCCAGGCTCGTTCGTCATTGGGGCATACGTGCATGGTGCACGTGATGGAGATGACAATGACCCACCCCCGCCTGACGAACCCATTCAAACACGCGCCGGAAGGCATCAAGGCCATGGTTGCCCTGGAAGAAAGCTTCAAAACGAGCGGCCTGGAACACAGCCTTATTGAGCTCGTGAAACTGCGGGCCTCACAAATCAATGGCTGTGCCTACTGCCTGCACGTGCATGCCACCGATGCCCGTAAGGCCGGCGAAACCGAGACCAGAATCTATCTGCTCAATGCTTGGCGCGAATCCACCCTCTACTCGGCCCGCGAGAGAGCGGCTCTGGCCTGGACCGAGGCCCTCACGCGAGTTGCAGACACCGGCGCTCCCGATGCAGATTATGATCTCCTGAAAGCTGAATTCAGCGAGGCCGAACAGATGCAGCTGTCGCTTCTTATCTGCGCCATAAATGTTTGGAACCGCCTCCAGGTGGGCTTCCGCGCGATCCATGTGAACGAGCATACGCATGCCAGCGCATGAACCAGATGCGCAGGTTTTCGAGGCGCAGCGGCCAAGGCTGCTGCGTCTTGCCTACCGCATGCTCGGGTCTTTCGCTGAGGCTGAGGATGTGGTGCAGGACGCTTGGCTGCGCATGCAGAGGTCTGATGATCTGATCGAGGTGCCTGCGGCCTGGCTGACACGCGTCACAACCCGCCTTTGTCTCGACCGGCTACGGTCTGCCCGCGCGCAGCGGGAAACCTATATTGGCCCCTGGTTACCAGAACCGATCATCGAAGAAGAGCCCGGCATCGATACCGATGAGTTGACCTTTGCCCTCATGATGGCTCTTGAAAGGCTCTCGCCGCTCGAACGGGCCGCCTTCCTGCTGCATGATGTTTTTGGCGTCACGCTCGCGGAAATTGCCGAAACCCTGGGGCGCGACGCGGCCGCCGTCCGTCAGCTGGCGGCCCGCGCCCGCAAGCATGTGGAAGCGGGGCGGACACGCTATCCGGTGGACCGGGCCGAAGCTGATCGCATTGCCCGTGCATTTTTCGCCGCTTCAACGACGGGAGATATCGGCGCGCTGCGGGCGATGCTGGCGGAGGATGTGGTGCTTCATTCTGATGGCGGGGGCCGCGTCATTGCGTTCCGAAATCCGATCCAGGGTCTGCAACGTGTATTGCGACTGTTTGCCGGTGTGAGCCGCAAAAACAGGTATTCAGCGAAACTCATCCGCTCGCTCACCATCGATGGTCTGCCGGGCTATATCAGCCGGGACCGCGGTGACGTTCTGCAGGCAACCAAGCTGGACATCGCCGATGGAAAGGTGCGGGCCATCTACATCATGCGCAATCCGGAAAAGCTCGGCCATGTTGTTGGCGCGCTCGGAATCTCCGGGGAAGCCTAGCGCCCCGATATGTCCTCTGCGATGAGATTGCTCTGACGTTTGCGCCGGTTTTGCAACGAAATGTCCCTGTTTTGTCTGCGTTTTTGGGGCCTCTAGAGCCCCAGCACCCCCTTCGCAATAATTCCCCGCTGAACCTCATTCGATCCGCCATAGATCGACCCGGCCCGGTTGTTGAGGTAGCGCGGCATGGCCGTCACCAGCTCTGCCGGGCCGATGGGCGCTGTGTTGGAGAGGGGGTGAACCGCCTCCAGTTGGTGAACGCCCGCATAGAGGCCATTGGCCATCACGGCGACTTCATCCACCGCCTGCATCAACTCAGTGCGTTGAATCTTAAGCATTGATGCAGCCGGCCCCGGCGGCTTGCCACTCGATACGGCAGAGAGGATACGCTGCTCTGTGCCCTTGATGGCCTCCAGCCGCGTGTAGAGCTCAGCCGCCCGCCGCATCAGGTCATCATCCCCCAGCGCCGTTACATAGCGCTGCAGCCGGCCAATCCCGGCCTCGAGACCCGCGGAAGAACCGCCCGAACGCTCGAATTCCAAAAGATATTTTGCCACTGACCAACCATCATTCTCCTCGCCCAGGCGCCCAGATTTCGGCACCCGCACATCATCAAAGAATACCTGATTAAGCTCATGCTCACCCGCCAGCGTGATGATCGGATCGACCTTGATTCCCGGTGTTTTCATGTCCAGCAGCAGGAAGGTGATGCCCTTCTGCTGCTTGGCGTCGGGATCGGTCCGCACCAGGCAGAACATCTTGTTGGCGTGATGGGCATGGGTGGTCCAGATCTTGGTGCCGTTGAGGATGTAGTCATCCCCATCACTCACCGCCCGCAGCTGCAACGACGCCAGATCCGAGCCCGAACCCGGCTCGGAATACCCCTGACACCAATAGTCTTCCCCTGAGAGAATGCGCGGCAGGTAATGCGCTTTCTGTTCGGGCGTGCCGTAGCCGATGATGCAGGGGCCGACCATGCCCAGCCCCATCGGCGCGAGCCCTGGTGCCCCGGCCCGGGCACACTCGCTGGCAAAGATGTAGCGCTGCATCTCGCTCCAGCCGGGACCGCCATATTCCTTGGGCCAATGGGGGGCGACCCAGCCCCGCTCATGCAGAATGCGTTGCCAGGGCAGCGTGAATTCTGGCTCAATGAAGACGCTGGTGGCCAAACGCCCGGCAGCGGCGAGTTCAGGGGTCAGCTTGTCCTTGAGGAAGGCTCGCACTTCTTGCTGAAATTCGATATCCTGTGGTGACAGATTTAGGTTCATTGCGTCGCCTCCCGGCTTTTATCTTCAGCTTTTCCAAAGTTGGAGCAAGCGGGCCAGCGCGAGGCAAGCTGACGGAATTGATAGGGCCGCTTTTATGGATAGCGATGCGCGGGGACCGGCGTTCGGCGAGGTCATGCGTCTGGCACGCGAGATTGACCAGGCCGGGCGGGACATCGGCCTTCCCTATGTCGCTGTCAGCGCCGACATTTCCGACCCTTCGCCCGTTGTGGGCGATGATGGCCGTCCCTTGGCGGAGACCGTTTTCCGGTGGGTGGACCCCAACCTGGCCTATTGGAAAGACAGAGCCTTCGCATTGCGGGCAGGGATCATCCGTGTGGTGCGTGTCTGCGGCGAACCTTTCTATTATCAACAGGGCAAGATGCACAGCTGGCGGCAGGTGCGCGCACTGGAGGCAGTGAACCAGCGTATCGATCCGGAGGCGTATGGATCTTACGGGGTGCAGGGGGCGGTCATTGCGCCGATCCATTCGCCGATGGGCGTGATCGGTGCAATCGTCTGGGCGACAGATGATCCGCTGGCGGACATTTCTGAAATTTTCAACAAGCATGGCGCGAGGCTCTACCTTTTGGCGCTGCGATTCCTCTCAGTCTACCGGGACGCTGTTTTACCGCCGGCAGAGACGGAGTTGGTAGAGTTCACCCGCCGGGAAGCCCAGTGCCTGAAATGGGCGGCCGCAGGGAAGACGGACGCTGAAATCGCCACCATCATGGGCGTTTCGGCGCCTACCGTGCGCTTTCACATGACCAATGCCAGCCGGAAACTCGGCGTATCCGGCCGCTCCCAGACGATCCGTCTGGCAACAACACTCGGCTATATCGGGCAGGGCAGCGGGGGCTGAGCCAAGCTTAAGTCACCTTGGAGCGGGCGTGAAACTCTGGCCGGTCCCAGCTGCCGGATTGCAGAATATCGTGGAGCTGTGCCATGGCCCGCGCGACATCCTCATGGCTGAGAAACAGGGGAGACAGACCGAGCCTTACTGTGTCGGGAGCGCGGAAATCCGCCATGATGCCATTCGCCGCCAACGCCTGGACGACGGGGTAACCTTCTTTAATTCGTACACTGACATGTCCACCACGTTGGGGTTGCACGCGGGGTGACATCACTTCCAGACCTGCCGCATCAGCCTCGGCAATGACGATATCGCCCAGCGACCTCGCTTTGGCGCATAGGGCAGCCGGAGACACACCCTCGAAGGCATCGAGCGCCCCATCCAGCGCGGCAAGGGAGAGAATTGGGGGCGTGCCGCTGGCAAATCGGGCAGTGCCGGCGCGAGGTGTGTAATCCGGCGTGAAGCTGAAAGGGCTGTCATGGCCCATCCAGCCGGGCAAGGGAGAGGCGAGGCGCGACGCCAGATTGCGCTCGACATACACAAAGGCCGGCGCCCCGGGGCCGCCATTGAGATATTTGTAGGTGCACCCAGCGGCGAGGCGCGCGCCAGAGGCGCGCAGGGATAAATCCATGACGCCCGTCGCATGGCTCAAATCCCATACAATCAGTGTACCGTGTTTTTCTGCCTCCTCTTCGAAGGCATTGATGTCTGTAACTTCCGAAGACCGGTAATTCACCGCGCTGCGGATCAATATGCCGCCCTGTTTTAAGGCGCCGAAAGCTGATCCTGCCTCCAGGCGCTGGAAAGCGGATCCGAGCTGGCGGGCCATTTCTTCGGCAATGTACTGATCTGTTGGAAATTCGTCCTCCTCGACCATGATAAGCTTTCGGCGGGCAAGCGGCAGAGCGGCGGCGGCAAGCTTGAACAGGTTGACGGACACGCTATCAGCGATGATCACTTCATCCGCATCCACACCGATCAGCGGCGCAATCCTTGCGCCCGCGCGTTCGGCCAGATCGATCCAGCCTGCGCTGTTCCAGCTGCGTACAAGTTCCCGTTGCCAGGCCTTTTGGGCAGCCGCAATCCGCTCTAGCGCTGAGGCAGGCGGTGGGCCCAGGGAATGCCCAACCAGATAAAGGCAGCCCTCCGGCAGGGAAAAGAGGGCACGCCGCCCCACCAGGGAGTCGGCCCGGTCGAGGGCCTGCGCGGCGGATAGGGCCTGAGAAAACGAGGTCATTTCAGATGCTTGCCTGTTTTGAAGAAGCTGCGACACTAGCTCTGATCGCCTCGGCGGCAAGGAGGACGCATGAGAAGCCATAGGATTTTTGCAGGCATGCTGGCAGTCCTGCTTGGGGCGTGCGCTCCGGCTGAGGTGACGCCGCCAACAACCCAGGCCCAAGAGGAGGCCGCTGGGCCCCAGCTTATGACGTGGGACGATTTAAACGCCCTTCCACGCCCGTCAGGCGCGGAGACGATCCAGTGGGGCCCGGGGGCCACCGACATTGCCGATCTCTGGCTGCCCTCAGGGCCGGGGCCACACCCTGTGGCCATTATGGTGCATGGTGGCTGCTGGCAGAAATCGATTGCAGATCGTACACTGATGGACTGGATGGCGTCCGGCCTCGCGCAGGAAGGGTGGGCCGTCTGGAACATCGAGTATCGCGGCGTTGACGAGGCAGGCGGCGGATACCCAGGCACCTTTCTGGACGTGAGCGCCGCAGCAGACGCGTTACGCGGGCAGGCCGACCTCTATGACCTTGATCTTTCCCGCGTGACGGGGATTGGCCATTCGGCAGGCGGGCACCTCGTCCTCTGGCTGGCGGCGCGGGGGCAACTACCGGAGGGTAATCTGCTCAAGCCCACCGATCCGATTGCCTTTCGCGGTGTTGTGGTCTCCGGCGGATTAGCGGACCTGGAGGCATCCCGCCCGGTAACCCTGCCGAGCTGCCTGGATGCTGTGTACGATCAGCTGACAGGGCCTGCGACCAGCGAGCGCCCTGATCCGCTTGCGGAGGTTTCGCCGGCACGCCTTCTGCCGGTGGGTGTACCTTTCGTTAGCGTGCATGGCGATAGCGACCGGATTGCGCCGCCGGTGCTTGCCGAGCAGCTGGCAGAAAAGGCGCGGGCAGCAGGGGATGACGCTGGCGTTATCATCGTGCCGGAGACGGGGCATGTGGAGCTGGTAACGCCGGGCACAGAGGCGTTTCGCCAGCAGGCCGCTGCGCTGAAGGCATTTGTCGAACCGGATTAAGCGGTTCCCGCGCGGGCCTTCAGCTGGCTGAGCAGTTCCTGCGCGAAGGTCGTGAGGGTGTCATCGCGGGCGCCCATGACGAGGATACGGTCGCCCGGCTCAGCCAGTTCGAGGAGGCGGGCACCGCAGGCAGCGCGGTCGCCCAAGGCTTCCGCATGGCGGCCGAGGGCTTTGATGTCTGCGGCGAGATCCTGGCTGCCGACAGAGCGATCCACCGTGCCGCCAAAGTAAGCAGGCTCCGGCATCAGCAGGATGTCTTCGGCGTCCAGATTTTCGGCGAAGCATTCGGCAAACTCGCGGCGCATATTGCGCAAGGGGCCGAAGCCGTGGGGCTGGAACATCACCAGGACGCGGCCGGGGAACTGGTTTACGGTTCGGAGGGTGGCGGCGATCTTGTCGGGGTTGTGGCCGAAATCATCGATCACGGTGACGCCGCCTTCGGTGCCGATCACATCGAAGCGGCGGGAGATGCCGGCAAAACTCCCCAGCGCGGCGGCGGCCTCGCCCAGCCGGATGCCGCAGGCCATCGTCGCGGCAATCGCGGCGAGGGCGTTTGAGGCGTTGTGGCGGCCGGGCGTTTTTAGGCGAATGTCAGCCTCGGTATGTGATTTCCGGTCGTATACGGAGAAATTTATACCATCTGCCCCCGGAAAGATCCGGCTTGCGCACAGCTGCGCGTCGGGGTTGCTGAGGCTGTAGGTGATCGCGTCTGGAAAGCTTGCCGCCAGCCGCGCGGTTTCGTCATTGTCGAGGTTCAGCACCACCGTTTCGGCGCGGGAAGCGAAGCCGCCGAAGAGGGCGCGCAGTTCGTCCATCGACTTGTGGTCGAGCGAGATATTGGAGATGACAGCGACGCGCGGAGTGTAGCCGGCGATAGAGCCGTCGCTTTCGTCCACTTCGGAGACGAAGATGCCGCTGGTGCCGACGAGGGAGCTGGCGAAGAGGGCGTCCGGCGTCTGGAAATTCTTCATCACGGCGCCGTTCATCACGGTCGGGCTTTTGCCCGTCGCGTGAAGTATCCAGGCGATCATGCCGGTGGTGGTGGATTTCCCGCTTGTGCCCGCGACGCCGATGGCCGTGGGCGCGGCGTTGAAGAGGGCCGAGAGCATCTGCGCCCGGCTCATCCGCTTGGCGCCGACGCGCAGGGCGGCGGCGATATCGGGCACGGTGTCTTCCACCGCCGCAGAGGCCACGACGACCTGCTCGGCGCTGGTCACGCCGCTGCCATCCTGCGGGTAAAGCCTGATGCCGCGCGAGCGCAGGTACTCAAACTTCGCAGGCGTGCGCCCCTGATCGAGCGAGCGATCCGACCCCTCGATGATATGGCCCTGATCGAGCAGGATCAGCGCCAGCGGCAACATGCCGGAGCCGCCAATGCCGCAGAAGAAATAGCGATTCTTTTCGGTCATGGTGCCAGTCTATAGCACCGGAAAACTGGCGGCATCAGGGCGTATCTGCGGCGCTTATCTTGCGCAGTTGCGCATGACGGTCACGGTGCCGCCCATGCTGTGGCATTCGCCGACCGTTCTGGCGCTGATATAGGCGCCGCCTTGCGGCGGGGCGGAAACCGGGCCCTCAAACCAGGTGCGGATGTTGGTTTCCATCTTCAACAGCTCACTCTTTTCGAGCGGCCCTGTGACCCAGGTGGCTTTCTGGATCATGCCGATATTTTCGTAGATCGCGACCTTGCCGGCCTGAAAGCGCGCGTCGTCGTTGGAGGCAGACCGGTTGAAGATCAGCAGCACATCGCGAATATCTCTCGGTTCGTTGGACGCCGCAGCAAGGCGGACGGCCTCGTCCCATTTTCTTTCCTGAACCAGGCGTTCGAGTTCTGGAATGGGCGTTGCGACCGGCAGGGCGGCGGGCGGCGGTGGGGGCGCTGCCGCCAATTGCTGCTCTCGCGAAGGCGCTTCGATTTCGTTTCCAGCGAAGTCCACGAAAAACTTCTCATTGTCTCTTTTGAACTCGATCCATTCGTCGCGCACGGCGACTTGCGAGCTTCCACAGGGGATGATCTGCCGCCCTTCTCCGTTGAAGCCGCATATCTTGCCGTCAAAACCGCCCGTGAAGACGCCCTTGTTCTCCCATATTTCCCAGTATTTCGGCGGCGTGATTTCCACCCCGTCGCGATCGACCAGCCCAAGCCGCTTGTAAATTCCGCCCAAATCCTCTCGCGTGATGATCAGGCCATGGGCGCCACTCTTCGGATGCCGATCCGTCGCGAATTGCGCATGCGAATACTTGGCCGGAACTGTCACCTCGCCCTTCGCGTTACGCACGCCCCACTTGCCGTTCTCCTCGAACGGCGTCGCGCAAGGCGCTTGCGAACTACAGGGCATATATGCCTGCTCGGCGGAGGCGGGCAGGGCGCCGAGGCCGCAGGCTGCCATCAGCAGGAATCCGGTGATAAGGCGTTTCATGACGCTTGCTCCCAAGAAGACCCGGCAGGTAAGCCTTTCTACTGAAAATCAGCCATGCATCTCTATCCCCTGTATAGGGGGAATACCCGGGAGACAAACATGAACGACGATAAGACGCGCATTGGCATCGTCGCGCCCGGTCGCGCTTTGGACCACTCAATTGCTGATCGTGTGACCGCGCTTGCTGGCAGCACCACAGAGCTCATCTTTCACCCACAATGCTTCCTGCGCGATGGGCATTTCGCCGGGCCGGATGCGGCGCGCGCAGACGCCTTCGTCCAGTTTGCCAATGACCCCAGCCTAGATGCGGTCTGGTTCGCGCGCGGTGGGTATGGGGCTTGCCGGTTGCTTGACACGGCATTTGAGCGGCTGGGCGAGGCGGCGCGGCGCAAGACGTATCTGGGGTATAGCGACACCGGGTTCCTGCTGGCGCGGCTGGCGCGGGAGGGGATTGGCCGGGTGGCGCATGGGCCGATGCCGGCGGATATTCTGCGGGAGGGCGGCGAGGCCGCCGTGCGCCGGGCGATCGGGTTTCTGAGCGGCGCGGATGGCGAGGCGGGCGTTGAGCCCTCCACGCGCGCGTCCGGAAAGTACGCAGCATATAATATCAGTGTACTGGCGAGTCTGATCGGCACGGTGCATGCGCCGAACCTTTCCGGCGCTACGCTGCTGATCGAGGATGTGGGCGAATATCATTACCGGCTGGACCGGCTGATGTTCACGCTGACCTCCAGCGAGACGGTGCGCGCGGCGGCGGGCATCCGGCTTGGCCGGTGTGGCCCGATTCCGGTGAACGATGTCGATTTCGGGAAGAGTGAGGAGGAGATTGCGCAGCATTGGTGCGCGCGCAATGGCATCACCTATCTTGGCCGAGCGGACATCGGCCATGATGTGGCGAACAAGATTGTGGTGTTCGGGGCGCGGGGCGCGGAGGCATAAAAAAGGCGGGCATCGAGCCCGCCTTTTTGTTTGAATATGAATGCGGCAGTCTAGAGCGCCTTCACGATATCTTCGACCATCTTCTTGGCGTCGGCCAGGAGCATCATCGTGTTGTCGTTGAAGAACAGCTCGTTCTCGATGCCGGCATAGCCTGAGCCCATCGAGCGCTTGATGAACAGCACTGTGCGGGCGTTTTCAACGTCGAGGATGGGCATGCCATAGATCGGCGAGGTCTTGTCCGTCTTGGCGGCGGGGTTCGTCACGTCGTTGGCGCCGATGACGAAAGCCACATCCGAGGCGGAGAATTCCGAGTTGATGTCTTCAAGTTCGAAAACCTCATCATACGGAACCTGCGCTTCGGCGAGGAGAACGTTCATGTGACCCGGCATCCGGCCCGCGACGGGGTGGATGGCGTATTTCACTTCGACGCCTTCTTCCTTCAGCTTCTCAGCCATCTCTTTCAGCGCGTGCTGCGCCTGGGCGACCGCCATACCATAGCCTGGCACGATGATGACTTTCGACGCGTTCTTCATGATGAAGGCCGCATCATCCGCCGAGCCGCGCTTGTAGGGCCGGTCTACTTTGGCGCCGCCCGCGGCAGCGGCCGCATCATCGCCGCCAAAGCCGCCGAGGATAACCGAGATGAAGGAGCGATTCATGCCCTTACACATGATGTAGGAGAGGATCGCGCCGGAGGAGCCGACAAGGGCGCCGGTGATGATGAGCGCGAAGTTGCCGAGCGTGAAGCCGAGAGCGGCCGCAGCCCAGCCGGAATAGGAGTTCAGCATCGAGACGACGACGGGCATGTCTGCCCCGCCGATCGGGATGATGAGCGTGATGCCAAGCACCAGCGCCAGAACTGTCAGGCCCCAGAAGGCCCAGTGGGCGGAGCCGCCAGACTGAATGAGGATCACCAGCAGCGCGACAATGCCGACGCCGAGGGCGATGTTCAGCAGGTGTCGGGCGGGCAGCAGGATCGGCGCGCCGCTCATATTGCCGTTGAGCTTGGCAAAGGCGATGACCGAACCGGTGAAGGTGAGCGCGCCGATGGCCGAGCCCAGGCCGAGCTCGATCAGCGAGACAGCGTTGATGCCGGTGACGCCGAGGATACCGAAGCTGCCCGGCGCATAGAGCGCGGCCGAGGCCACGAGCACGGCAGCCAGACCAACCAGCGAGTGGAAGGCGGCGACGAGCTGCGGCATGTCCGTCATCGGAATTTTGCGCGCGATGATGGCGCCGATGGTGCCGCCGACGGCGACAGCGCCGATCATCAGACCCCAGGTGGCTGCGTCCAGCGTATCCCAGAGGAGCGCAATGGTGGTGGCCACGGCAATCGCCATGCCGATCATGCCATTGCGGTTACCCTTCTGGCTGGTGGCCGGACTGGAGAGGCCGCGCAGGGCGAGAATGAAGAGGATGCCCGAGACGAGATAGAGCAGGGGCGCCCAGGTCGAGTTGAACTGTTCCAAGACTACTGCCCCTTCTTCTTATACATGGCGAGCATGCGCCGGGTGACCAGGAAGCCGCCGAAGATGTTGACGCTGGCAAGGGCCACGGCGATGGCGCCGAGGATCTTGGCGATCCAGCCTTCAGACGAAAGCCCCGCCGCCGCCGCGGCAAACAGCGCACCGACGACGATCACGGATGAAATGGCGTTCGTCACAGCCATCAGGGGTGTGTGCAGCGCAGGCGTCACCGACCAGACGACATAGTAGCCGACAAAGCAGGCGAGCGCGAAAATCGCGGCCAGGAACACGGTGGAGTTGATGCCGCCCGCATCGGCGAAGGCCGGGAGCGCGAAAGCGGCAAGGGCGAGGGAGCTGGCAAGAGCGCGTTTCATCACTTCAGCCTTTCGCTAACGGTTGCGCCGTTCCGGGTGAGCAGCATGGCGACGACGACCTCATCCTCGGTGTCGAGGTTGAGAGCGCCGCTTTCGGCTGTGATCAGCGGAATGAAGGCGAGAAGGTTTTTCGCATAGAGGGACGAGGCGTCAGCCGGCAGGCGGCCGGGCAGGTTTGAGAAACCGGCCACTTTCACGCCGCCCACATCAACAATCTCATCAGCTTTGGAGAGCGGGCAGTTGCCCCCCTGGCTGACGGCCATGTCGACGATCACCGAACCGGGCTTCATGCTTTTCACCATCTCTTCGGTGATCAGCACGGGCGCGGGGCGGCCGGGGATCAGGGCGGTGGTGATGACGATGTCCTGCTTGGCAATGTGGCTGGCGGTAAGGGCAGCTTGCTTTGCCTGGTATTCCTTCGACATTTCCTTGGCGTAGCCGCCGGAGGTTTCAGCGGCTTTGAACTCCTCATCCTCAACCGCGATGAACTTCGCGCCGAGCGAGGCGACCTGTTCCTTGGCGGCGGGGCGGACATCGTTCGCCGTCACGACGGCGCCGAGGCGGCGAGCGGTGGCGATGGCCTGGAGGCCGGCAACGCCGGCGCCCATGATGAAGACCTTCGCCGGGGCGACCGTTCCGGCCGCCGTCATCATCATCGGCATGGCGCGGCCATAGATCTGCGCCCCTTCGATAACGGCGCGGTAGCCTGCCAGGTTTGACTGGGACGAGAGCGCGTCCATCGACTGGGCGCGCGTGATTCGGGGCGTGAATTCCATCGAGAGCGCCGCGATCTTCTTCGCGTTCAGCGCCGCGAGTTCCTCGGCCGGATAGGCGTAGGGCTCCATCAGCGCGATCAGCGCCGCGCCATCGGGCAGGGCTGCGATCTCGTCTTTCTCCGGGCGGCGGACCTTGAAAACAATGTCCGCGCCATTCGCCGCCTCAGCTGCCGAGCCAGCAATGCTGGCGCCTGCTTCTGTAAAGGCCGCGTCCAGGAAACCTGCGACGGTTCCTGCTCCTCCCTCGACCGTGACCGTGTGGCCCAGACCAATTAGCTTCTTGACTGTCTCCGGAGTTGCCGCCACGCGGGTTTCGCCGGGTCGCCGTTCTTTGAGCACTGATATCTTCATGGGGACTTGGATTAGGTTAAATGTTGCGCCGTGCAATAGTTATTTTGGGGATTTAGGGCATGAGTTTGTTTAGTCTAGCTAATCGAGTGGCTCTGGTTACCGGTGCGTCAAGCGGTCTGGGGCGCCATTTCGCGCATGTTCTGTCTGATGCGGGGGCAACGGTTGTCCTTGCGGCACGCCGGATGGACCGGCTGGAAGAGGTGGCCGCCGCCATCAACCGCAAGGGCGGCAATGCGTTCTCCGTGGCCATGGACGTGACCGATGATGGCAGCATCGTCGCCGCTTTTGACTCGATCAAGGAGGCAATTGGCCGGCCGGCAGACATCATCGTCAATAACTCCGGCATGTCCCGCGAAGGCTGGTTCCGCGACATGAGCGAGGAGGACTGGAACGCGGTGATCGACACCAACCTCACAGGCGTCTGGCGCGTGGCCAAGCATGGCGCGAACGCCATGGTGGCTGCCAAGGCGAAGGGTTCGATCATCAACATCGCCTCGATCACCGGCCTCCACCCGCAAGCGATGACGACGGCGTATTGCGTCTCCAAGGCCGGCGTCGATCACATGACCCGCCAGATGGCGCTGGAAATGGCCCGCTATGGCGTGCGCGTGAACGCGATCGCGCCGGGCTATTTCAAGACCGAGATCAATGACGAGTTCCTCGACAGCGAGCAGGGCCTGCAGATGATCCGCCGGATCGCCATGCGCCGCATCGGCGACATCGAATAGTCTTTGATTGATCGTGGCCAGATGTGACACTGGGCGGATGATCCTTTATCGAAGGTTCGTCCCCCCGGAGTTTTCACCGCAAATGTCTGAGGCTACATACGGCGGCAAGCCGGTTGCCACCGTATTTCTTATGCCGGCGGCGGGATTAAAAGATCTGTCAAGCAGAGGCTGGGCGGGATTACTGCATGTCACTCGATCTTGAAGAGGAAGAGATTCGTGTCAGCCAATTCGCCAAAGTGCAGAAAGCCAACGCAGGATAGTGAGGTATCTGCCAATCTTCTTGGCATGCTGCGCACAGCCTCCATCAATGGTACAGACTTGCTATTGAATGCGGTGTCTGCGGGAGAGCTCGCTGACCAGATCGAGGCGCTCAGCCAGGAGGCCAACATAATGAGGGCCAGGTCGCGCAGCCTTGTTGCACAGCTCAGTTACCTGCAGCAGCAGTTCGATGAACTGTTGGAGATGTATGACCAGTTGAAGGCTCTCTTCGTCCTTGGCAGGGACGATGGTGAGTGAAACCCCATGACCCTTGAGGGCTTTACTCCAGCTGGACGGATAACCCGTTCAAGTCCCTTAGCGTCAAAGAGGCGCGGCAATAACAGAACTGCCGCGCCCCAATGTTCCGGTCGATGATCAGAACCGGTAGGTAAGACCGGCGCTGATGACCCAGGGATCGAGTTCATGTTCGGTTTGCAGGGCAATGGCGGAGCCTGCCCGGAAAGTGGCCGTGGTGTCGATGAAGTAGCGCTTTGCATCAAAGGAAAGACCGAGGCCGTTGTCATTGAGCGGCACATCGACACCGGCCTGCAGCGCAAAGCCGAGTTCGTCAGACAGATCTGCATCGGTTGCGCCAAGGGCTGCAGCGTCCACGCCGACTTCCTCATTGAAAATAAAGAAATAGGCAGGGCCCGCGCCGACATAAGGTTTGAAACGATCGAAACCGGTGAAATGATACTTTGCCGTGACCGTCGCAGGCAGGATGATAATGTCATCGATCAGCGATGCGCCCGCAAGCGCGCCTTCGCCGTCAACCTCGTGTGGGGTTACGCAGCAGATCGTCTCTACAGAGAAGTTCGGTGAAAAGAAGTATTCTGCAGCAATTGTCGGAATGTAAGAATTGTCGGCACTTGTCTGCGCGCCCGCGGGAAGCCCGATCAGGTCTGCATTTACCTCGGTGATGGCTGCGTCCGGCTGCACTGTGGTCAGAAAAGCCTTAATCTGAAAAAGGCCTTCGGACTCCTGTGCTGAAGCCGGGCTCGCCAGCAGGGCAAAAGGCAGGATGGCTGCGGCGGCCAAACAATGCGTCTTCAAATGTGTCATTGTGAGCTCCTTTGGGAATGACATCTTCGGTGGATCAATAGGTCCCGGCTGGATGGCCGGCCATTCCTCCGTATACCGCGTAGATGGAGATCAGTGATCTGGGTCCGCATAGGCCGGGAGGCTATCCCTGAAGCGTAGGCCGGGCGGCCGATAGCTATTCTGCGATCACAAAGCCGCGGTAGCCTGTGTTCCTGCGCCCAGAAGCCGTATATTCGTGAGTTCCCGAGGGGCAGATTCATTGGTGTGGACTTTGAGCGCCTTGTATATGTTTCACCGAGTTGTGAGCGAAGTATTGCCCATGCCACATCAGGCCTTTTGCGGCCAAGGGCGCGGCACTGGAAAGCTCTCGGCTCCAGAATGCGCGTCCCTCCGGTACATTCCGTATACAGGGAAAGATCGTGATGGTGCAGGCTCGGACAGCCGCCGCGTCTATGACGGTGGCGTCAGGGGCTGCAAAGGTTCAGAACCTTTCCAACAACAGGCCAAGACGGGGAAACAAAATGAATCAGATGCCGGCGCGCCTGCCTGACATAAACACAGTATCCATGGCAGCCCCTTTGAGCTGGCTTGCGGCTGGCTGGCGTGATTTTCGAGCCGCGCCGCTCATTTGCAGCGCCTATGGGGCTATCCTTGCGGGGATCAGCGCGGGGATATTCTATTTTCTCTACCGAACCGGGTCTGTCAGTTGGTTCTTCGTTCTGCTTGGGGGATTTCTGATTATCGGGCCGATGCTGGGCATGGGCCTCTATGAGGCGGCAAGGTTGCGATCTGCGGGCCAGAAGCCGACTTTCTTCGGGATGATCTGGGTAAGGACAGCAATGCACCGTGAACAGCTGCTTCTTGGATTGCTGATGGTCTTTCTGTATTTCCTCTGGACCCGGATTGCTCAGGTGGTCTATGCGCTGTCCACGTCGCGCATCTTTCGGGAAACTGAAGATTTTCTGACCTTTGTGCTGACAGATCCGAACGGGCAAGCGATGGTGCTGGCGGGGACCATCACCGGTGGTCTTGTTGCTTTCTGCAATTATTCCCTTGCGGTTGTTGCTGCGCCCATGCTGCTGGACCGCCGGTATGATGTCTTCATGGCTCTGGCGACGAGCGTGCGGTCAGTTAACCGCAATTTCTTCCCCATGGTATTATGGGCCGTGATCATAACCGCGCTGACGGCTCTCGGCGTCATGACTGCTTTTCTCGGGCTGATTATTATTTTTCCGATCATTGGCCTCGCAAGCTGGCACGCCTATACAGGCCTCGTGCGCGAATGATGCGTAAGGCATCGGACCAGGCTCTCACAAATAAGTCTGGCCAATCGAGGCCAGGTCAGAACTCCCGACCTATGAAGATCTTGCCCATCCAGTCGTCTGCTCCGTCGGTAAGGCCTCTGCGAAGCGCTGCCTGGAGAAAAACGCCGTTGTCCCATTCAGCTTTCAGCACCGGGCCAAGCTGGTGGGCCTGATCGCTGAGCTGGGGAATGTCTTCGGTGTTGCCATATTCGCTGAACAGCTCTGCGCCCAGGCGCCAGTCCGTTGTTCCGAGCAAGGAAGAGTTTAACGCCCGTGTCAGTTGCAGCCGCGTTTCCAGCCCTGCGCCGTCTTGACGGCCGCCGCCGGTCTCCATTTCGGCAATGGCATTCGCGCGCCATTCCCAAACACCGGCGAATTTGTCCGTCAGTGTAAGGCGAACGGCTGCCTCATCCGGTTCCCCATCGTCCGTGAGCGTATAGGCAAAGCGTACGCCGCCATTGAAGCCTTTGCCATCGCTGCTTTCTTCCGACCACTGAAACCAGTTTTCGAGCGTGACGCCTGAAAAGTCTGCTTCTCCCGCGTCGGGGCGCTCAAATGCGGCAATAACGCGGAACTGATACCATCCTGTAAGCGCCTGGTCGTAGTGTATGCGGCTGCCGAGATTGCCTTCGTCATCCATACCCGCCCGGGCTTCCACAGAACGATCGCCGGCGGAAATGCCCGCTGATCCCACGTTGCCGGTCAGCGATTGTCCCCAGGCGGCTCCGGAAAATGCGCTGCTGGCGGAAATCAAAGTGAGGGTCAGGAGGAAGGGACGCATGTGTTCGTCTCGGAATTGCTGAAAAAGGGGCGCCCCGGACAGGCAGGGAGCTGTCCGGGGCGGATCTGCCGGTTGAGAGGTCAGTTGGCAGAGTAAGGCAGGGAGGAGTGGTGCAGGACGATCTGGAGCGAGCCATCTTCGGCGCGGGTCCAGGCCCAGGTCTTGTCAACGGTCGTTTTGTTGCCGGCCGCATCGGTCAGGTGGACGTTGCCCATCGAGATGGCCGTGTTCCCGTTGATGAAGATCGCGGCGTTCTCGATGCTGTAGCCGCGCCAGCTTTTCAGAGCGAAGCCCGAGTCGCCGGGGAATTTGGCATCTTGACCGACGTGTTCCCCGTCAGCGACTGTGAGACAGATCGGCGAAATTGCTTAAGGAGGATTTCTGGCTCATCGTAACTGATACGAGGAGTGAAGATGAGACAGAAAT
>NZ_NCJT01000449.1 GCF_002282565.1 Hyphomonas sp. 34-62-18
GATGATGATCGACGAGCGGGCCCCGGACCTCCTGCTGCTCGACTGGATGCTGCCCAAGGTCAGCGGCATCGAAATCTGCCGCCGCGTCCGCGCCACGGGCGTCAATCCAAACCTGCCGATCATCATGCTCACTGCGCGCGGTGAGGAAAGCGACCGTATCCGCGGGCTTGATACGGGGGCGGACGATTACGTCACCAAGCCTTTCTCCACCACAGAACTGATGGCCCGTGTCCGCGCCGTGCTGCGCCGCATCCGTCCTGGCCTCAAGGAAGACCGTATCACGGTCGGTGATATCGAGATCGACCGCGTGGCGCACCGCGTATCCCGCAACGGCGAAGACATCCACCTCGGCCCCACGGAATTCCGCCTGCTGGACTATTTCATGCAGCATCCCGGCCGCGTCTTCTCGCGCGAGCAATTGCTCGACACGGTCTGGGGCTCAGACGTGTATGTTGAGGCCCGCACAGTGGACGTACATGTCGGCCGCCTGCGCAAGGCCCTCCGCCAAGGCGGGGGAGACGACCCCATTCGCACCGTCCGCTCCGCCGGCTACGCCCTGCGCGCAGACTGATCCCTCGCCCGGGGGCAAAGAAAAAGGCGGAAGCCCATCCGGGTTTCCGCCTTTTCCGTATCCGGATTAAACAGGCAGCGCTCAGCCAAACAGTTCCGCCAGGAACGTCTTCAGATAGGCAAAGCTGCGGCGGTCAGCGTCGGCATTATACATCGTGCCCATTTCGGCATTGTTGGCGCCCACGGTCGTGAACGAATGGTAGGAATGGCCGTGCACATGCGCCTGCCAGTCCGCGCCGGCAAACTCCTTCGAAATCGCCAGGAAATCTTCCGGCGTCGCCATCGGGTCCAGCCAGCCATGCTCGATCAGCACCTTCGCCTTGATCTTCGGCTGGGGGATATTCTCCGCCGGGCGGAAGAGGCCGTGGAACGAGGCCACGCCCAGCACGTCCTGGTTGGCCCGCGCCATGTCCAGCACGCAAAGCCCGCCGAAGCAGAAGCCGATGGCGGCCGCCTTCGATCCGTCCACGCCCGGCTGCGCCTTCGCGGCGGCCAGCCCGCCCGCAAGCCGCTTCTGCAGCTCCGCCCGGTCGCCCACCAGCGGGTTCATCAGCGCCTGGCACTCTTCCACCGTCTCGCCGCGCTTGCCCTTACCGTAAACATCCATGGCGAAGGCGGCGTAACCAAACTCTTTGGCCACAATAGCGGCCTTCTGCTTTTCATTGTCGGTAAGGCCGCCCCAGGCATGGGCGATCACCACCACAGGGGCGTTCGTCCTGCCTTCGGGCTTCACCAGCCAGCCTTCATAGGTCTTGCCGTCCACCTGGTAATCAACTGCGCTCATGGGAGGTCTCCTCTGTTTATCTGCCCCAGTG
>NZ_NCJT01000144.1:0-2903 GCF_002282565.1 Hyphomonas sp. 34-62-18
GTTTTGCAGCAAGCGCCCGATATTTTCGTTGAGGCCATCGGTGTGGAGGCCGATGCCTGCGTGCGCATCCGCTTTGATGGCCGTGAATATCTGTCCAATGGATGGACTGAACAGGCTGATCTGAATGTGCTCCCCATCACGTCCAAGGCGGCCGGTGTCGGGACAATCGAGTTTGGTATAGCTGAGGGCAGTGTCGCCGGAGACCCCATGGACGGCCGGTCAAGACCGTCGCTGCGCACTTACTGGCTGCTGGCTGACCTGCTCGGCCGTATCATCGAAGACCGGCAGTTGAGGCGGGATCTGGAGAAAGCCGAACGCCTCGCCGCAGCCGGGCAGATTGCTGCCGGAATTGCGCATGACTTCAATAATCTGCTGACTGTCATTTTGGGTGAGGCGGAAACGATCTCAAGTGCAGACGCGTTGCCCGCATACCTCAAAGAAGGGGCAGGGAACATTGAGACCGCATCGCTCAAGGCGGCCCAGTTGACGCATTACCTGCTTGCCTATTCGCGCCAGCAAGCCCTTGAGCCGGAGCGCGTGCGCCCCGTCCTGCTGGTGGAGCGGTGTCTTCCGGGCTGGCAAAATCTACTTGGGCCGAAAATCAGCCTTCGCCTTGTGGCGCCATCTGATGGTTGGGAGATTGAAGCAGACGCCGGACAGCTCGAAAGTGCTGTCTTGAACCTGATCCTCAATGCGCGGGATGCGATAGAGGAGGAAGGTGAGATTGTGATCACGCTTCGCAATCTTGATTATGCCCAACAAATGGCATTGGGACGCGCCCCGGAACGGCCAGCCGTTGTCGTCCTGGAAGTCAGGGACACCGGCTGTGGCATGACCCCGGAGGTGCTTGCCAAGGCGCAGGAGCCATTCTTCACTACGAAGGAAAGAGGAAGGGCCAGCGGTCTCGGGCTCAGCATGATTACGGGCTTTGTGCAGCAAACCGGCGGCATTCTCGACATCGTCTCATCACCGGGGCAAGGCACCCGTGTGCTGATGTTTTTCCCGACAGCAGTGGACATTGGTGCAGCATGACAATTACTCCAGTCATCACCGACGAGACGTGCGCTGGATACGAGTTGATCTCAAGTCCAGTTCTGATCGCTGCCCGCGACGATCTCTCTATCCGGCGCGCAAACAGCGCCGGCAGCCAGCTTTTTTCCGCTCAATCTGAAACCAGATATCTGCCAGACATCCTCTCTGATGCCGATGCCGGCAGATTTGGCGAAATGGTGTCCACTTTGAGCGCGGGGGACAGGAAATCCATCCGTGTGCTTGCCAAAACACCCGGCGAATACCGCGGCTATAATATGGAACTCTGCCTGGTCATGCTGGAGGCAAGGGAATGCCTCTTCATCAGCATGATCGCGGATATCAGCGACGCGAAGGCATCCGCCCAGCTGCGAACCGTAGACCGGTTACTCGGTCTGGGGTGGTGGGAGTGTGATATCGGCATGAAGGCCTTTTCCTGGTCCGACCGCGTCTATGACCTCATGAGCGTGCCGGTGGGCCCCCCCCCACCGACATTTGAAGGCTACATAGATCTCATTCATCCTGCAGATCGCGAGGCGGCCGTTCAGGCCTATCGGCAGTTTGTGCTGGGAGGCGGCGCGGCGATCGAGTTTCAGTACAGAATTGTCCGGCCTGATGGCAGCATGCGGCACATACAGGGCTCAGGCGAACGTCAGCAACGGGACGGCAAAGATGTAATTGTCGGTGTACTGCAGGATGTAACCTCGCTTGCGACTGCCCGGCGCCGCGCAGATGAAGTGGAGGAGTTGCTCAAGCTCGCTGGGGATCATGCAAAGTTCGGAGCATGGCATGTGGATCTGGACACCGGCCGCGTGTTCTGGACCGATCAGATCAAAAGCATTTTTGGTCTCCCGTCAGACTACGAGCCACGCCCTGGCGACGGTTGGAATTTCGTTGCTCCCGAATATCGCGGCGCGCTGAAGGCGGCATATCAAAATTGCATATCCTCAGGACAGGAATTCCAGCTCAACCTCGAGATCATGAATGCGACAGGCCAGCGTGCCTGGATCCGTTCTTCGGGCAGGGCCATCCGGGACGAAACAGGCAGGATCATCAGCGTTCAGGGCGCCTTGCAGGATATAACGGCGATCCGCGAAGCCGAGGATCGGATTGCCCGTTCGGACCTGGAAAGGGTGAAGATACTTCAGAGCATTTCAGATGCTTTCTTCGCCCTCGATCAAGCGTGGCGGTTCACCTACATAAATCCGAGAGCGGAGAAACTCTTGCAAAGGTCGAATGCGGATCTCATGGGCAAGAGTATCTGGGACGAGTTCCCAGAGGCGCTCGGGTCGGCCTTCCAGGAAAATTACGAGCACGCTGTCACATTCAGCGAATCTGTCAGTTTTGAAGAGTATTTCGTGCCTCTGGGAGCCTGGTATGAAGTATCGGCCTATCCGATGCAGGATGGCCTGTCCGTCTATTTCCGGGATGTCACCGCCCAGAGGCGGAGGGATGAACATCTCCGGCTTCTCGACGCGGCCGTCTCGCGGCTCAATGATATTCTTCTGATCACCGATGCGGGCTCGCTGGATGCGTCGGCGGGTGGACCAAAGATAGTGTATGTGAATGACGCCTTCCTCCGACACACAGGCTACACAAGGGAAGAAGTGATCGGACAAACACCCAGGATGCTGCAGGGCCCTGGAACAGACAGATCTCAATTGGACCGTATACGGCAGGCACTTCAAAAATGGGAGCCGGTCCGGGCCGAACTCGTCAACTATTCCAAGGACGGCAGAGCCTTCGATCTCGAAATCGATATAGTGCCACTCGCGAACCAGGCCGGAAACTATACCCATTGGGTCGCAGTTCAGCGCGACGTTACGGAACGAAAGAGAACGGAAGAGGCAAGACGGCTCAGCGATGAGCGGTTC
>NZ_NCJT01000144.1:2928-13575 GCF_002282565.1 Hyphomonas sp. 34-62-18
AACCCTGTATGGCCATCCGTTTGATGACGACAATGCGGACCCGGATATCTGGGCAAACCGTATCCACGCCAGCGACAGGGAAGAGGTGCTCCATCAGCTGCGCTCGGTGATTGCTGGGGCGGGAAATGTCTGGTCGCATGAGTACCGGTTCATGCGGGCCGATGGCTCTGCCGCCATTGTATCAGACCAGGCTTTCATTATTCGCGACGAGGCTGGCACCGCCCTCAGGATACTCGGGAGCATGCGCGACATGACCGAGCAGCGCGAACTTGAGCAGAAGCTCCGAGAATCTCAGAAGCTGGAGGCTGTTGGCCAGCTTACGGGCGGCGTTGCGCACGATTTCAACAATCTGCTCACGGTCATTCTCGGAAATGCCGAGGAACTCTCGGAGCTGCTGCGCGAAGATTCGCAGCTTCGTCAGATGGCGGAGATGACGGCAACCGCGGCAGCACGTGGCGCCGAGCTGACAGCCCATCTTCTGGCGTTCGCGCGCCGCCAGCCGCTTCAGCCCATGGTGTCAGATCTCAACCGGCTGGTTCAGGGAATGGAGGGGCTTTTCCGCCGAACATTGTCGGAAGACATCGACATAGAGTTCGTCCGTTGTGCTGGGCTCTGGCAAACCGAAGTCGATCCAGGCCAGCTGGAAGTGGCGCTGCTCAATCTGATGGTCAATGCGCGCGATGCCATGCCTCTGGGGGGTAAACTCACCATAGAAACGGCAAACGCAAGGCTCGACGAAGAGTATGCCGCAAACCACACTGAAGTGATCGCAGGTCAGTATGTCATGGTGTCGGTGACGGATACTGGAAACGGCATGGATCCCGTCACGGCTTCTCGCGCATTTGAGCCGTTCTTTACAACAAAGGCGGCTGGCAAGGGCAGCGGCCTTGGTCTCAGTATGGTGTTTGGCTTCGTGAAGCAGTCACGCGGCCATATAAAGATTTACTCCGAGATCGGAGAAGGCACATCTATAAAGCTCTATTTCCCCCGGTCGCATCTGGCGGCAAGCGCAATTGCCCCTGCGCAGAGCGAAGAGGCGGTGTTTGGCGGCACGGAAAGAATTCTGTTGGTGGAAGATGATGACCTGGTGCGGGAACACCTCGCAAATCAGCTCACAAGTCTTGGATACCAGGTATTGCAGGCCGGCAATGGCCCAGAGGCGATCGGTATCCTCTGGGAAACAACAGGCGTAGATCTTCTGTTGACGGATATTGTTATGCCCGGCGGAATGAATGGCCGGGAACTGGCCGAACGCGCCCGTCAATTCCGCCCGGATCTGAAAGTGCTCTTCACTTCAGGCTACACCGAGAACGCGATTGTTCACCATGGCAGGCTGGACCCCGGCGTGGAGCTGCTCAGCAAGCCCTACAGGCGCAAGGAGCTTGCGGCAAAAGTCCGCAGGGTTCTCGACAGTGACAGCTAGCGGGGACAACAGGCGAGTGGCTCAGCAGCAGAGCCGCCGGCGCGCGCCCTTCCTTGGGCTCGATTCCAGGGAGATGATCCTCTTCGGCCTTGTAGTCGCGCTCTTGGGGTCGACAGTGGGTTATGTGCTGACAGCCTGGCTGGGCAGCGCCGGGGTCGTTGAGGGCGCCCTCATTGCCGGCTGCGCCGTCGCCGTCGCCGTCTTTATCCTCCTGCTGGTGAAGCCATCGCCCATGCCGGCAAAGAAGGTGTCGAGCCATGCGTCCCTCTTCTTCTCGCTCTATCTGCCGGCCATCGGCCTGGTAGCGATCGCGAGCAGCAGCGATTTTGCCCGCCTGCTTCCCTATCTCTTCTGGTATTACCCGCTGCTCGCTTACAGCAAGTTCAACAATGTCGGCAAACTCGGCGAGCTGCTTGAGCGGCTGATGATCGGTGGGCCGATCATTCTGCTGCTGGTCTATATCGTTGCCCATTCTGAAGTTCTTGAGCCTGATCTTCTCGGCATCATATGGGCAGCGGTCGTCGCGCACACAGCTTACATAATCCTGCTGGACCGGCTCGCCAGTTACCGGGAAGCGTTGGCCGATGCCCGCGCCCGCGCGGAAGAAATCCAGCGGGGCGCTGAAACCCTGAGACAGAATGAAAGCCGTTTCCTGAAGGTCATGCATGAGGCCGGGCTTGGCCTGGGAATGATCGACATGGATGGCCGCGTAGCCTGGGCGAACGATACCGTAACCGGCTGGACCGGGCAGGGTACGATCATCTCTAGGCCGTTTACAGAAATCCTCTCTGATCAGCACAGGCAGTCCTGGCCCGCGCAGGTCCGCCTCCTGCAGGGCGGTGATATTCCCAGGATTCAGTTTGAATGGACTGTCGAGGCGCAGGGTAGGCGGCGTATCATCGAAAGCAGTTTCTTTCTGGCACGTCCTACCGGCACACTGCCGGGTGGCATCATTTTCATCTCTCGCGACATCACCGATGTGCGAGAACTCGATGCCCAGCTTCGCCAGTCCCAGAGGATGGATGCGCTGGGTCGTTTGACCGGGGGCATTGCCCATGATTTCAACAATCTCCTCACCGTCATGCTCGGGAGCGCCGAAGCGCTCAAGCATCGCTTTGGCCAGGAGACTGAAGAGCGTGAACTGGCCGAGATCATCGAAGAGGCGGGTGAGCGGGGCGCCGACCTCGTCCGGCACCTCCTGACCTTCTCACAGAAGCAGATGCTCAGACCTCAGAGCATCAGTGCGGCAAGCCTCGTCAGGGCGTCCATCCTGCTGCTGAAGCGGGGTCTGCCGGAGTCCATAGAGCTTCTAACCAATCTCGATGACGGCGATTGGCAGATCCTTGTGGACCCAGCTCAATTTGAGTCAGCGCTTCTGAACCTCACCGTCAACGCGCGGGACGCCATGCCCGCCAGTGGCCGGATCACAATCACAGTGGTGGCCCTGCGGGCAAAGGCCGGCGAGTCCGGCAGTGTCAGCGGCGATCAGGTTGTCGTCACCGTTTCGGACACAGGCGAAGGGATACCTCCGGAACAATTGGCACGGGTCTTTGAACCCTTCTTCACCACCAAGCCGGCGGAGAAGGGTACGGGCCTTGGCCTCAGCATCGTCTACGGCTTTGTGAAACAGTCTGGGGGCGACATTCAGATACGGTCCAAAGTCGGCGAGGGAACGGACGTGCGGATGACCTTCCCGCGATACTGCGGACACATTTGAGCGCACGCGCCAGAACGCCTGGTCGGCTACGGTGTCCTCAGCAATGCCGCCGTGATCTCTGCGAACGCGTTGGCCTCCAGCTGCCCTCTGTCTCAGTCAAACCCGGCGCTCAGGTCCCGCAGGGGATAGTCCGCCATGGCATCATAGCGGGAAGGGCCGCCGCCGCGGCGGGGCACGCTCGCATAGAGATGGAAGAGGCGGGCCCGGAAAGGGGGGCTGCGATGGGCCTGACGCGCCTGCGCCCAGTCCCGCACCGTATCGACCGGCGTGCCATGGAGATAGGCGAGGGTAATATGCGGTGTGAACGGATGCTTCTCCAGCGGAATGCCAAGCCGGCGGGCCGCCCGCTCGCATTGGCTGGCCAGCGCGCGCAGCTCATCGCTCTCCCCAATCCGCGCCCACACGGCGCTCGGCTCCCGCGTGCCAAACCAGCCCATGCCTTCGACACGAAGGTCAAAGGCGTCCGCGTCGATCTCGCCGAGAAGCTCGTCCAGATTGCGGGCCTGATTGTCAGACAGCTCGCCATAAAAGCAGAGCGTCACATGAAAATTCTCTTCCGGCCGCCAGCTGGCGCCGGGCAGATCCTTCTGCAATTTTCGCAGAGGCACCGAAATTTCGGGCGGAACGGGAAGGGCAGCGAACAGGCGATACATCCTGCCTGTTCACCACACTGTTCCGGTCATGAAAACCCGCGCGGCGAGCCGGCGGAAGGGTTGGTGCAAATATTCAACCGGAAAGCGCTTCCAGGCGGCCAAAATGCTCCGCCAGGAGATAATAGAATGTCACGCGTGATTTCTGGCCCCCTTCGGCCTTCATCTTGTCGCAGACAGACTGGATGGCAGCGTCAAGCTCGTGTTGCTTGTGCGCCAGGCCCAGCTTCCCCCGGCACCATTTCTCGCGCACCCGGTCAAGTTCGCCAGAATCCGTGCACGCCACGATCGAGCTGTCCTTGTTGCGCAGCGCGATCCCCAGATGGCCGACAATCTTTTCGGCGGCGGCCTGATTATACCCTTTACTGTATTTCTTGATGTTCTCAGCATACGCAGAAGCATCAGCCATGAGTTTCCCCTTCCCATTTGATGGAACCCCTCCTGATGGAGGCTCTCCACACGGAGAGGTTTAACCCTCGCCCGTGCCGAGTCAATGATATTTAAAAGGCGGGCACGGCTACATTTGGACAGAATCAGGCTGGATTGAGGCATTCAAATAAAAGTGAAAAACTAATCATCTTCTATTTGATGCAATTGAGTATGACTACAATATATACTCCAATCTGTCCTGCGTATCCGGTTCGTCCAAAAGAGTTGGGTGCCTGCCCAATCGCTCAACTGAACGCTCCAAACCGGTTTTTGTTGCGGATCAGACCCGAAATGCCCATATTCAGGGGTGAACGGCACCCTCGGGTTGCCGGGTTCACAAGAAAGGACTTTAAAAACATGAACGAATTCAACCGGGGCTTCGGCGCGGTCGATGTTCGCTCGATGGACACTTCGGTCAATGTCGGTCTGCGGACCTTCATGCTGGGTGTATATCAGAAGCTGGCGCTCGGCATCGCGCTTTCGGGCGGTGTTGCCTTCCTCGTCGGTTCGGGCCTGGTTCCCGGCCTGACGCAGCTGCTTCTCGGCACGCCGCTCTTCTACGTCTTCCAGTTCGGCCCGCTGGCGCTGATCCTGGGCTCTGCCTTCCTCATGAAGAATCCCTCGCCGATGGCGACGGGGATCCTCTACTGGACCATCGTGGTCATGCTCGGCGTGTGTCTGTCCATCTGGGTCGCCATGGCGGCTGCCCAGACCGGCGTAACCACGCGCGGCGGCGCGGCCCTCAACGTCACCTTCATGACGATGACCAAGGCCTTCCTGCTGACGGCCTCGGCCTTCGGCGCGCTCAGCCTCTTCGGCTATACCACCAAGACAAACCTGCGCCCGATCGGCATTGTTGCCGTCTTCGCGCTCTGGGGCGTGGTCGGTATCTCGCTCTTGAGCTTCCTGTTCCCGCCCTCGGGCATGTTTGAAGTCATCGTCCAGGTCGCCGTCCTCGGCATCTCGGGCGTGCTGGTGGCTTTCCAGACGCAGGAACTGAAAGAAGGCTATTTCTACAATGAAGGCGACAGCCGCTCCCTTGCCGTGATGACGAACTGGGGCGCGCTCAACTTCTTCATCATGTTCTACAACATGTTCACCATCCTGATGTCGCTGCTCTCGCGCGAATAGGGGCAGGGAACATCCCCAATCGAACGCCCCGCGAGCCCGTCTCGCGGGGCGTTTCACATTTTGGCCGCATTGCAACGCGCGCCTAGCTCGGCTAGGGGACCGGCAGCTTGTTTCCACGACCATTTTTCTTCAGGAGAAACACATGGCCCGCAATAAGATTGCGCTGATCGGCTCCGGCATGATCGGCGGTACGCTTGCCCACATCGCCGCGCGCGAAGAGCTGGGCGACGTCATCCTGTTCGACATCGCTGAAGGCCTGCCGCAAGGCAAAGGTCTCGACATTGCCGAGTCCACCCCTGTCTATGGCGCCTCGGTCGATCTGAAGGGCGTCAACGACTATGCCGGCATCGCCGGCGCCGATGTGTGCATCGTCACGGCCGGCGTGCCGCGCAAGCCGGGCATGAGCCGCGACGATCTCCTCGGCATCAACCTGAAAGTCATGAAAGCCGTCGGCGAAGGCATCAAGGCCCACGCCCCGAACGCTTTCGTCATCTGCATCACCAACCCGCTCGATGCGATGGTCTGGGCGCTGCAGAAATTCTCCGGCCTGCCCACCAACAAAGTCGTCGGCATGGCCGGCGTGCTCGACAGCTCGCGCTTTGCCTACTTCCTCTCCGAGAAGACCGGCGTGTCGGTGGCAGACATCCATGCCTGGACGCTGGGCGGCCACGGCGACGACATGGTGCCGATGGTGCGCCACTCGACCGTTGGCGGCCTGCCGCTGACCGAACTGGTGAAGCAGGGTTGGATGAGCCAGGGCGACCTCGACGCCATCGTTGAGCGCACCCGCAAGGGCGGCGGCGAAATCGTCAACCTGCTCAAAACCGGCTCGGCCTATTACGCCCCGGCCGAGTCGGCCATCGCCATGGCAAAGTCCTACCTCGCCGACCAGAAGCGCGTCCTCCCCGTCGCTGCTTACCTCTCCGGCCAGTACGGCCTGAAGGACATGTATGTCGGCGTACCGACGCTGATCGGTGCCAACCATTGATCCGTCGCTGGCCTAAGCGCCCGATGATCATAGTCGAAGGCTATGTGCGGTTTGCGGATGCGGGGGATTTCTCTCGCATCCGCGACGCGGCCTTCGCCCAGATGCATGCCAGCCGGGCCGAGCCTGGCTGCCTTGACTATACCTACGCCATTGATGTTGCCGACCCGTGCCTGATGCGCGTGCTTGAGCGCTGGGAAAGTTGGCAGGCGCTGGAAGATCATTTCGCCCGCCCGCACATGATCCCGTGGCGCGCCGCGCTGGCGTCCGTCGCGATTGAGGCGCGCTCACTCCGCGCGCATGAGACCGCCGAAACGCGTCAAGTGTGACGAAACCTTCATTCAGGCAGATGCTTCCCGCAGGGCTACTCTCTGCGCTAGACGTCCGTTCTCGAACGATTCCAGCTGAGGTGACCCCTGAATGCGTATCCCCCTGATTTCCCTTGCCATGATTGGCCTGGCCGCGTGTTCGGCGGGCGCGCCTTCAGAGTTGACGGCATCGCTGCAGGCGGGCCCTCCTGGTCCCGGCCATGAAATCGGCGGCAGCATTGATGTGGTCTCCTACGATGAGGCGGCCGGAAAGCTGACGATTGAGGGCTGGCATATGCTGACGCCGGAAACCCGCGATCAGGTTCTCAACGTCTATGTCAACAACGCTGTTTCCGTTGAGAGCGTCACCCGCCGGGAGCGCCCGGATGTGGCCGCCGCCGTCGGCAACAACGATCTCAAGGATGCCGGCTTCGCCCTCGTCGTGAACACAGAGCCTGGAACGCCGGTCACACAGCTTTGCGTTTCGATGATGGACAAACATTACGGTTCCCGGCTTCTGAACCCGCATTCCTCTGATCAGCCCGCCTGTATCGGTTCCAATTGATGGCGATTGGCCCCGTCATTGAAACGCCGCGCCTGATCCTCCGGCCTCCGCAGCGGGAGGATTTCGGCGGCTTCTGCGCGCTGGCGGCCGATCCGGAAGCGGCGCGTTTCATTGGCGGGGTCCAGCCTCCGGAAACAGTCTGGCGGGGCCTCTGCACCATAACCGGCGCCTGGACGATCAGCGGCGCCTCGATGTTTTCCGTCATCGAGAAGGAAACCGGCCAGTGGATTGGCAGGCTGGGGCCCTGGCACCCGCATGGCTGGCCCGGCACGGAAGTCGGATGGGGCCTGCTGAAATCGGCTTGGGGCAGGGGCTATGCCAGTGAGGGCGCGTCTGCGGCGATGGACTATGCCGTCGATATCCTCGGCTGGCAGGAAATCATTCACTGTATCGAAGCGGAGAATGTGCCCTCGATCCGCGTTGCAGAGCGGCTCGGCTCCCGCAAGCTGCGCACGGTGCCCGCGCCGGCGCCTTTCAAGGATGTCGTCTGGGATATCTACGGCCAGTCGGCCGATGACTGGCGCGCCCGCCGCAGCGGCTGACCCCCGTTTCAGGGGGGTGAGGCCGGTTGCCGTGCGCGGTTAGAGTGCAGATCCAAAGCAGGAGACCGCATGACCCCGAAAATCCTTAAAGTCTTGGCGATGCTGCCTCTCGCCGGTATGGCAGCGGCCCTTCCGGCTGCGGCCGATTGCGCGCTGTTCACGTCGCTGGTGAAGCAGGCCGAAACTGGCCGCGGATTTGAGGAGGTCGTGCCCTTCCGGTCTGTCTGGGATCTGCGCGAAAGCCGCGATACGGTGCCTGCAGACTATGCCCTGCCGGGGTTTGATGTCTGTTGGGTCGAAGACGAAATCTGGCGCCCTGACCAGAGCGATTATGGCGCCCCGCGCTATGTCTGCCGGATATCTGAAAAAGTAGAGGCAACGGGCGCACTCTCCTTTGACAGTCATATGGCGCAGCTGCGAGCGATGGGTCAGCTCTCCCAGAGCGTGGAAGCCTGCGTGCAGGCAGACGAACGGTTCAAGCTTGACCGGAAAACGACATCCGGCACGAGCTACATCATGAAGCCGGAGCTGACCGGCAATCGCGGCATGTACCAAAATCCGCGAGCGGAGCTGAAAATCTCCCCCATGGTGGGACAATACACCCTCACGGACGCGCCGGATGCTCTGCCCGCAGACATGCGCATGCCCATGCAGCTCGATGTGATCATCGCCGGACCTGCGCGAAACCTTCAGGAATAGCCGGCGCAAGGCTCGATTGCCGCTCCGCAAACGGGCACAAAAAGAGCGCGGGGAATATGCGTCCCCGCGCTTTTCCATTGGTACAATCTGCTCAGACTACTGAGCCATGACGGCGCAGTCTTTGTCCGTATCGCGATCAAGATCGTATTTCACGATGTCGCCCGTGCGGTGATGCACATCGATTTCCAGCTCACGGCCGTCGGCGGTGCAGCCTTCGATCTCCCACTCGCCATCATCGAGTTCAATCTCGAGCACACGAACCATGCCCTTCTGGCTGGCGATCTCGGTTGCCTGCTCGCGGCTGATCGTGTCCGCGCCCGCAGCTTGGGCAAAGGCGAAAGGAACCGGGGCAACCAGGGCGGCGGCAATCAGGGCGGCGGTCATGCGTTTCATAGGGAACTCCTTGCTTTTTCTGTTCATTTTAACGCGTTGGGTGGTCGGGGGTTCCGGGCGGATATGTAAAGGGGAGGACCACATCCGCCCGGCGGTTTGCTGAAGCCGGGGTCAGCGATCAGCAATCATCGTCGTCTTCGTCGATCTCAAGTTCGAGAATGGCGCCGCTGCGGCCATCAATGTCGATCTCGATCTCGCGACCGTCGCGGGTGCAGCCTTCCATCTCCCACTTGCCGTCGTCGCGCTCGGTTTCCTTGATGCGGCTCATGCCTTCGGCGCGGGCAATCTGCGCGGCGTCGTCGCGGGAGAGCGTGTAGCCGCGCTCGGCGCTGCCGCCCCGCAGGCTGTCATCATCATCGGCCAGCGCCAGAGGGGCAGGGGCGGCAACAGCCAGCAGAGCGAGGGAGGCAATCATCAGGGTTTTCATTTTCGTGTGTCCTTCTGTGTTTTGGCGGGGTTCAGGTGCTCTTGCGGGGAACTGAGTGTGCATTTGCCTGACAGGCGCTGAGCCCTGCCTGACACCGGCTGTCAGCCCGGTGTCAGTTTCGCCAAAGGGCTTGCGGCCAGGGCGATGGCCTGCAACTTAGAGAGCCGGATGGATACAGATCGCCAGTTCAGCCACGATCCGGAAACCCGGATTGAAGCAGCGCTTGAGGCTTCCCTCGAAGCCTTGCGCCTTGCCGGCCGGGAACTTGCCGGAACAAAGGCGCAGCCCGAGCGCTGGCGTTGGGTCGCGCTTGGCCTCGTCAGCGCGCTGCAGGCGAGCCTTGTGGCAGCCCTCTCGGGCTACGCGTCTGCCCGCCCGGAAGATATCTCCGCCCCGCCGCATCTTGGCCGGGTCGCGCCGATTGCGCTCCTGCTGCGCCGGGCCAGGTCCTCGGAATATCTCAATCCGCCCGAACGGCTGGATCTAACCGGCGCGCAGGTGCGGCGGCTGGAAGATCTGGTCGCCATGCGCAATGCGGCGGTGCATGGCTTGGGGTTCGAGTTGCCGGAAAACCCTGCCGCTCTGGCCCGGGCTGCCGTGGAGGTCATCGAACACCTCTTGCTGACATGCCCTGCCTTTGACGCGTCAGGTTTTGTGCGCGTTTTGCAACAGATTGAAACGGAACTGAACGTAATTGACAGCGTTTTGACGCCCAATGAGCCCGGAATGGCGCATGATTAACGCCAAAGTGACGGCTCATGGCTCATCTCTGGCGCCATGCGCTTTTTCCGCCCGCTCGTCCTCTCCTGTCTTGCACTCGCGCTGACCGCGGCCGGGCCGGATACGTTCACCCGGCAGGATCTTGAGGCGCTCGAAAAGGAAAAGCGCGCTGCCGAGCAGAAACTCGAGCAACTTCAGTCCACTGGCGAAAGTACCGTGCGCGATCTGGAGTCTCTGGATGAGGATCTTCTGGCCGCCGCCGCCGAAGCCCTGCGCCGGGAAGAGCAGGCCGTCTCTGCCGAGAAGGCGCTGATCGACCTCTCGCTCAAACGCGAGGAGGCAGCCGCGCAACTCCTTGTAAATGAAGGCGCTTATGAAGATCTGATCGCCGCTCTTGCGGCTGCCAACCGCCGCCGCCCGCCGGCCCTTGTCGTCTCGCCCGGCCAGTCCGGTACCGCCATCCGCCGCGCCGTGCTGATGCAGGCCACGCTGCCGGAGCTCGACGCACGCGCGCAGCGAATTTCCGGGGAGATTACCGCCCTCAACAAGCTGGAAGACCAGATCCGGACCGAACAGGCCCGCCTCGACGCTGCCGAAGCGACCATTGCCTTGAAAAAAGAGGAAATTGAACGCCTCGCCGCCGCCAAGCGCAGCCAGT
>NZ_NCJT01000450.1 GCF_002282565.1 Hyphomonas sp. 34-62-18
CATGCCGATTTCGAACACCGCGCGCTGGGTCTCTTCCGGCATCCGCGCCAGGGTCAGCGGCACGCCCCAGTGATTGTTGAAGCTTTTGACGTTCCAATGGGCCGGGCCAAAGGCGCGGTAGATGCGCGCCAGCATCTCTTTCACCGAGGTCTTGCCGGCCGAGCCCGTCACCGCCGTGCGGTGGGCGCCGCAGCGCACGCGGGCGGCAATGCCAAGCTGGGTCAGCGCGTCCAGCACATCACCCACCTGAACGACCGGGCCGCCGGGAATGGGCCGCGCCACCAGCGCGCCCGCCGCCCCGGCCTTGAACGCCGCCGCAACAAAATCATGGCCGTCGCGCTGATCCTTCAGCGCCACGAAGAGGTCACCCTTCTGCAGGGTGCGCGTGTCGATGGAGATGGACCCGGTCACCTCAAACGGGGCGCTGGCAGCGCCGCCGGTGACAAGTTCAATATCGCTGGAGGTCCAGAGCGGCGCGGTCATCGGGCGCTCGCTTTCAGGGCGGCAAGCGCCTCATCCTGGTCGGAGAAAGGCAGCACCTGCGATCCGATGATCTGGCCTGTCTCATGCCCCTTGCCGGCAATCACCAGCGTATCGCCTTTTTTCAGCTCACGGATAACGGTGTGGATGGCCTCGGCCCGGTCGCCGATCTCACGCGCACCCCTGGCGCCGCCCAGGATTGAGGCACGGATCTTCGCCGGGTCTTCCGAGCGCGGATTGTCATCGGTGACGATCACATCATCAGCCTGGCGGCTGGCAATCTCGCCCATGATCGGGCGTTTCTTGGCGTCGCGGTCGCCGCCGCAGCCGAAGATCACCTTCAGCTGCCCGGCCGTATGCGGACGGACCGCGCGCAGCAACACGTCCAGCCCGTCGGGCGTATGCGCATAGTCCACGAACACGGCGGCGCCGCTTTCCGTCTTGCCGACAAATTCCAGCCGGCCTTTGACGGGCTTGAGATTGGCAAGCCCCTCCGCCACCGCCGGGAACTCCATGCCGAGCGAGAGACAGAGCGCGGCGGCCGCAAGGGCGTTCAGCGTCTGGAACTCGCCAATCAGCGGCAGCTCGATCGGCTTCTGTTCCACGTCTTTCCAGTAAAGGAACAGCGTCTGTCCCGTCGCCTTCGGCATCAGCTCGTCGATCCAGAGATCCTCGCCGCGCCAGCCGAACGAGACAACCTGCAGCCCGGCCTTGCGCGCGGTTTCCTCGGCAATCTCGCGATGGGCGCTGTCGGCATTGACGATGGCCGGGATGCCCCTGGGCGCGAGATCGCGGAAGAGACGCATCTTGGCATCGAGATAGGCGTCCATCGTCGGGTGATAGTCGAGATGGTCCTGGGTGAGGTTCAGGAAGGCGACGGCAGACAGGTCCAC
>NZ_NCJT01000451.1:0-441 GCF_002282565.1 Hyphomonas sp. 34-62-18
GAGAAGGTTGGCTCCACGCTGGAGATTGAGTCCGGCGCCAACGACCCGATGGCGATCTTTCTCACCATCCTGCTGATCGAACTCATCGCGGCCGATGCCGGCGCCGACGCGCTGTTCGGCTTTGAAGTGATGATGACTTTCATTCAGCAGATGGGCCTTGGCATCCTGTTTGGCATCATCGGGGGCTTTGGCATCGCCTGGTTGCTGAACAAGCTCGTGAACCTTGATCCGGGTCTTTATCCGATCTCCGGGCTGGCAGCGGCGCTGGTTGTGTTTTCCGTCTGCGCTCTGTTTGGCGGCAGCGGGTTCCTTGCAGCTTATGTGGCAGGCGTTGTTGCCGGGAACCGCAAGGTGCGGTTTGCCCAAAGGCTCCGGCGGTTCCAGGTGGGCATGACCTGGCTGGCGCAGATCGGGATGTTCCTCGCGCTGGGCCTTCTGGCA
>NZ_NCJT01000451.1:529-1897 GCF_002282565.1 Hyphomonas sp. 34-62-18
CGGCCGATCGCCGTCTGGCTCTGCATGCTGCCCTTCGATTTCAGATCGCGGGAGACCGCCTTTACCAGCTGGGTGGGCCTGCGGGGCGCCGTCTCGATCCTTCTGGCGATCCTGCCGGGGCTGGCGGGCATCGAGAATGGCAGCTTCTATTTCAACGTCGTGTTCGTGATGGTGCTGGTCTCCCTGCTGGTACAGGGCTGGACCCTGGCGCCGGCGGCCAAGCTGTTGAAGATGAGCCTGCCGTCCGAGCAGGGGCTGGTCGACAGGGTGGAGCTGGAACTGCGCGGGGCCACCGAGATGGAACTCGTCGGCTACAAGATCCATCCTGACAGCGCCATTGCCAAGGGCGAACGCATTCCGCGCTGGGCAAGACCGGTGATGGTGATCCGGGATGGCCTGTCCTATTCGGTCCACACGATCGGTCCGCTGCAGGCCAATGACCAGGTTTATCTCTTTGCGTCAGCCCGGCGCATCCGCCTCCTCGACCAGATCTATGCCAGCCCGTGGGACGAGATGACGGCGGAGTCGGACATACAGTTTCGCGTAAAGGGGGCCACCAAGATGGCCGACCTTGTGCGCCAGTATGGCCTGGAAGACGTTGACGCGAGCGAAGGGGTGACAGCCGGGCAGTTCCTCGAGCGGTCTTTCAATGGCAGCCCCGTGGTGGGCGACCGGGTATCGATCGGAGAAGTGGATATTGTTGTCTGTTCCCTCGACGATGCGGGCGGTGTCGGCACGGTCGGCATCGTGATCGGCGAGGAAGATCCCGGTGCTGGCGCGCTGGCGGCAGATCTGCTGCGCAAGGGGGCTTCGGGGATTGCCGGACTGGTGCGCCGGCCGAAGGCGGTGGCAGGCAGCCCCTCCGAGAACCTCCCGGCAAAGGATTCGGGTGAAGCGCCGTGAGCTGGCACCCGTCCCGCGGGACCGTCATGTTAGCGTCATAATCGGTATACGAACCAATACATAAGATACATATCGACTACATAAAAATGTATCTCCGTGGCAGCGCGGCAACGCTTTTGGCCCTGGAGAAACTTTGCAACAATAACTACGCAAAACTGTCGCAAGTCTGAGATACTAGACTGTTACCCGCCGCTTCGAATTCCAGCGGAAGGGTTTCCCAATGTTCCAATCCTCTTTCTTCGGCCGCGGCCTGACGGCGCGCCTTCTTGCCTCAAGTATGCTTGCCTCGGCTGTTGCTGTTCCTGCCGCTTACGCAGGAACGATCTCCGGTGAGGTGGTTGACGCTTCAGGAACGCGGACCCTGCGGGGCGCGGAGGTCTCTCTGGTCGAACTCAGCCAGAGCGCTGAAGTGGGCCAGGATGGCTCCTACCGCTTTGTCAACGTGCCGGCCGGCACCTACACGCT
>NZ_NCJT01000452.1 GCF_002282565.1 Hyphomonas sp. 34-62-18
GCCGAAGGCTATGCCCGCTCCACCGGCAAATGCGGCGTGGCGCTCGTCACCTCCGGCCCCGGCGCCACGAATATGGTGACCCCGATCACCGATGCGATGATGGATTCGATCCCCATGGTCGTCATCACCGGCCAGGTGCCTACGCATCTGATCGGGACGGACGCCTTCCAGGAATGCGACACGACCGGCATCACCCGCAGCTGCGCCAAGCACAACTATCTCGTCACGGATGTGAACCAGCTGGCGCGGATCATCCACGAAGCCTTCTATATCGCCACCACGGGCCGGCCCGGCCCGGTCGTGATCGATATTCCCAAGGATATCCAGTTTGCGACCGGCCCCTATATCGGCAAGGCCGGTATCCTGAAGCCGACCTATGTGCCCCAGACCCAGCCAGCGCCCGAAGCGATCAAGGCGGTGGTCGATCTGATGACCATGGCCTGGCGGCCCGTTTTCTATACCGGTGGCGGCGTGATCAATTCCGGCCCGCGCGCGGCCAAGCTGCTGCGGGAGCTGCAGGCGGCGACGGGCTTTCCGGTGACCTCCACCCTGATGGGCCTGGGCGCCTTCCCTGCCTCACACGCTGACTGGCTGGGCATGGTGGGCATGCATGGCAGCTTTGAAGCCAACAATGCGATGCATGACTGCGACCTGATGATCTGTGTCGGCGCGCGGTTTGATGACCGGGTGACGGGCCGGGTGGACGCGTTCTCGCCCAAATCCAAGAAGGTGCACATCGATATCGACGCCTCCTCGATCAACAAGATCGTGCGGGTGGATGTGCCGGTGCTGGCCGACTGCGCGCTGGCGTTGGAAGCGATCCTCAAAGAGCTGAAAGTGCGCAAGGCCAAGATGCCGGACCTGACGGCCTGGAAGGAACAGATCGGCGCCTGGCGTGACCGCCGCTGCTTTGCCTACAAGGGTTCACGCGAAGTGATCAAACCGCAATATGCGGTCGAGCGCCTCTATGAGCTGACCAAGGACCGCAACACCTACATCACCACCGAAGTTGGCCAGCACCAGATGTGGGCGGCGCAATTCTATCATTTCGAGGAGCCCAATCGCTGGATGACCTCCGGCGGGCTGGGCACGATGGGCTATGGCCTGCCGGCGGCCGTGGGCGTTCAGGCGGCGCATCAGGACGCCCTCGTCATCGACATTGCCGGGGAAGCCTCCATCCAGATGATGATGCAGGAGCTTTCCACTGCCGTTCAGCACAAGCTGCCGGTGAAGGTGTTCATCCTCAACAATGAGTGGATGGGCATGGTGCGCCAGTGGCAGGAATTGCTGCATGGCGAGCGTTACTCCCACTCCTATTCAGAAAGCCTGCCGGACTTCGTGAAACTGGCGGAC
>NZ_NCJT01000145.1 GCF_002282565.1 Hyphomonas sp. 34-62-18
AATGAGAATGTGGAGCACATCTTCGGCACAGTGCTGGCGACGGCGCAGATGATGTCGGGCGCGCCGGGCCGGTTTGACTGCTTCATTCTCAGCGACACAACTGACCCCGATGTGGCCCTGGCCGAGGAAGCGGCCTTTGAGCGCATCCGCCAACAGGCGCCGGGCGACGTACGCATCTGGTATCGCCGCCGCACGATCAACCATCACCGCAAGGCGGGTAACATCCGCGATTTCGTCACCCGTTGGGGTGGGCGCTACGATTACATGATCGTCTATGACGCAGACTCCTACATGGAGCGCGACACGCTGATCGAACTTGTGCGGCAGATGGAAGAGGCTCCGCGTACGGGCCTTATTCAGACCATCCCGCAACTCGTCGGCGGGGAGAGCCTGTTTGCCCGTATCCAGCAATTTGCCGCCGCCCTCTACGGCCCAGTGCTGGGCCATGGCATCGCCTGGTGGGCGCAGAAGGAAGGAAACTTCTGGGGCCACAACGCCATCATCCGCGTGCAGGCAATGGCGCAGGCGGCGGGCCTGCCGGAGCTTCCCGGCCGCGCCCCCTTTGGTGGCCACATCCTCAGCCACGACTTCGTGGAAGCGGCACTGCTGCGCCGCGCGGGATGGAATGTAGAGATCAAACCAGCGCTGAGCGGCTCCCATGAACAGGGCCCGCCAACGATTATTGACCTGGTGATCCGTGACCGCCGCTGGTGCCAGGGCAACATGCAGCACATGCTGGTGCTGCTGAAGACGCGCGGCCTTGCCTGGACAAGCCGGTTTCACCTCATCACGGGCATCTTCTCTTACTTGTCCTCGCCGCTTTGGCTGATCTTCATCACGGTGGGTATGGCCTTGTCACTGCAGAACAGCTTCATGCGCCCCTCCTATTTCGGGGATGGCTTCTCGTTGTTCCCAACCTGGCCGGTGATCGACTCCGTGCGCGCGCTGAACCTCTTCATTGTAACGATGGGGATCCTGTTTGCGCCGAAGATCTATGGTCTGATTTATGGCCTGATCAGCCCGCTCTGGCGCAAGCAGGTGGGCATGTTCCGTACACTTCTGGGCGTTCTGACCGAGACATTCCTCTCCGTGCTGATCGCGCCAATCATGATGGTTACGCAGACGAGCGCAGTCATCAGCGTGCTGACGGGCCGCGACTCCGGCTGGTCGCCGCAGAAACGCACAGAGGATGGCTATTCCCTGATGGCAACCCTGCGCCACAGCGCCCCGGCCATGACGCTTGGAGTGGTGCTGACGGTTGCCGCCATGATCATCTCGCCTGTCTACGCAGCCTGGCTCGCCCCGGCCACGATCGGCCTCATCCTATCAGTGCCGCTGTCCTACTGGACCGCAAAGCGTTCTGCCGGCCAGGCTTTCCGCAAGGCGGGCGCGCTGGTCTCTCCGGCCGAAGTCGAGGTTCCGGCCTCCTTCGCGGCGGCCCAGGAAGCTCAGGCTGTGTTCCGCGATCTGCGCCCGGTTGATCTCTACACGCTCCTGCTTGATCAGGTGAAACAGCAGCGCCGCTGCGCGCTGGTCGATACGCATTGGTCGCTGGGACGCCACGAGGTTCACACGCCCTTGGCGGTTGCCAAGGCGCGCACGGAAAGTGCTGAATCGGCCGCAGAATACGTGGCCGCGCTGAGCAAGGGCGAGAAAATTGCACTGCTGAACTCGTGCCGGGATCTTGCCACTGTAAGCGCCACATTCTCCGCGTCCGGCCGGCCGCTCAGCCGGTCTCTTCTGAATGGCGGACACCTGTTGCCCACCGGGATGGGCCAAGACCGTTCTGCCTCCTGAGCGAGTGTTGCCCTGGCTACCAGTCTAGGACCGGCTGTGGCCGCGCAGGCGCGCGGCCAAGAGAGTGATGAATCGCGGTCGTATTTCCTGCGATCGATCCTACATGCCGTTGATCGGATGCGCCCCCCTAGGCGCGACCTCCTGAAAGGACAGCGACATGCCCCAGAGCGAACCCGTCTTTCCCAAAGATCGTCACGCTCTCTATGAGCAGCACGGGTATTCAGCGGCCATCCGGTCAGGTGATCTGCTCTTCATCTCTGGTCAGGTTGGCAGCCGTCCGGATGGTTCCCCGGAACCGGATTTTGCCAAACAGGTGCAACTCGCCTTCGACAATCTCCAAGCCGTGCTCGATGCAGCAGGCTGCAGCCTGAGCGACATTGTCGATGTCACGACCTTTCACACCGACCCTGAGGCTCAGTTCGGAACCATTATGGAAGTGAAGAGTCGTGTTTTTCCTCAGGCGCCCTATCCGAACTGGACGGCGGTTGGTGTGACCTGGTTGGCTGGATTTGACTTCGAAATCAAAGTCATTGCCCGCTGCCCACAAAAATAGGATGGCCTAAAAGGCACTTTCTTTTTTTGGGACCGGAGGGGCTAATGGCTGACGACAATTATACGGACAATCCAGTTTACAGGCTCGCCGCGCTGGATCAGGATTTCATTCTTGGCGACACGATGCGTGGCGCCCGCTTCATGATGGAGTACGCCAAGGCGGAGGAATTTCTCCGCCGTGAGCGTGTCCGCTCAACCATCGTTGCCTTCGGCTCCGCCCGTATCCGCGAAGATGGCGGCGAATGGCAGGCACGGATCTACAACGCTGCGCGGACATTCGGACGGATCGCGTCCGAGCGCGGCGGCGCCCTGTGTTATGGCAGGGAGTGGCGCGACCACGTGATTGCGACGGGCGGTGGCCCCGGCGTAATGGAAGCGGCCAATCGCGGGGCGCGGGATGCGGGCGCGGTGACGATCGGCTTCAACATTCAGCTGCCGCATGAGCAGTTCCCCAATCCCTACATCACGCCCGACCTGAATTTCCAGTTCCACTATTTTGCCATGCGCAAGATGCATCTTGCCATGCGGGCCCGTGCGCTGGTGATTTTCCCGGGCGGTTTTGGAACCATGGACGAGCTGTTCGAACTCCTCACCCTCAGCCAGACCGGCAAGGGCCATCATATGCCGGTGGTCCTCTATGACCGTAACTTCTGGACACGGATCATCAATTTCGAGGCTTTTGCAGAAGCCGGCATGATCAGCCCGGATGATCTCAAACTGTTCGAGTTTGCAGATGACCCGGAAGAGGCATGGGAATGTCTTCTGCGCCGTGGGCTGGAAGTGCCTACGGCCTAGAGCGGATTTGCTTGCACCCGTAGGCGGCGCAGCCCATACCGCGCGTGCTTTGCTCGCGGCTGTGATCCGGGCCAAAGCGCTAATTTGGGACAAAAAGTCCATACTGGCATTGTTATTCTGATATTTCTGCGTCTTTCCGCCGTTCCTGTTGCGGGCTAGATAAGCGCCATGCTGGCAACCGCCCTTCCATCTTTTGATCCTGTCGCCGCTGCAATGGCTTTGCGGGGGGAAGATGGATTTATCTGGTTCGACAGCGCCGCACCGGAGCATCCGGGGGCGAAGTACTCCTATATCTGTGTCTGGCCCGTGGATCGATTGCGGCTTGCGACTTCTGTTGAGGCCGCCAAGACACTACGAAGCTGGATCGGCACGGGCGCCATATCGCGGATTGAACGCGGCGCGCCGTTTCAGGGAGGCGCTGCGGGCTATCTGTCGTATGAATTTGCAGCGGCCTTCCTTGAGCGGTTCCGGTCCCGTCACAGGGCTGCTCGCAATGTTACAGCTGAGTTTGGCTTCTACGACACAGTGATCGCGTTTGATCACGGCGCCGCAAGGGCTCATGTTTATTCCGCGGGATTATCGGCGAAGGGTGCTGTTCCCGACAATGATCTGGCGATGGAGAAGATCAGACGGCTGAAGGAGATTCTGACTGCGCCGATCACGCCTTTACCTCCTGCGGAGAAGCTGAATTGGGTGCCCCGCAGCCCGCCGGGCAGCTATCAGTCAAGTGTCTCTCAGGTGCAGGAATACATCCGGGACGGGGATATCTATCAAGCCAATATTGCTGGCTTATGGTCGACTGAACCGCTGGGCCCCGAGGCGGCGTTTGCCCACTATCTCAAAGGGCGCGAAAGCTCTCCGGCTCCCTTTTCTGGGTTTGGTGTGTTTGAGGAGAGGACGATTGCCAGCTTTTCTCCCGAACGCCTGATCAGTGCAGATGCTGAAGGGAGGGTCAAGGCCGAACCCATCAAGGGCACAATCCGGCGCAGTGAAGACCCGGACGAAGATGTGGCTGAACGCGCCGCGCTGCAGACTTCGGAAAAGGACCGCGCAGAGAATGTGATGATTGTTGATCTTCTGCGTAATGACATATCAAGGGTGTGCACGCCGCCTTCTGTATCGGTATCCTCGCTTTGCCGTCTGGAAACCTTTGCCAATCTTCACCACCTTGTCTCGACGGTGGAGGGACAGCTGGCGCCGGGGAAAACCGCGGCCGATCTGCTGGCAGCGGTGTTTCCGGGCGGTTCCATAACGGGCGCTCCAAAGCTGCGTGCGATGGAAATCATTGATGAGCTGGAGCCAGCGGGACGCGGCGTCTTTTGCGGCTCTATGGGCTGGGTTGGGCATGATGGGGCGATGGATTTTTCCATCCTGATCCGGACATTGGAGTTGTTGCCAGAGGAAACACGGCTTTGGGCGGGGGCAGGCATTACACTGCTTTCTGATCCTGAGGCGGAATATGATGAAATCTGTCTGAAGGCCGAGCGGATCACGAAGAAGACGGCGCGGCCGGTAGGCGTGTCATGATCCTGATGCTGAATAACCGGGATAGTTTTGTGTTCAATCTTACCCGCTATTTCCGGGAACTTGGTTGCGCAATTGAGGTCGCCGACAGCGACTGCATTTCGGTTGAAGACATCGAAGCGATGGCGCCTGAAGCCCTGGTGATTTCTCCGGGGCCATGCACACCGGCAGAGGCAGGCGTCTCGTTGGCGGCCATAAATGTGCTGGGCGGACAGTTGCCTATACTTGGCGTTTGCCTCGGCCACCAGGCCATAGCGGTGGCGCATGGTTGGGAAGTGACCCGGGCGAAATCTCCCGGGCATGGCCGCTCAGCACGTCTAAAGCACACGGGGCAGCGGCTCTTCGCCGGCCTGCCGCATGAGTTCGATGTGGGGCTGTATCATTCGCTCATAGCGGCGCCTCCGGATGTGCCCGGCGATCTGGTCGTTGATGCCGTTTCGCCTTCAGGGGAAGTGATGGCGCTGTCTCATGTGGCCCGGCCCATCTATGGGGTTCAGTTTCATCCGGAATCCATTCTCACTGAGCATGGTCCGGCATTGCTCAGTAATTTCATTACGATCTCCCGTTCCTGGAGGCAGACATGATCCGGCTGCGCCAATCTGTTTCCCAGCCTGAAAATGTGCAGCCTTTCGACCTGACAGATCGCGGGCTTCTGTTGGCTGATGGGGCGTTTGATACGTCCCGTGTAGTGAGTGGGCGGATTATTCTCAAGCGAGCTCACATGGCCCGGCTGGTACGGGACGCGGCTGCGTTGGGGATATCTATCACCTCGCCAGAGTTGGCCACTTTGGCTGCTGAGGCTATTCCAGCCGGGGGAAGTGGCGCGCTACGGTTGACAGTCACGCGTGGGCCCGGCGCGCGGGGACTTGCCGGGGAGACCTCGGGCGCCCCCACCTTGATGGCGCGCTTTTCTTCGATCGAATCAACCTACCCAATGGCGCCGGTGAGTCTTGGTATCAGTTCTATCCGGCGGAATCCTACCTCGCCCACCGCGCGCCACAAGACCCTGTCTTACACGGATAACATTGTGGCGTTACGTGAGGCGATAGTGGCTGGCCATAATGAAGCGTTGTTGCTGTCGCCAGAGGGGCAAGTGGCCTGTGCATCTTCGGCAAACGTGTTTGCCCGATTTGGAGATCGCCTGGTGACACCACCGGTGTCGGATGGCGCCATGCCGGGCATCATCCGGAACTGGTTGCTGGAGGTTGCGGCAGGCGCTGGTTTCCAGGTTGCTGAGGAAAGTCTTTCGCTGGAACGGTTCGCTCAGGCGGATGGCATCTTTCTGACCAACAGCCTGCGGATATTCCAGTCTGTGAGCAGCTTTTCCGGGCGAGAGTTCGAGACTGAGCTGCCGCCCGCGCTGATCCAGCTCGGCCAGGCGCTTCTGGAGGGGAGCTTCGATGATTGATATTGAGCGGCGAGATCAAATACTGGAGCGAGTGCGCGCAGAGCCCGTTATCATGGGCATACTCAATGTCACCCCAGACAGTTTTTCCGATGGCGGACGGCATAACACGCTGGACGCGGCCCATGGGCAGGCTCTGCGAATGGTGGAACAAGGCGCAGGCATCAT
>NZ_NCJT01000146.1:0-6153 GCF_002282565.1 Hyphomonas sp. 34-62-18
GGTGGCCGTGGTGGAGGGCGTTGTCGAAGTCCTTCAAGCCGAAACACCCGCGCGGGCAGAGGCGTCCCGTCCGCTGATCGAGAAAAACGTTCTGAAGGCAGGCGATGAGGTCGTCGCGCGGATCGGGTCCGGCGAGGCGACTCTTGGCGCCATAGAGCCGGCAGAGGCGGCGCCATGGCGGCGGGGTTGGCTAACGTATGAAAATGCTAGCCTCGCCGAGATTGTGTCTGACGCCAATCGCTACAGCCGGCGTCAGATTGTTCTGGAGGAGGAAGGTATTGGCGATCTGAGGATGACAGCTGCCTTCAGCGTGGAAAAGATCGACCAGTTCGCCGCCGGCCTTGAGATCACCTATGGCCTGATGGCGGATTACTCCGATCCCGGCCGGATCATTCTGAGCGGATCGTGATGCCACCGATCCCGCAGCCGCGATTAAAAGTTGGATGAGCCCTGCTTAAAACATGCGCATATCCGGGCATGTGTAAGAAACATTCAACGCAGAACCTCATTTATTTTGGATAATTGCCATCGCACGCTCGTCCTCACTTATGAGGGCTGCCTGCAGGGGGCGCCCGTATCGGGGTTATACTTCCATGCGCAAGACGCTTCATCCACTTCTCCGGGTCAGTCTCGCGGGGGCGGTCTCCGTCACCGCTTTGCAGTTCGCTGCCGCCTCCGCCCAGATTGCGACCAGTTCGCCAGCGACGTTTGAAATCGAATCCCAGTCGCTGGCCAAAGCGCTGGTGAAGTATTCGGAACAGTCGCAGATGGTCATCGTCGCGCCTGTCGAACTCGTGAATGGCAAGACATCTGCCGCCGTTCAGGGCGTGTTTCCGCCTGAGCAGGCTCTGAACAATCTGCTTACGGGGACGGGCCTGACCGCTCAGACGCACGAAAGCGGTGCCCTGACGCTCCAACTCGCCTCGGTCGAGGAGGGCCGCAGCCCGGCTCGCCCTTTAGTGATGGCGCAGGCGACCACCGGGACGCCGCAACCCACACCAGTCCCGGCAAGTAGTCCTGCTGAGGATAGTGTCAGCGTCCAGGAAACCGTTATCGTGACTGGCGTACGCGGCGCGCCGCGCTCGATCATTGACAGTCCGACACCGATCGATGTGTTTTCCGCAGATGATATACAGCAGGGTAGCCCAACAGGTGTCTTTGAGTCCCTCCGGTATCTGGTGCCGTCCTTTAACCTGCCGACCCGCGCGGGCGGGGGGACGGCCACGGTTATTGCCACAGGCGGCCTGCGCGGCCTCAATCCGGACCACACGCTGGTTCTGGTGAATGGCAAGCGCCGCCACAAGACGGCGCTGATAAACTCTGTGTCCTCCCTGTATAACGGCGCGGCCGGCGTTGACCTCAACATGATCCCGTCTTCGGCCATTGCGCGCATTGAAGTGCTGCGTGATGGGGCGGCGGCTCAGTATGGCTCTGACGCTATTGCTGGTGTCATCAACATCATTCTCAAAGACGACCCAGACGGCGGTGAGGCTTCGGTCAGCTTCGGTGAGAACTTTGACCGGTCGGATGGTGAGTTCCTGACGGGTTCGGTGAACCAGGGATACGCAATTGGCGATTCCGGTTTTGCGCATGTCTCCTACAGCTATATGGACCGCAATTCGTCCAACCGCGCTGTGCCGATCGCCGATACGGTGAACCTCTATCCGCTCCTGCCAGGCGGCGTGCGTGATCCGCGTGAGGCGACGATTGATCGTCTCGTGACGAAAAACTACGGTGCCTTCCCGCAAACGTCGCACACTTTCGGCCTGAACCTTGGCTATGAAACCAATGGTTTGGAGCTTTATGGTTTTGGTACGTACGGCTCGCGAACGTCCGTACTCGACTGGTCATACCGGGCGCCCAACAACATCGCGTCGCTTCCGGAGGTCTATCCAAATGGGTTCAGACCGCGCCTCACAATCTATGAAGACGATTTCGAAGTCGCTGGCGGCGTCCGGGGCAATTATGACGGTTGGGATTGGGATCTGTCGTCCAACTACGGCACCGATATCACTGACTGGGAAAACGACAACGGCCTCAACGCCAGCCTTGGCCCGACGAGCCCGACGCATTTCGAAGTCGGCCGCCTGATATCGTCCGAATGGGTGAATTCTTTCGACGCGACCCGCCCTTACGACCTTGGCGGCAGCGGAGAATTGCAGGTTTCCTTCGGCTTGCAGCACCGCCTTGAAAAGTACGAGATCGAAGAAGGTGAAGAGGCCAGCTGGGCGGCGGGCACCTATGTGCACCCTGTTGGTCAACCGTTCGCCGGACAGGTACAGACTCCGGGGTCGCAGGCCACGCCTGGGTTCCGTCCGGACGATGCAGGCTCGGTGGATCGGACCAACTTGTCTGCCTACGGAGAGCTTGGTTGGAGCGCGACGGAAAAGCTATTTGTTTCCGGCGCCCTGCGGTTCGAAAGCTTTGATGATGATGCGGGCGAAGAGCTGATCTACAAGCTGAATGGCCGGTATGAATTCACGGATTGGCTGGCCACTCGCGCGTCCTACAACACCGGTTTCCGGGCGCCGACGCTGGCCCAGCAGGCCTATTCCTCAACCACCAGCCAATTCCGGGATTTGAACGGCGATGGCGAAAATGAACTGCTCCTTCTGAAGAACCTGCCGGTTAATTCTGCGGCGGCCATCGCTCTCGGCGCGAGCCCTCTCGTTCCGGAAACATCAGAGAATATCAGCTTCGGTATCACGCTGACGCCGCTGAACAATCTGGCGATCACCATTGATGCCTACCGGATCGACGTGGACGACCGGATCGCGGTGACCACCACCTTCTCGCCGCTCGATAATCGTCTTTCGGCTGACGGCGTTACGACAATTGGCCAGCAGATCCAGAACATCCTGACGGCCAATGGTTTGCCAGCCGAAATCAGTGGGCAATACTACACGAACGCAATCGACACCCGGACGGAGGGCATCGATGTGGTGGCGACGTATATGCTGCCAACGGACAGTTTTGGAGATTTCGCGCTCAAGGCGGGTTACAACAAAAATGAAACCGAAATCACCGGCATCATCGACAATCCTGCAGCGCTCTCCGCGTTGGGTGATATTGAGATCTTTGATCGCAGCAAGCAGAACGCTCTGACGACGGCCATTCCGGATTCCAAGATCACGCTTGGGCTGGACTGGACCTTCGGGGGCTTTTCAGCCAATGCGCGCACCACGCGGTTTGGTTCCTACACAGTTCAGAATGCGACCAATCCCGCAGCTGACTATGATGTGGACCCGGCCTGGATCACGGATCTCGAAATTGGCTACGAGATCAGCGAGGCGCTAAGCGTGTTTGCCGGGGCGAATAACGTGTTCAATGAGTATCCCCAGGAGATCGCGGCGCCTGGCGCAACGACGGGATCGAACATGTACAACACGTTCGCACCTTTTGGCTTCACCGGCGGATCTTGGTTCGTTCGCGGCGTCTATAAGTGGTAAATTGACACCTATGGCCCGGCAGACCTCTGCCGGGCCATTGTCATACTGCAGGCAGATAAAAAACTGAGAGGATTTGAGGGATGAAACAATTGAGTCTGGCTGCGGCCGGCTTCCTGATGATGGCCCAACTGGGGCTGGCAGGATGCGCGAGTAGTGGAAGCGCCGAATTGGCTCCCGCTGCGGAGAGTGAGCCAGATACTCTGCAGGCGGAGATCCTCTGGGATACGTATGGTGTACCGCATATCTATGGCCCGGATGCTGAAACGGTCTTTTATGGCTATGGCTGGGCGCAGGTCGCCAGCCACGCCAACACGGTACTGCGCCTCTATGGCGAAGCGCGTGGCAAGGGCGCCGAATATTGGGGCGCAGAGTATGAGGAGACGACCAAATGGCTCATCATGAACGACGTGCCAGCGCGGGCAGAGCAGTGGTATGATGCTTATTCCCCAGAATTCCGTGCAAAGATCGATGCCTTTGCCGAAGGCATGAACGCCTATGCGGCGGCCCATCCGGAAGCGATTGACCCTGAACTCGCCGTCGTCCTTCCGGTTAGCGGCGTGGATGTTGTGGCCCATGCTCACCGCCTTATGAACTTTATCTATGTCGCTTCACCCGGCCGTGTGGCGGGAGAGGGCGATCCGCCCGAGCTCTCCGAACAGGGGTCCAACACGTGGGCTGTCGCGGGCTCCAAGACGGCATCGGGTAACACGATGCTGCTGCAAAACCCGCACCTTCCCTGGGGCACAGGATATTTTATCTATTACGAAGCCCATCTCACAGGGCCCGATTTCGAAATCTATGGTGCCACACAGATTGGTCTGCCAGTCATCCGGTTTGCCTTCAACCAGCAGATGGGAATTTCCAACACGGTTAACGGTATGCTCGGCGCCACCACCTATCAGCTCACGCTGAAAGACAATGGCTATCTCTTCGATGGTGAAGTTTTGCCATTCGAGGTCCGCGAAACCGGATACAAGGTTCGCCAGGACGATGGCACCTTGCTGGACGTTCCGGTCTCGGTGCGCTCCACCGTTCATGGACCGGTATTTGACAAGCCGGATGGTACAGCGGTCGCGCTCCGGGTTGCCGGTCTCGATCGCGGCGGCATGCTGGAGCAGTATTTCGACATGGTCACTGCCGACAGCTATGCCGAGTTCGATGCCGCCATGCGTCGAATGCAGGTGCCGACCTTCAATATCTCCTACGCAGACCGTGATGGGCATATTGAGTACACATTCAATGGTATCGCGCCCAAACGCGCATCGGGTGATCTCGCCTTCTGGCAGGGCCTCGTGCCCGGCGATACATCCGAATATCTTTGGACGGAGGTTCATCACTTTGAGGACCTCCCGCGCGTGACCGATCCAGCCACGGGTTTCGTCCAGAATTCCAACGATCCGCCATGGGAAGCGACCTACCCGGTCGCTTACAAGCCAGAAGATTTCCCGCCCTATCTGGCGCCCCGCACGCCGCTATCGATGCGCGCGCAGGAATCTATCCAGATGATGGTGGACGCTGAAGACCTAACTCTGGACGATCTTGTGGAGCTGAAGCTCTCAGCGGATGCGCTGATGGCAGACCGGGTGCTGCCGGACCTGCTAGGCGCTGCGGCGAACGATCCGGACCCGGATATGCAGGCGGCGGTCGAAGTCCTTTCAGATTGGGACCGCACTTTCTCCAGCGACAATCGCGCAGGCGTCCTTTTTGAGGAATGGGCGAAGCTGTTTGCCGGGCCGCGCATGACGGGGCAGGCTGGTTTTGCCGTGCCGTGGTCTGCGGAAGACCCGATCAACACGCCTTCAGGCCTGAAGGATCCTGCTGCCGCGGTCGAACAATTGCGCCAGGCGATTGCCTCCACCAAGGAGAAATATGGACGGATCGACCCGGTCTATGGCGAGGTTTCCCGCTTCATTCTCGAGGACGTCAACGTTCCCGGCCAGGGAGGATATGGAAATCTTGGCGCGTTCCATGTGATCACCTGGTCGGATCCGAATGATGAAGGCGTGCGTACGCCCGCACATGGGGAAACCTGGGTTGCGATGATCGAGTTTTCCACGCCGGTGAAAGCGTACGGCCTGATGAGCTATGGTAACTCACGCCAACCGGGAACGACCCATTACAGCGATCAGCTGGAGATGCTTTCGGAGGGAAAATACCGGGAGCTCTGGCTGCAGCGAGAACAGGTGGAAGCCAATCTTTCCGATCGTACGCCGCTTACCCGATAATCTGATAACGGAACAGAAATCATGCCGAACTATCTGAAGCTTCTGCCCGCGATGCTTCCGCTGCTGGCGGCCTGCGCAGCAAGCCCGGAGCCAGTCGGGCTCGCTGCGCAGGCCGCCATTCTGGAAGCAGAAGAAGTCGGGCTCCTATTGCCGTTCGTTTCGGTTCAGCCGGAACTCTTCGGCGAAGCTGGTTCACTTTCCAATGCCTGGGCCGACTTTGACGGTGATGGACAGCTTGATCTCGCAGTCTCCGTCAAGGGCGGCGCGATCCGTCTTTACAAACAGAGTGATGGCGCCTTCACCAGCGTCGGTGAAGCGCTTGGTCTGCCTGTTTCCGGCCCGGAATTCCGGGGGCTGAGCTGGGGGGATTTCAATGGGGATGGCTACCCTGACCTTATGGCTGGCGCCACCTCGCCACAGGAAGTAAGCCGCGTCTTCAGAAATGACGCCGGCGCCGGCTTCACCGATGTTGCCGCTGA
>NZ_NCJT01000146.1:6197-7716 GCF_002282565.1 Hyphomonas sp. 34-62-18
TTCACCGAGGTCTTTGCGGGCCAAGGCCCAAGCGATCCCCGCCCGACGGTCGGCGCCTGCTGGTTCGACTATGATCAGGACGGCAAGATTGATCTTTTCCTGACCAACCAGTCCGGCGCCGAAGATGCCGTCTGGCGCAATGATGGTACGGGTTTCACCGATATTGCAGCCAAAATCGGCATCGAAACTTCAGGCCGCACACAGCAGGAAGGCGGTGTCGGCTGCGCAGTCGGCGATTTCGACAATGACGGGCTGCTCGATGTCTATTTCATCAATTACGGCCCCAACAAACTCTATCGCAACCAGGGCGACGGCACGTTCGAGGATGTCACCGAAGCGTTCGGCGTGGCAGAGCCAGACCATGCCGTCGGCGGCGACTGGGGCGACTTCAACAATGATGGCCATCTTGACCTGTTTGTGGTCGGCTATGAGGGCCCCTTTGGCGAGCAGGTTCCGGTCAATTATCTCTATCTGAATAACGGTCAGGGTGGGTTCGCCAATGTTCTTCCGCTCGATCATCCGATGAATGCCGGCGATCATGGTGTGATCTGGGTTGACTATGTTCTGGACGGCACACTCGATCTGTCTCTCACCGATGGGTACGGCCCGGAGGGCGGACATTTCGTGTTTCGCAACGAACTGTCCGGAAATGCAGCTGGCCGCGCGCTTAACGTCATGGTTCTGAACAAATCCGGTCTCGGCGTTGTGCCGGGGGCGGAAGTCCGTCTCTATGACGGGGCAGGGAACATCCTCGGCACGCGTTTGGTCCATAGTGGTGGAGGCTACAATGCTCAGAGCGCCATACCGGTTCACTTTGGCCTCAAGGAACTTGCTCCCGTTACTGTCGAGGTGACTTTCCTGACGCCTGAAGGACGATTGACGCAGTCCGTATCCGGAATTGATCCAGCTGAATGGGCTGGAAAGGCGCTTGTTGTTCAGCAGAAATGACAGCAGAAGATGATATCAAAGAAACCGAGGTTGAAACGTCTAAATAGGGGTCAGCCATCTGAAGATGGCGAGATTCCCTTCCGATGCTTCAAGACATCGGCTGGAATCATGCAACTTTCGGTCATGGTATCTGTGTGGATTCCGTTGCCTCTTCGAGCCTTTGAAGATCTGCCCCACGAGCGAGGAATCGATATCTGACACGAAATGGTCCGACATTGGGTCGATCGCTTCGGTACTTACTTTGCGCATAAGATATTCAAGCGCCGGTCAGAGGGTATGCAAGTGAGCCAACTGCCTGAAGCTTGCTTGTCCGCGAACATCGGAGGCTGGTTCGCATTTGGTTGACGAGACCCAAGATCATTACAGGTGGGGGGGGGGGGGAACTTATCGGGAACAAGTAGGGGCGGAGCGTTGCCCGCTTGCCGTGTTGCGGAATTCGCATTACAGCCGCCTTACGCAACAGGTGCCCGGATCATGGTCCGGGTGAAAAGGGAAGCCGGCGGGAATCCGGCGCTATGCCCGTAACTGTGAGCGGGGAGCCGTGTGAGCCATACGCCACTGGGAAACCGGG
>NZ_NCJT01000453.1 GCF_002282565.1 Hyphomonas sp. 34-62-18
GCCGCGTTCCTTGGCACGCGCCACAACCGCTGGCACCCAGGCAGGGTTCATGGAATTATAGATCTTGATCTGCCAGAAATCGCCTGCATCGGCATACCAATCGACTGCCGCCAGGGCTTCCTCCTCGCTGGTAACGAGAATGCCATTGTTGGAGTTGAACGGGCTCTTGCCTTCAATGAAGCCAGAGCGGACGACGCGCGGCCCGGCAAGCTTGCCCGCCTCGATCTTGCCGATCAGTTCACTGAGCACGGCGTTGTCATTGCCCATATCGCGCACCAGCGTGACGCCCGCAGCGATATTCTTCAGCGCGCCATCCTGGCCCATATGGCCATGCATTTCGGCAAGCCCCGGAATGAGCGACCCGCCCTGCCCGTCCACCACATAGGCGCCGGATGTATCGGCCGCCCCCGGTGTCACCGCCGTGATCACCCCATCTTCGACAAACACCGTCGACGGCGCCGTCATTGCCTTGGCGACAGGATCAAAGACGCGGACATTGGTAATCGCCAGCGGCGCATCAAACTTGTGGGCCGTCGCCGCCTGGATGTCTTCCAGCCGCTCGGTCGAGAGGCGCGTGGCAAGCTCCTTGAGCTGATCATCGGCCTCCTCATAGCCCTCACGCACCACAACCAGGCGCGGCGAGATCATCGCGAACAGGCCGCCAAGTTCATCGGTGAGGAAATAGGTCGGGTCCACATCATCGCCGACGAGGGCATAGGCGGTTGTCGCCACCGGGCCACCTTCGCCATCAATGCGCAGCTTGTCCTGCGGCGTGAGGGAGAGGGTGCCCGCCGGCCAGGCAGGCAGCTTCATATCCTGATCGGCCAGCAGCGCCTTGGCATAGATCGCCAGCGTATAAGGCGACGCATTCTGCGGAATATAGATCGTGGGTTCTGTCTGCGCAGCGGTGGCCGAACCGGTGGTATCGGTCCAGCTTGCAACGCCACCCATCAGCGCGAAAGTTTCGTGGATTTCATTGCCGAACGTGGTCGCCCCGTCGATGGTCCAGCCGATGGGCAGGCCATCTTCGCCCAGCGTGATCGTCTCCGCCAGCGTCGGCCCGCGGCCATTGTTGCGATACTCGTAGTCCACCTTGACGGTGTTGCCTTCCGTGGTCGCCACCAGCTGGCCCAGCGTCTGATCGAACAGCCGCACCGACCAGGTCTCCGTCACCGGCGCCGCTTCAGCAGCTTCCAGCGCAGGCGCCTCCACCTCATGCGCGCACGCCCCCACCACAAACAGCGCCGCCAGCGCCGTGCTCCCAAACCGGTTAAACATCGTGCAAATCCTCCATACCGCCGCTGCACCCACAGGGCGCGGCCTCTTTGAAG
>NZ_NCJT01000147.1 GCF_002282565.1 Hyphomonas sp. 34-62-18
TTTTCAAGGCCACGCTGGATGTTGTCGAGGCGCGGCTCGATGCCGACGACGCAGTTTTCCGTGAACGAGACGGCTGCATCTGCCAGCAGACGGACGGACTGAAGGAAGTTGTAGGCCATCATCGGGTTGAACACGTTGAGCTCGAAATGGCCCTGGCTGCCAGCAAAGGCGATGGCGGTGTTGTTTCCGGCGATGTGGGCGGCCACCTGCGTGATTGCCTCGCACTGGGTGGGGTTCACCTTGCCCGGCATGATGGACGAGCCCGGCTCGTTCTCCGGCAGGGCCAGCTCGCCCAGGCCCGAGCGCGGGCCCGAGCCGAGGAAGCGGATGTCGTTGGCGATCTTGAAGCAGCTCATGGCGACGGTCGTGATGGCGCCATGGGTGAACACCATCGCGTCATGGGCGGCCAGCGCCTCGAACTTGTTGGGCGCAGAGGTGAATTTCAGGCCCGTGATCTGCGCGATCTTCTGGGCAACCGCTTCGGCAAAGCCAGCCGGCGAGGCAAGGCCGGTGCCGACGGCCGTGCCGCCCTGGGCAAGCTCCATCAGCATCGGGAGCGTCATCTCGATGCGCTTGATCCCGTTCTCGATCTGCTGAGCGTAGCCGGAGAATTCCTGGCCGAGGGTGACAGGCGTTGCATCCTGCGTATGCGTGCGGCCGATCTTGATGATGTCCTTCCAGGCGTTTGCCTTGTCGTTCAGGGCGTTGCGCAGCACCTGCAGCGCCGGGATTAGCCGGTGGACGACTTCTTCGGCGCAGGCGATGTGCATCGCCGTCGGGAAGGTGTCGTTGGACGACTGGGACATGTTTACGTGATCGTTCGGGTGAACCGGCTTCTTGGAGCCCATCTCGCCGCCCAGCATCTCGATGGCGCGGTTGGAGATCACCTCATTGGCGTTCATGTTGGACTGCGTGCCCGAACCCGTCTGCCAGACGACGAGGGGGAAATGCGCGTCGAGCTTGCCCTCGATCACTTCCTCGGCGGCCTTGACGATGACCTTGCCGAGCTCGGGGTCCATCTTGCCCAGGGCCATGTTGGCTTCGGCGGCGGCCTTCTTGACGATGCCGAGCGCGCGGATGATCGGGGCGGGTTGCTTCTCCCAGCCGATCTTGAAGTTCCCCAGCGACCGCTGCGCCTGCGCGCCCCAATACTTGTCCGCCTCGACCTCGATGGGGCCGAAAGTGTCCGATTCTGTGCGGGTCTTGGTCATGGGGTGGCTCCTGAAGCTCAGCTGAAGCAATGTCGCCGGGCGGTTTAGCCCCCTGCTCCGGGGGCATCAAGTGCGGTAAGGATTGTGACGTAGCGGCGGTTGCCGGCAGCGCAGCTCTGTGCCTTATCCGACAAATGATCTCAGACTGGATCCAATCAGGCAAAGTCCGCGCGCGCATCACGGAGGATGGCGCGCTGGAAGTCACGTGTACCGGTCTCACCACCCAGACGAAGTATTACAAGACGCTGCTGAAGGAGTTCTTCCGCAAGGACTTCCCGCGCCTGCGGCCGGGCTATGGCGATTACAGCGTGCATATCGTGATGGAGTATGCCGGCGCAGCGCCCTGGATGGATCTCGACAATCTGGCCAAGGCCCTGCTCGACTCGCTGACCGGCAACGTCTTCGAGGATGACCATCAGGTTGCCCGCCTGCTGGTGGAGCGGCGCAGCGCCGATCGTGACGGCATCTGGATGCTGGCCGAGGCGATGGACGGCTGATCGCCCTCACGCCCCTTCCCTCACGCCTCGACGATCAGCGTCTCCAGCCCGCGGAAGAAGGGCAGCGGCCGCCAGGAAAGCTCTTGCTCGGGCAGGCGCAGGTTTGGATATCGTGTCAGCAGTTTAAGATAGACCTGCCGGGCTTCAATCCGCGCCAGCGGCGCCCCGATACAGATGTGCGAGCCGCCGCCGAAGGCGACATGGCCCGTGCGTTTCAGGGTAATGTCGAACACTTCGGGCGCTTCGAAGATTTCCGGATCACGGTTGGCCGCCGGCAGCATCATCCAGACCGGCTGGCCTTTGCTCATCGGGCAGCCGCCGACCGTGCGCGCATCCGGCACGATGCGGGACGACATGGTGACAGGCGCCTCATAGCGCAGCACCTCTTCCACGGCCTGCGAGGCCAGCTGGGGCTGGACGCGCAGCAGCGCGGCCTGTTCCGGATGGGTGAGGAACAGCCAGATCCCATTGCCGATCAGGTCTGTGGTTGTGAGGTTTCCGCCAACCAGCAGGCCCAACAGATTTGAGCGGAGTTCCTCGTCGCGCAGATCAGCCTCGCCGCTCGCCTGCATCTGGACAAGGTCCGTAACCAGATCATCCTTCGGATCGGCGCGGCGGGCCTCCATCAATTCGGTAAAGTAGGCCATCAGTGCCATGCCGCCAGAGAAGAGCTGCATGTCTTCTTCCGGCGTCCGTGCGGGTTTCAGACCGAGGATGACCTGTTCGGACCATTTGCGGAATTCAACCAGCCGGTCTTCATCCACGCCCAAGATGCGCGCAATGACGAGAATGGGGATCGGCACCGCGATCAGCTCCATCAGATCAAACCGCCCAGACAACGGCGCCGCCTCAATGACCGAATCGATCATCGCTTCGATGTCCGGGCGCATCCGGTGAATCCGGGCATAAAACGCTTTGGCAATCGGCAGGCGGACGCGGGAATGGTCGGGATCATCCAGGAACAGCATGCTCAAGGGAGCTTCCGGGGGAGGCTCCGGCCCCTCGCGGGCCCCGCCCCCGCCGGCCAACGTGCCTGGCTCTGCCTTGGAGGGATGGCGCACAAAGCTGCGATCGTTTGATGTCTCACGAATGTCGCGATAGCGCGTCAGCAGCCATGTCTTGATCGTTTCATCCCGCATCACCGGGCAGGTTTCGCGCAATGCTTTGAGCAGGGCATGCGGATTGTCCCGCGCGGCCGGATTATCCGGCATCAGCTCGAGAATGGTTTGCGGAACGCCTTGCGGCGGTCTGTTGCCGTCAGCCATGGCGCGGTTCCTCTCAGATAACTCTATGAGAGTAGTGTAACCGCTTTCATGCCGGTTGGCGCCCCATCACGCGGGGGCAAGTCTTCTGGCATGTTACCCTAAGGCCGTCTCGGCGTCAGAGGCGCTTGAACGCCATGGGGATGGCGGTTGCCGTGGCGCGCGCCACCAACTCTCCCTCCGCGTCGAAACAGTCCGCTTCCATGAAGGCGGCAGACTTGCCGAGCTTCAGGATGCGCGCTTCAACGCTCGCCTTACCGGGCATCAGACGCTTGAGATAGCTGGTTTTCATTTCCAGCGTCGGCGCCGTCATGGTGACGTTGGAGGCGATGATCACCGCCGTGCTCATCGCTTCGTCCAGCATCGCCGCAATGAAGCCGCCCTGTACCGCGCCGGTGGGATTGGCGAAGCTGGGCGAGACGTCAAACTCCATCTTCACCCATTGCTTGTCCTGGTTCAGATCTGCGAGGCGCATGCCAAGCGTTTCCGAACAGGGCGGGCGTTTCTTGGAGTTCTGGAACCGCGCCAGCATTGCAGCGTCGGTAACGCGGGGTTTTTCTTCCGTGCTCAACGTGCCCGTCCGGCCTTATTTGCGCCGGAACGCATCGAGGCTGACGACTGTTTCGCCAGCAGCTTTGGGGGTGGGCGGCGGTTCTTCAACCGGCGCGGCTGTGGCCGGGGCAATCACACCGGCATCCTTGGCCTGATTCTCAAAGGCGATGCCAAAATTGACCGACGGGTCCACGAAGCGCGTAATCGCCGCCAGCGGGATCGACAGGTGCTGGGGCACACCGGAGAATTTCAGGACGACTTCAAAATGCCCGTCATGCACTTCCAGATCCCAATACTGGTGCTGGATCACGATGGTCATTTCTTCCGGAAAGCGCTGCACGAGTTGCGGCGGAATCTTTACGCCGGGGGCGCGGGTGCGGAAGGAGATGTAAAAATGATGTTCGCCCGGCAGGCCGCCATTGGTCTTCCCGCGGCGCAAGGCTTCGCGCACGACGCCGCGCATGGCTGCCTGGGAAAGCGCTTCGTAACCGATATAGTCCGTCATGCTCGCGCTCTGCATCCCCGTTAATTTTTCGTTTCAGTTACAAACTAAGGCGGTGGCTTTAGCCTCGCAACGGGCTTCGCACAACAAGCGAGGATTTTCTTTCCCCAGCGCTTTTCGGGTGACACCGGTGCCTAAGCGAATGTCTGGCCAGCCGTCACATTCGCCCCTACTCTTGACCGCAAAAGAGGAGAGGACCCGCCATGCAGATGCCCGTTGAAGGACGCCCCTGGGACGAGGTTCGCGCTGAGATGCTGAGCCGTGGCACGGGCGATGTTGCCTGGCGCGACGGGAAGACAGCCGTCTATGTGTTCAATGCAGGGGAGGATGTTCACGCCCTTCAGCATGAAGCCTATGGCCTGTTCATGGCAGAGAATGGCCTCGGCCCCCTTGCCTTCCCATCGCTCGCGCAAATGGAGAAGGATGTGATCTCAATGGCGCTCGGCCTGCTCCACGGCCCGGAAGGGGCGGCCGGCGCCATCACCTCCGGCGGCACCGATTCGATTACCATGGCGATCAAAACCGCCCGCGATTACGCGCGCGCCAACGGCAAGCCGAAGGACCGCGCAAACATCGTCATTCCCCGCTCCGGCCACCTTGCCTTCCACAAGGCCGCCCTGCTGATGGATATCGACATCCGCAGCGTGCCACTCAAAACCGATGGCAGCTATAAAGCCGATCCTGACGCGATGGCCGAGGCCATCGACGAGGCCACGATCATGATGGTGGGCTCAGCGCCCAACTTTCCCCATGGCATCATCGATCCCATCGCCGCGCTTGGCAAAGTCGCCGAGGAGAAAGGCGTGTGGCTGCATGTGGATGCCTGCGTGGGCGGATACTTTGCCCCCTTTGCGCGCATGAACGGCGTGCCGGTGCCAGACTTTGACTTTTCCTTGCCTGCGGTGAAATCGATGAGCGCGGACCTGCACAAATATGGCTACTGCGCGAAAGGCGCCTCCACCGTCCTGTTCCGCTCGGCGGAGCTCTACAAGCACATGCCGTTCACCCTCAGCGACTGGTCGGGCGCGCCCATGAAAACGCCGACGCTGGCGGGCACGCGGCCTGGCGGCGCCATCTCGGCGGCCTGGGCTGTGATGAATGTGCTCGGCGTTTCAGGTTATCGCGAGAAGCAGGGTCTCGTCTGCCAGACCCGTCAAAGAATAGAGGCTGGCTTACGGGCGCTCGGCTTTGAGGTTCTGGGGCGTCCTCTGCTCGGCCTTGTAGCTTTCCGCCACCCGGACGCTGACACGCTTGCCCTCTACAGCGCGATGCGCCAGCGCGGATGGTTCACGTCCTTCACGGTGGAGCCGCCAAGCCTGCACCTGATGCTCTCACCCAAACATGCCGAGGTGGCTGATGATTACCTCAGGGATCTCGCCGCCAGCCTGGAAGCGGTGAAGGCCGGCAACACCGCCCCGAAAGTGGAAGCGCGCTACTCCTGAGGGATTCGGCGTTGCCCTGCCGGTCCGTCCATGGTCCATTGCTTTCAACGGGCGTGCCGGGGGGGGGGCGCCTGATTGGAGGACACATGATGAAACATACACCCATTGCAGCTGCCATCTTTGGCGCCGTGATCCTGCTTTCCGGATGCGGACAGGGCAAAGTTGAGGGCAAGGATATCTCCGCTTCCTCATCGGCAGGTGATATCGGCAAGGCGTATGTGGCCGAGCTCACCCGGATCGCTGACGCGCTGGAAACCGTCGAAGATGAAGCCAGTGCCCGCGCGGCGGCGGCCGAAATCCGCAAGGCAACCGATGGCCTCAAGAATATGGAAGAGGAACTGGGCGGCGAAGTTCCCGGCATGAAGGCCATGCAGATCTTCGGCAGCAACTATGAAGAGCTCGCCAACGCTCAGCTGCGGATGATGACGGCGCTTACCCAGCTTCAGGCCGAACACCCGGAACTGATGGAAATCATCGGCGAGGAAACAGACCGGCTGGGACAATAAGCCCCCGCCCGGCGCGCGCCTCACTCTGGAGTGCGCGTCACCGGGCAGCGCCCGCCGGTGACCTGCTCGACCACTGCCGGATCGCCATCGGTCATTGCCGGTTCGATCCCCAGCGTGCAGGCGATCATCAGATAGACGTTCACATTCTCGAACGGTGCCGCCGTCTCCCCTTCCGGGAA
>NZ_NCJT01000148.1 GCF_002282565.1 Hyphomonas sp. 34-62-18
GAGGCCGACCGTCTATCGGGTCTTACAGCGGACGCCGAGCGCCGATGCGCCTTCGGCTGCCGTATAGCGGTCGTCCGCTGCGCGGCAGATGAACTCACAAATTGCGGGGTTTTTATCGTTTGCGTCATCTTGATATATGGCGGCCTTGCCGAACACATCGGCAAAGCTCAGAGAATTACTTTTATTGGGTTTATTAGCGCAGCCTTGACCGCACGGCGTTCCCGAGAATTGACACAATTCCAGCGGCTAACGCCAGCTTGACCATATCTGATACAATGAATGGCCCGATGCCATATTCGATGCCTTGAGCAAAGCCGAACAGATACATTAGCCAGAGAGTGCCGAGCATCAGCAGAGCTACCTCACCAACAAGCATTGCTGCTCCGATTTTGAAGGGACTTCTCCACCATCCACGATCCGCCGCCCATCCGGTAACTGCTGTCATAGCTACAAAGCCAAGTAGGTACCCACCGGTTGAACCCATCATGTACGCGATGCCGATGCCTCGCTCTGGTGTTCCTTGAAACACAGGTAGCCCCATCGCCCCTTCGGCCAGATAGAGAAGAATAGTGGCCATCCCCAACTTGAAACCGAACACCGCCGCGATGGTGAAGATCGCCAGCGTCTGGAGTGACATATCGACAGGCCACATGGGAACCTTAACCTTGGCCGATATGGCAATCACAATAGACCCGGTGATCGCCAATATGGCAAACCAAAGAGCTTGATTGACTTTATTGGTCTGCAAGAGGTGAGGGAAAAGTGCGTCTGATCGGTTCATAAGGTGCTCGCTTTAGCTGAAAAAGGGTACTGTTAGGTTAGCTTGTTGGTTACTTCGTGAAAAGCGGCCATTGGCAGCCTCCGCACCATCAAGCACATGGGCTCAGACCAGACTTTCGCGGCATTACGGTCGAGTGTCCGCTCTACTTCCCCGCCAGATCACACCCACAAGTACGCCATTTAGCGCTGAAGAAATTGCGCCGGATTGCGGTGAAGGTCACACGTGCCGCTGTTGATCGTTTTTGCGCTCCCAAACCTGTTCTTCTTTGTGCCCGGTTCGTCCGTCATCACCGGGCCGCCGCTCATCTTTGTCGCGGCGCAGCTTGTTCTGGGACGTCAAGCTGTCTGGCTGCCGGAATTTCTCGGCAAAAGATCAATCGAACATCAGGCGTTCGCGAGAATCCTGACGCGCGCCTTGCCGTGGATCGAATGGGTTGAGCGGCTCGTCCATCCCCGCTACTGGTTTCTGTCGCGTAGAGTAGCTGATCTGACTGTCGGGCTTGCCTGCCTTGTGATGTCAGTGTTCATGTTTCTCCCCATCCCGTTCGGGAACACACTGCCTGCCCTATCAGTCATCATGATTGCCCTCAGCCTCAGCGAACGTGATGGCCTCTGGCTCCTTGGCGGGTTCACCCTCAGCCTCGCGTCTTTCGCTGTCGTGGCGGGACTTTTCGCCGCCGGTGCGTTCGCCATGATGCGCTTTTTCTAAGCCGGATGATCGTTGCTACAAAGCATCGCCTGAAGCACCGAAAGTTGTGGTCTCCCTATTGAAACACATAAGAGGCAGGGCCATCTTCACAATGCGAGCCGGGCCCCTCTGACGGTGCTGTCAATATGACAACTCCCGTGATGTCGGATCGCTCCCCAGAAGGGGGGTGGACCAACGGATGCTTGCCAATCGCACATCCAGGAACCGCTCTCCTTCACGACGCAGAAGGATTCATGCGGTGGAAAAAACTGTTCCCGGTCATGGCACCGGATCATACGCAAGCAGCCAATACGACATGGGCTTGCGCAAATATCTGAGTGGTGTGTTCGCCTATATGAGCGGTGCACTTGTGCTGTCCGCACTGGTTGCATTTGCCGTAGCAAACATCGCTCCTGTTGCTGCCCTCGTCTTCGGCACACCGCTCAAGTGGGTCGCGATCTTCGCACCCCTCGCATTGGTGATGTTCGCATCGTTCCGGTTTGATCGACTGTCGCTTGGAACACTGCATGGCCTTTTCTGGGGCTTCGCGGGCCTCATGGGCGTGTCTCTGGCCAGTGCGCTGCTGGTCTTTACGGGCACAAGCATTGTCCAGGCATTCCTGAGCGCATCAATTGTTTTCCTGACGATGGCGCTCTGGGGCTATACGACAAAGCGCGATCTGTCGGGCTGGGGCAACTTCCTGATGGTGGGCCTGATCGGTGTGATCGGTGCCTCGATCATCAACCTGTTCCTTGGTTCCGGCACGCTGTCCATGGTCGTTTCGGTCGTCGGTGTGATTGTCTTCACCGGTCTGACGGCATGGGACATGCAACGGCTCAAGGGCGAATACCTGGAGCATCGCGGCGCGCACGGACACACGGGCCAGGAACACCTCGGCAAACTTCAGGTCATGGGAGCCCTCTCCCTTTACCTCAACCTTATCAACCTGTTTCAGATGCTGCTGAGCCTGTTCGGCCAGCGGCAGGAAGGATAAAAGACCATGCGAACTCAAGAAGCTGTCTCAGCCATGCTGTGCCCCGTCTGCGCAACCGGGCTGTCGATGTCCGATCGGAACGGGGTGGAGATCGACTATTGCACATCCTGCCGGGGCGTATGGCTCGACAGGGGCGAGTTGGACAAGATCATCGAACGCTCCACCGCACCAGTACCGCCACCACGGGATATGGATAACCGAAACAGCCCTGACCGGCGTGGAGACGGCGGCGGTCTCATGGGAATGGCATCAGCCTTGTTGAAAGGTGATGATGACCATCGCCGTGGTCGGGATGACAATGATCGCTACGACGAGAGGTACGACAAACGGAGAAGGAAAAAAACGATTTTCTCGGAGTTTTTCGACTAACCGCATACGTAAACTGCTTCCGAAAAGAGGCGGCGTAGTGCGCTATGTTTTACACTTGATGGGTTTAGCTACGAGGAGTGTGGCAATTGGGAAGTAACAAAATCTGGATCATCGTCGGAGCCGTGGCCATCGTCGTGCTCGGCGGATGGTTTTTCCTTACAGGCGATGACAACGCAGATGGTTCCATTAGTGAGCCTGCTGCAATCGAAGGGTCGGATACCGACGAGGATCAGGAAACTGGCGACGAGGAAGACGATGCAACCGAAGAGGAAAGTGAAGACAACTGATGCGCGTCGTTTCACAATAAAGGCGTCTTCTCAGCTACTCACCGGAAACGGGACGCTGACGTAAGCTGCGATTTGTAGTCTGCCAATCTTCAACGCGAAAGAAATTGAAGAGGTCGAAACGGAAGCAACATCATCCGGCGCTCAAGACCAAGATTGCGTTGGAAGCACTGAAGGGCGCGGAGACGGTCGGCGAACTGGCCAATCGGTTCGGCGGGCATCTGACGATGATCCATCAATGAAAACGGGCTTTGCTCGAAGGCGCATTGGGCCTTCGAGCGGGGCAGCCGGAAAGCGCAGGAGGTCGATGAAACACTACTATGCGGACGTCAGAGGTTTGGGCAATGTTGCCGTTAGCCGTCATGCTCAGGCTCGTATGGCAGACGCCGGTATATCCCAGGAGAATTTCGAAAGAGTCCTTCTCAACCCAATTCGGCCAGATGTTAAGGACGGGATGGATATCGTATGGCGAGAACGCGATGGCCTGAGGATTGTCATTCTCACTGATCCCACTCCGAATATGGGTGCCGTGCTCGTCAAGACCGTCTACAGGGTAATACCTCAAGCGAATGCTCTCAAATCAACTCGATGACACAGAGCGTTTCGTTCCCCTGGTCTGTTTCCAGAAGACCCGTAGTCCAGCCCTCTCTTACCCTGCCACACCCAGAAACAGCGCCAGCGCCCGATTGACTTCGAGCATAGCGGTATCGTCGAGTTGGCCGAAACCGCCTCCGAGCTTGTTCGTTCGGACCGTCATGGCCTTGTCAATCATGACCTGCGACGTGGCCCGCAATCCGTTTTCCGGCGAGGGTTCGACCGTCAGCCGGATCAGCGGCGCATCGACCAGCGTGGACGTGATCAGAAGAACGGTCGTGGTGGCCGTATCCGGGGTAACCGCTCGGTTGCTACCGCGGTGACTGGGTCTTGATGCGGGCGACTAGGTCGGCGTCATGGACGAAGTCGTTGAGGAACTCGTGCCAGGTTTCGGTGGTGATGCGGGCGGCCCTGAGCATGTCTTGCAGTTCTTCGATGCCGTCATCGGTCAGGGCGGTGATGGTCTCGTCTGAACCGGTATAGACGCTGATGATCGCGCCGTAGGTCAGATTGTCGTCATTGTAGACGATGGCTTCGAGAAGCTCGGGGTCTTCGCCCAGCATCCTGGCGACGTAGTCGAGGGTGCAGACGTGGGTGACGGTTGCCATCAGGCGGCCTCCGCCTGAGGCGTGGTCAGCGGGGACCAATTCCATGGCAACAGATCATTGATCCGATTGATCTTGTGATCGTGGATGCGGGTCAGGATGTCGGCAAGATAGGCCTGCGGATCAAGGCCGTTCATCTTGGCGGTCTCGATGATGGTCATGGCGCGGGCCAGCGTTTCAGCGCCGGTGTCAGCCCCTGCGAAGAGCCAGTTTTTCCGCCCGATGCCGATCGGGCGCAGCGCACGTTCGGCAGGATTGTTGTCGATGGCCACCCGGCCATCTTCGAGGAAGAGGCTGAAGGCACCCCGTCGGCTGAGCCCATAGCGGAACGCCTTGGCCAGATCGCCCTTGCCGGGGATCAGCGAGAGCTGCTGCTCTGACCAGGCGAAGAAGGCCGCAACCTTCGGGGCGCTGTGCTTCTGGCGGGCGGAAAGACGGATATCGGCCGAACAGCCGTTGATCTCCCGCTCGATGTCATAGAGCGCGCCGATGCGGTCGAGCGCCTCGCGGGCAATCGCAGATTTCGTCTTGCCCCATTCATCATGGAAGTCGCGCCGAAGGTGAGCCCAGCAGGCGGCCTCCCGCAGACGGGGCGTCCCGTCAGGGTCCAGGCCGTATAGCTTGGCATAGCCCTTGTATCCATCGGCCTGCAGAATGCCGCGGGTCTGGGCCAGATGGCGATGGACGTGTTCTTCCTTCCAGTCCGGAGCGAAGGCATAGACCGCGCCGGGTGGCGACGCGCCTGCCCAAGGCCGATGGTCGCGGACATAGGTCCAGATCCGGCCCTTCTTCACGCCCTTGCCCAGCCCCTTGTCGCGCTGAGACCGGTCCAGCACCCGGATCGGGGTATCATCGGCATGCAGCAGGTCGCTGGCCATGACATCCGCCTCGATCCTCTCGATCAGCGGCTGAAGCACCTGCATGGCGCGGCCGCACCAGTCGACCAAGGTGCTGTCGGGGATATCGGCCCCCATCCGCGCAAATATTTCGTGCTGGCGATAGAGGGGAAGATGATCGTCGAACTTGGCGACGAGGATGTGGGCCAGAAGGCCCGCACCCGCCATGCTGCCCGGGATGGGCCGACTGGGCGCAGGCACCTGCACCATGCGTTCGCAGCGGCGGCAGGATTTCTTGGGGCGGGCAATCTGGACGACCTTCAGCTGCGCCGCGATCAGATCCAGCATCTCGCTGACATCCTCACCCACCATCCGCAGGTCGCCGCCGCAATCGGGGCAGCAGCTGCCGGGGTCGAGCTCCTGCCGCTCGCGCGGCATGCTGTCCGAGACCCGGGGGCGACGGCGGGATGGGCGATCGGCGACTTCGCCGGCGACAGCCGTTTCCAGCGCGCCCTTGTCCTGGTCGTCATCCATGAGCGCCGTCTCGCTCTCAGCCGCGGCGATCAGCAGATCCTCCAACGCCAGTTCCAGCTGCTCGATCTCGCGTTCGATCTTTTCCGAGGACTGGCCAAAGACATGCTTCTTCAGCTTGGCGATGCGCAACCGCAGGGTCTGGATCAACGCATCATGGGCGCGCAACGTGGCCGAGATCTTCGCGTTCTCCGCCTGCAAGGCGGCGACCAACGCCTTCAGAAGCGCCGGATCATCAGGAAGAGTTTGGGCCGCATTCGACATGCGCCCTGATACCACAAGGCCCTAAGAAAGACCATAAAATCAAGGCGTTTCAACGCCATTTCTTAGCCTACGCGAGCAGGTGGCGCACCCCAGTCCGGCCTGCGCCAGTCAATCCCTTCCCAGAGCATGGCCAATTGCGCCGAGGTCAGGCGCGCTGCGCCGTCACCGCGCGCGGGCCACGGAAAGCGGCCCTTCTCCAGCACCTTCTGCCGCAGATGATCCTGCGCCAGGGCCGCCAGGCCTTCGATCCCCTTGCGCATGTCGGTCACGCCGCAGGCCAGATAAACCCGAACACCGGTGCCCGGCCCGATCATGCGGTTTCCAAAACGCGGACCAGCCGCGTCAGCGTGCCCGTATCCAGAGCCGGGTCGAAGCGCAGGCAGCGGCCATTGGCCAGTTGCAATTCGATCTTGGAAAGGTGCGCCGCCGCCGGCTCGACACTCGGCGCAGGCCCGGCCAGATCTGCCGGCCCCTCCAGTTCCACCGGCAGGAACAGGGTCTCCGGCAACGCCGAAAGCAACCCCTTCCTCTTCATCTCATGCCGCCAGGAGTAGATCTGCTGGCGCGTCACATCATGCCGCTGCGCAACCTGCGTCACCGTCGCACCGCCCATCCCGACCGACAGCACGATCCCGAGCTTCTCATCGTCGCTCCACCGCCGTCGCCGTTCCAGTCCCAGAATATCGCCACGCATCGCAAGCCTCGCATAAGACACGTCGCAAACGACGTCGCTATGCACGTGCCATAACAGATCAGCCAAAATTCAGGCAGGCGGTGGCAATCGGGCGCTTACTATCCGGGAACCGGTCGGACTGGATTACAAGCGCGGGACGCGGCTTGCCGTGGTCGCCTGGGAGGGCGACCGTCACCAGCTCCCCACGTCTCACTCCCAGCCGTCCACATCGACCAGGGCGGCATCCATAAAGTCGTTCAGGCCGTCTTCGGCGTGATCGGCTTGGGCCACAAGCGCTGCCTGACGGCGACACTCGGCTTCGAAACCGGGGCGGCGGGTGTCCGGCACCCAGATTTGAACAGGACGCAGACCGGCGGCCCGCAAGGCATCGCGGCGCTTCTGGACACGTTGAGAAACAGGAGTTGGCATAGCGGCTCCTTTCTTGTTACATGTAACAAAATGGGCCGTTCAGTTCAAGCCTATTGGTTCGTGCTGCGACGAAGGAAATAAACACCTAAGGTTCTTGGATGGAAACAGACCCTGAGGCATTCTACGCACTGATCGAAGCCCTCGGGATTGGGCTCCTGATCGGCATTGAACGCGAACGCAGCACACACAAACCAAGCGAGGGTGCATCGACAGGTGTCCGCACCTTTGCTTTGGCATCCCTGATTGGCGCAATCAGCATGATGACGGGCGGTGTGCCCCTGTTGATGGTCGCTGTTGCTGCGGTCGCAGTCACTCGGATCGTTTCAGTTGCCCAACAATCCGATCCAAATATTGGCCTCACGACCAGTCTGGCGCTCGTTTCCGTCGTGCTTCTCGGGGGCTTCGCAACGGAAACGACAATGCTTGCAGCGGGTGCCGCTGTGGTCATCGCGTCACTGCTTGCCGCACGTGAAATGTTGCACGGATTCAGCCGCTCGATTCTGACGGCCGCCGAACTGCGGGACGGTCTCATCCTTGGCGTGTCGATCTTGGTGATCCTCCCAATCCTGCCCAACCTTGAGATCGGTCCCGGCGGAGCACTCAATCCACGCACCCTTTTCATCATCGTCGTAGTCATCATGCTGATCGGCGCAGCTGGTCATATTTCAACACGTGTCATCGGCGCGCGCCTCGGCTTGCCGGTCAGTGGGTTCCTGTCCGGCTTCGTGTCGAGCACATCGACAATCGTAGCACTTGGTCAACGCGCCGCTGAAAAGCCGGAAGACGCCCGAAGCGCCGCTGCGGGCGCGACACTTTCCTCGGTTTCTTCACTAATCCAGATCGGCATCATCCTGCTGGCACTGAGCCCTGCCATGTTCACAGTCGGCCTTCCCTTGCTGTTCGGTGCGGGTCTCGCTGCTGCACTACACGGTGCTGCGATTTTTTTTCTAGCCTTGCGCCGCAAAGTGGAGCCAGCAGTGCTGGAACTGCCATCGCAGGTCTTCTCTATCAAAGCGGCAGCCGGTTTCTCGCTCATCGTTGCGGTTGTCATGCTAACCTCTGCGACGCTCAATGATGTGTTCGGGAATACAGCAGTGCTCGCGACCGTCGCACTTGCCGGACTGGTCAGCACGAATTCCGCAACCGTCGCTCTTGCTTCGCTTGTAGCCGCAGGGCAAATATCGGCCGTTGATGGAGCGCTGCCGCTGGCTGCTGCGCTGAGCGCAAATACCATCGCTCGTCTCTTTATCGCATGGCGCGGGAAAAACATCACTTTCCGAAGAACCGTTGCATTCGGCCTCGTGCTTCAGCTCGCAGCGCTCTGGGCATCGTGGTGGCTGGCTGATTTTCTGCGGGCCTGGTTTGCCGATTGGTATGCGATTATTCCTCAGTAGATGCGCCGGACTTCGGCTCCGAAAGCCAGATATCTCGCGTGACTTACATTCGCTTGCCCGAGAAACCACGAACATCCGATGACAGATCAGAGGCCATGCGTCGGCCCCCGGTCCAGATCACGCGCCTTCTCGATCTCCCTGGCTTTCTCCAGCTCGCGTTCCCGCTCGTCCTCGATGTCCAGCCGTTCGCGCGGCTTGTTCAGTACCGCGTCCAGCCGTTCGCGGATCGACGGCCTGTCGCCGTCGCGCTCGATCCCGTCCCCTCGATCCCTGCTCAAGGTCTCGCGCAGCCGCTCCTGCGCCTGGCTCGGGTCGGTCCGCTCGGTCTCTGCCTCTGGTCCGTCCCGGTCCACACCGTCGCGCCCGGTGATCCGCGCCAGCCGCTCCCGGAAATCTCCCGCCTCGTGCGCGCCGCGATCTTTCGCAGCCGCCGCCCGGAGCGCCGCCAGACCGGCGGACACGCGCCCCTGCCCTTCCTCGCGGGCGATGCCATAGGTCTCCCGCGCAAGGTCCAGCCGCTCGCGCATGTCGCGGAAAGCTTCGCGGGCCTGACGGGCGGCATGGACCACGGCCCCGCGCTCCGTGACCGGCACATACTCCCGGCCCTCGCGCTCGGCGGCGGCCTTCTCGCGGCGCTCCATCGAATTGGCGGCTGGCCCCAGCTTCAGCTCCGGGTCGCGGTCCAGTTCCTCGGCCTTCAGCTCGTCGCCGCGCTCCCGCGCTGCCTCGCGCTGCTTCTCCAGCGACCGATGATCGACACGCTCGACTTGGCCGACCCGCTCCAGCGCCCGGTTCTGCAACTCGGCCCAGCCGCCGCGCATCTGCTCGATCTCGACGCCGCCGGTCTTCGCGGAATCCAGAACGCGGGTCTTGGCCGTAAACCCCTCCGGCTCAAGCTGCCGGGTGGTGGTCAGAACGTGGGCGTGGTGGTTGCGCTGGTCGCCTTCGCGGTGCGGCGCGTGGATCGCCACATCGACGGCGACCCCGTAGCGGCCGACCAGCTCCTGCGCGAAATCGCGGACGATCCGCGACCTCTCGGCCGCGCCGATCTCGGACGGCAGGGCCAGCTCCCATTCGCGCCCGGTGACGGAATTGCGACGGGTCTCGCTGGCCTCGGCGGCGTTCCAGAGCGCGGACCGGTCCTGCGCCCAGGCGGGGGCACGTTCGGGGGCGACGATGAATGTCTCCTCGATGCCCTGCTTGCGGGTGTAAGCGTGACTCCCGGCCCGGCCTTGAAGCGTGTCTCAAGGCCCTGCGTAAAGACGATGTCCTGGTCGTCTGGAAGCTCGACCGCCTCGGCCGCGACCTCAAACACCTCGTGACAATCGTGCAGGAGCTGACTGATCGCGAGATCGGCCTACGCGTCCTCACCGGGCAAGGGGCGCAGATCGACACCACCACCGCCGCAGGGCGGTTGATATTCGGTATCTTTGCAGCCCTGGCAGAATTTGAACGGGAACTGATCCGCGAGCGCACCGTCGCAGGCCTGAAGGCCGCCCGGGCGCGAGGACGAAAAGGGGGGCGGAAATTCGCGCTGACCAAAGCCCAAGTGCGCCTTGCGCAGGCGGCCATGTCAAACCGCGATACCTCCGTCGCGCAGCTCGCCAAGGAGCTCGGTGTCAAACCTGTCACCATTTACCGATACGTTGGCCCTAATGGGGCTCTGCCTCAATCTGTGTGGCGGAACTATCCTGAAACTGGAAAATTCAGGAGGGATAGTTGTGAATTCGAAGAAGCACTGGTCGCCTGGGGGCGAA
>NZ_NCJT01000149.1 GCF_002282565.1 Hyphomonas sp. 34-62-18
CGCGGGGTGTAGCCCTCATCGGGCAGGCGCACGAAGGAATGGTGGAGCACCAGTGTCACCGCGCGCGCGTCTGCGGCGGTCGCATAGGTCTGGGCGTTGGGTTTGGAGGTTTCAAACGTCAGGAAAGCGTCGATCTCGGCATTGTCCGGGAAGGACAGAACAGCTTCGGGATCAGGCATCGAGCGGTCTGCTGCCAGGCGGTAGTCGCCCGCATCCTTGCCATGTTTCAGGGCGCTGGCGATGTCGCTCGCGTCACGCGTCAGAAAGCCGGACAGGTCGATCAGCAGCGTGCCATCGGCGCCGATCGCCTCGATGCCTGTGGACCAGAGGAAAGAATTGGCGAAGCTCTGCTGAACGGAGCGTTCCTCATCCGCGCGGCCAGATGTGGCGCGGTATCTCCAGTTCTCAGCCTCGGCCACCACCTTCTCGCCGATGCGGCGGAAGCGGACGATGTCGCCGGAGGTGGCGTTGCCCCGGTCAAGGCCAATCGGGTTGGAGCCAAGCCCGGCTGTCAGGCCCGTGGAATAGATGAAGCGGACAGAGAGGCCGTCCTCGCCGGGAGCGGGGAGGGCGGCGAACACCTTGCCGGCGCCCTTGTCGACATAGAGATCGAGAAAGCCGGGCTTTGCCTCAAGCCCTTCAACCTTGCTCGCAAAGCTCGCGGGCGTCTCAGGTTTTGGCTGCGCAAGGGCCGGGCCAGCCAGCAGCAGACAGCCAGCGGCAAGAATAGCGGCAAGTTTCATGGAAGGGCCCCCAAGGCAGTTTCTCTGACCCTGCGATTAACGGCATCTTCGATTGAAGGGCAATTCCGGCAGCTAACTTTGGCAGTTGCATTGCGCTTCAGCGGCTGTCAAAGCCTCGCGCCTTGAAGATTGCCCCGAACACAGGCATATTCCCGCGACTTTCTGAGCAACCAAAGGAGATCTCCCATAGCTCGCAGACCTGAAGCCGATGCGCCGCCCAAGAAACAGGCTGGCCCCCGCATCAACGAAGAAATCCGCGCCGCAAAAGTGCTGCTGATTGACGAGAATGGCGAGAAGCAGGGTGTGATGCCCCTGGCCGCCGCGCTTGACGCGGCTCGAGAAGCATCGATGGACCTGGTCGAAGTGTCGGCCGGTCAGGAAATTCCGGTCGTCAAGATCCTCGACTATGGCAAGCTGCGCTTTGAAGAGCGCAAGAAAAAGGCCGCAGCCAAGAAGAAGCAGAAGTCTTCCGAGCTGAAAGAGATCAAGATCCGCCCGAACATCGACAAGCACGACTACGAAGTCAAAGCGCGCGCCATTGCCCGGTTCTTCGAAGAAGGCGACAAGGTGAAGGTAACCCTGCGCTTCCGTGGCCGCGAGATGGCCCACCAGCATCTCGGCATGGAGCTTCTCGAAAAGATGAAGAAGGATTTCGAGGAGACCGCAAAGGTCGAACTCGAGCCCAAGCTCGAGGGCAAGCAGATGACCATGGTGCTCGCCCCGCGCTGAGGGGCGCAAGGCAAGGCGCCAGATCCAGGAGCCGGTGGTCCCCATGGACCCCGGCTCTTTCTGTTTCCGGCGCGCGCGGTTGACTTTTTTCTCTGCGGCGCAAGGGTATCCATCCTTGATTGCGGGAGGGGGTGTTGCGCGGCGCCATCGCAGTTGTGATGCTGGCTCTCTGCGCCGCCTGCGGGACGGCTCCAGTTGCCGTCGTGCCCGGCTCAGGAACGCCGGTGCCTGCGTGCCATCCCTATCAGGGCTTTGAAGTCATCGCCGAGAAGGCAGAAAGCCATATCGTTGTCTTTGGCGAGGCCATCCACGGCACGAACGAGTCTCCTGCAGCGCTGTTCGGTTTGGCGTGCCACCTGGCGAAGGAGGGGGCCCCCGTGCTGGTCGGGCTGGAGGCTGAACGCACGTTTAGCGATGAACTCGACGCTTTCCTTGATCATGGCGACGCCGTGAGGCTCTACGGGACCACCAGCGGCATGTGGGATGTACATGACGGGCGGTCGTCGCAGGCGATCCTCCTGTTGTTGCAGAACCTTGCGGAGCTTCGCGCGGCGGGTCTTGAGGTCAGCGTCTTTGCGTTCGATGCTTCCTCAGAGCTGGATTATCGCGAGCAGGCCGATTGGGGAACGGTTAGCCGGGACGCCAGGATGGCTGAAACGGTGGATGCGGCCGCCGCCCGGTTTTCCGGCGCCGTCCTTCTGCTGACGGGCGGTTTCCATGCCCGTAAACAGGTGTTTGACTTTGACGGGACGTCGTTTGTCCCCATGGCAACGGGCATCCAGGCGCGCCCCGTGTTCTCGCTGGAGATGCGGCATGCGGGCGGCTCCGGCTGGATGATAGGCGAGGTGGACGGCAAGCCCTTTATGGGCGCGCTTGACCTGATGAACGGGCTGCCTCCGGATGCACCCGTGCATGCCTTTGCCCTCGGGGCGGAGGAACCTGCGTATGATGGGAATACCGCTTACTGGGACGGCGTTTATTATACGGGACCGATAACCGCCTCTCCGCCTGCGTTTCCTTCCCGTCCGCCCTCTTGATTCATGGCGGATGTTCCGCCATAAGCCGCCACTTCCGGGTTTTGGGGCGACGGCATTGCCCCCTGACCCGTGTGTCCTGGGCCGCCAGTTCTGGTGTGAGCTCTACAGTTTAAGGAGACAAAGATGCCGAAGATGAAGACCAAGAAGGCCGCTGCAAAGCGCTTCAAAATCACTGCAACGGGCAAGCTGAAGCACGGCGTCGCTGGCAAGCGTCACCGTCTGATGAGCCACAACGCGAAATACATCCGCCAGAACCGCGGCACGTCCGTCGGCGCCAAGGCTGATGAAGCCCGCGTGAAAAAGTACCTGCCTTACGGCCTCTGAGGCTGGGTAGACCCCTTTAACCCCGTTGATTTTGAACACTTTCTGACAGGAGGCCACGATGCCCCGTTCACGCGCCAAAGTTCCCGCCCACGCCCGCCACAAGAAAATCCTGAAGCAGGCCAAGGGTTTCCGCAACCGCCGCAAGAATACCTTCACCAACGCCCATGCCGCCGTCTGGAAAGCCGGCGAGTACGCTTATGTTGGCCGCAAGGTTAAGAAGCGCCAGTTCCGCTCGCTCTGGATCCAGCGTATCAACGCTGCCGTCCGCATCCATGACGAGAACCTCAACTATTCGACCTTCATCAACGGCCTGACCAAGGCCGGTATCGAAGTCGACCGTAAAGTGATGGCTGACCTCGCCGTGCGCGAGCCTGAGGCTTTTGGTGCGCTCGTCGCCCAGGCCAAAGCCGCCCTCGCCTAATCCAGCCCGGAGAGAAACAAGATGTCGAAATCCCCGAACAGCGTTCTCACCGCCGGCAAGAAGCCGCGCGTCAAGCGCCGCAACGCCAAATGGACCGCAAACCTTGGAAAGCGGGCAAAGGTCCGCGTGTTTGGTAACACCAAGCGCGCACGCCTTGCTCGCAAGAAGGCTGCGCGCGCCTGATCGGCGCCCCCGGCCTCGCCTCGTTTTCTGAGACGCCCGTGGGTTCCGGCCTGCGGGCGTTTTGCTGATTGCCTCGCCCTTATCCTAGCGACTAGAAAGCCGCGACGGTCTGACCTGAAAGGGAAATTCCAAGTGTCCGACATAACCGCGATCGAACAAGAAGCTCTCGCCGCCATCGCCGCGGCGGGCGACCTCGCCGCGCTGGACGCCGTGCGCGTGGCCGAGCTGGGCAAGAAGGGGCGTATCTCCGGCCTCATGGGCGCCCTCGGCAAGATGAGCCCGGAAGAGCGCAAGGAGCAGGGGCCTCTGCTCAACAGCCTCAAGACCCGCGTGGATGAGGCCATCCGTGTGCGCAAGGCTGCGCTGGAGGCTGCCGAGCTGGAAGCGCGCCTGGTGACTGAGCGGGTGGACCTGACGCTTCCTCCGGCGCCCGGCCCCGGCGAAGGCGCGCTGCATCCGGTCATGCAGGTGTTCGAGGAAATCGCTGCCATCTTCGGCGATATGGGCTTCACCGTGGCCGAAGGCCCGGACATCGAAGACGACTGGCACAATTTCACGGCGCTGAACTTCCCGCTGGGCCACCCGGCGCGCGAGACGCACGACACCTTCTTCATGCAGGCGCTGGAAGGCAACACGCCCAAAGTGCTCCGTACGCATACGAGCCCCGTGCAGGTGCGCACGATGATGGAAGAAAAGCCGCCGATCCGCATTCTCGTGCCCGGCCGGGTTTACCGGAATGACTGGGACGCGACCCACACGCCGATGTTCCATCAGGTCGAAGGGCTCGTCATCGAGAAGGGCATCCATATGGGGCACCTGAAAGGCTGCCTCATCGATTTCGTGAAGGCGTTCTTCGAGGTGGACAATGTGGAATCGCGCTTCCGGCCTCACTTCTTTCCGTTCACGGAGCCTTCGGCCGAAATGGACGTGAAATATTCCCGCAGGGGCGACGCCATCGAGATTGGCGCGGGCGACCGTTGGATGGAAATCCTCGGATGCGGCATGGTGCATCCCAATGTGCTGCGCAATTGCGGCATTGACCCGGCTGTGCATCAGGGCTTCGCCTTCGGTATGGGGGTCGATCGCCTCGCCATGCTGAAATACGGCATGCCGGACCTGCGCCCCTATTTCGAGGCAGATCCGCAATGGACCCGCCATTACGGCTTCTCGCCATGGCTTACACCCTCCGTCAGCGGAGGGCTCAGCTGATGCGTTTCTCACTTTCCTGGCTGAACGATCACCTTGTCACAAAGGCATCGCTTCAGGACATTCTCGATCTGATGCTCAAGGCCGGCCTTGAGGTCGAAGAGGTGATTGATCCGCGCGAGAAGCTTGCCCCGTTCACCGTCTGCAAGGTGATCGAGGCAAAGCCGCATCCCGATGCCGACAAGCTGCGCGTCTGCACGGTCGACACCATCGACGGCGTCAAACAGATCGTCTGCGGCGCGCCGAATGCCCGCACAGGCATGACGGCCATTTATGCCCCGCTCGGCACCTTCATCCCGGGGCTCGATTTCGCGCTCGACAAGAAGCCGCGCGCCATTCGTGGCATCGAGAGCCATGGCATGATGTGCTCCTCGCGGGAGCTGGAAACCGGCGATGATCATGACGGGATCATTGATCTGCAGGGCGATTTCAAGGTTGGCACGCCGGCCGCAGAGGCGCTTGGCCAGACCGATCCGGTGATCGACTTTGAAGTGACGCCCAACCGGCCAGACTGGCTGGGCGTGCAGGGGATCGCGCGCGATCTGGCCGCTGCCGGGGCAGGGCGTTTCCTGCGCAATGATCCCAAGAAGATCAATGGCAGCTATGACTGCCCCATCGACATCAAGCTGGAGGCCCCTGAAGCCTGCCCGATGTTCGCTGGCGCGCTTATTCGCGGTGTCACCAATGGTCCGTCTCCGGACTGGATGCAGGCGCGCCTCAAGGCGGCCGGCCTTCAGCCGAAGTCGCTGCTTGTGGACATAACGAACTATATATCGCTCGATCGCGCCCGGCCGCTGCATGTTTATGACGCCGCCAAGCTCTCCGGCGCTGTCGTCGCGCGCCTTGGCAAGAAGGGCGAGACGCTCGAAGCGCTGGATGGGAAAACTTATCTGATCACAGACGATATGTGCGTCATCGCTGACAACTCCGGTGTCATCGGCCTGGGCGGCGTCATGGGCGGGGTATCCACAGCGGTTTCAGCTGAAACAACCGATGTGTTCATCGAATCGGCCTGGTTCGACCCGCTGCGCACGGCGCGCACCGGCCGGGCCACGGGCATTCATTCGGACGCGCGTTACCGGTTCGAGCGCGGTGTTGATCCGCAAAGCTGTACCGATGGGCTCAATCTGGCGATTGCGCTGATCCTGGAATATGGCGGCGGGCAGGTCTCGAAGGCCAAGATCGCCGGATCGATATCGATCCGGACACAGAAGGTGACCTTTTACCCCAAAGACGTCGAGCGCCTGACCGGTCTCGTCGTCAAGCCGGCGGAAATGAAGCGTATCCTCAAAGATCTCGAGTTCGACATCGAGGATGCAGGCGACGCCTGGTATCTGATGCCACCGTCGCACCGCTTCGACATGGAGCAGTCGGCTGACATCGTTGAGGAAATCGCGCGCCTGATCGGCTTTGATCAGTTGCCGACCACTTCGCTGCCGCTGCCCGAAGGCGGCCGCCGCGTGATCACCACGCCGCGTCAGGCGCG